>NZ_JABEKS010000001.1:988431-1317908 GCF_012985205.1 Planctomonas sp. JC2975 | reverse complement strand
CACGGTCAGGCTCGTCTCCGCGACGTTCGTCGACAGCACGACACGGCGGCGGATCCCGGCGGGCACCGGCCCGAACACGCGATGCTGATCCGCGGACGACAGGCGTCCGTACAGCGGCAGCACCTGGGTCGTTGCCGCGTCGCCGCGGCGCGTGAGGTGTCCGCGGATCGCGTCTTCCGCATCCCGGATCTCGGTCTCGCCGGAGAGGAACACGAGCACGTCGCCCGCCTTCTCGCGGCCGAGCTCGTCAAGGGCATCCGTGATGCCGGTCAGATAGTCCCTGTCGACGGAGGGCGTCGCGTCCACATCGTCGTCATCGCCCTCGTCGTCCGCGACGAGCGGTCGGTACCGCACCTCGACGGGATAGGTGCGTCCGGAGACCTCGATCACCGGCGCCGGGTTGCCTGCGGCATCCGCGAAGTGCTTCGCGAAGCTCTCCGGGTCGATGGTCGCGCTGGTGACGATGACCTTGAGGTCGGGGCGCCTGGGCAGCAGCCGCTTCAGGTAGCCGAGCAGGAAGTCGATCGTGAGGCTGCGTTCGTGCGCCTCGTCGATGATGATCGTGTCGTACGCGGTCAGGTCGCGGTCGCGGTGTATCTCGTTGAGCAGGATGCCGTCGGTCATCACCTTGATGCGTGTCGCCTTCGACACCTCGTCGGTGAACCGCACCTTGTAGCCGACCAGGCCTCCGACCTCGTCTCCGAGCTCTTCGGCGACGCGCTCGGCGATCGCCCTCGCCGCGATGCGGCGGGGCTGGGTGTGCCCGATGGACTCGCGCCCCAGCTGGAGGCAGATCTTCGGCAGCTGGGTGGTCTTGCCGGATCCGGTCTCTCCCGCGACGATCACGACCTGGTTCGCCTCGATGGCGCGCGCGATCTCCTCCCGGCGCTCTGAGACGGGCAGCTCGGGTGGGAAATAGATGACGGGGATGCCCGCAACGGCGGTCGGGGACGATTCGGCGGGCGGCACGGAAGACATGAGCCCTCCATTCTATTCGTGTGGGCGTCCCCGCCGGGCGTGCGCGATCGGGTCGGTGCGTGGCTGGGAGCCGCTCTGCCGTCGTGGCCGCCGAGTCGCCGAGCGGGTCACGCTCTCGAGGGCGTGAGCCCGAGCTGGGTGTCGGGCGTGTGCGGAAGGCTCGACGAGAAGCGCCGAGTCCGGGCGACGGAGTGCGCACTGGCAGACTGTCCGCGTGAAACTCTGGCACTCGCTCTGGCGCTCTCCAGCGGCGCGCACCGGAGCATCCGTCGCCGTCGCCACCGGGCTCTACGGCGTGTCGTTCGGCGCGCTGGGAGTGGCATCCGGCCTGGACTTCTGGCAGACCCAGGTGCTCAGCCTGCTGCTGTTCTCCGGTGGCTCGCAGTTCGCGTTCATCGGCGTTCTCGCCGGCGGCGGAGGGGGAGGCGCTGCGCTCGGGTCGGCCGCCCTGCTCGGCATCCGCAATGCCGTCTACGGCATGCAGCTGAACGCGCTGCTGCAGCCACGAGGATTGCTGCGCCTGGGCGCCGCCCACGTCACGATCGACGAGTCGATGGCAACGGCCAGCGCGCAGACGGATCCGGCGGAGCAGAAACGCGCATTCTGGGTCACTGGGATCGGCATATTCCTGTTGTGGAATGTGTTCACCGCCGTCGGCTCGTTGCTCGGCAACGCCATCGGCGATCCCAAGGCATGGGGCCTCGACGGTGCCGCCGTCGCCGCGTTCCTCGGCTTGCTCTGGCCGCGGCTCAAGGCGCGGGAGCCGGTCGCCATCGCCGTGGCCTGTGCCGTCGTGACGGTGGTCGTCATTCCGTTCGTGCCGCCGGGGATCCCCGTGCTGGTGGCTGCCGTGGTCGCTGCGGTGTGGGGTTTCCTCGGTGTCGGCTCGGCCGATGAGGGACTCGAGCCCGACTTCGTGGATCCAGCAGAAGAAGGGCGGATGCCGTGACCACCTGGCTCTACATCCTCGCGGCGGGCATTGTCGCGTACCTCACGAAGCTCATCGGCTACCTCGTGCCGGCAGCATGGCTGAAGAACAAGCGGATGACTCGCATCGCAGGCACGCTCACGATCGGTCTGCTGGCATCCCTCACCGTGATCAACACGCTGGCGTCAGGACAGCAGCTGGCCTTCGACTCGAGGATCGGATCGCTCGTCGCAGCGCTGATCGCCCTGCTGTTCAAGGCGCCGTTCCTCGTGGTGGTCATCGTCGGAGCGGCGGCCGCCGCGCTCCTGCGCCTCGCGGGCCTGCCATGAACGCGCCGATGCGGCGGTCGCGGCAAGCCGTGCCGAAAACAGCAGCTGTCGTTGGAAACAGCAGTGATCCTGCTGTTCTGCATGCACGACAGCTGATCCTGCTGCTTTCGCAGCCGTGGGGTGGGGGTGAAATGTCGGCGGGACTGGGGGCGTCCGGAGCGCGCGACAGAGTGTAGGTTTCTTGCAACACCGCCGACCTGGGCGGGCGACCCACTTTCCATGTCAATGACGACAAGGAGCAGCCATGACCGACGTCCTGAATGCCGAACCCGTTTCCGCCTCCGATGGACAGGGTTCCCAGCCCACCGGATTCGCGACCATCTCGGTCGCCTCGATCCTCACCGAGGCGGCCCGTCAGAATCCCGATCGGATCGCAGTCATCTTCGGCGACCAGGAGATCACCTACGCCCAGCTGTGGTGGGAGACGCGGCGCTACGCCGGCGCCCTCAAGGCCCGCGGTGTCAGTCGCGGGACGCCGGTCGCGGTGCTCATCCCGAACGTCCCGGACTTTCCTCGCGTGTACTTCGCGATCCTCGCGCTCGGCGGCGTCGTCGTTCCCGTGCACGCTCTTCTGAAGGCGGATGAGATCGCCTACGTCCTCGAGGACTCCGGCGCGAGCGCACTGATCTGCGCGGCGCCGCTGCTCGGCGAGGGAGCGAAGGGCGCGGCACAGGCCGGCATCGACGTGCTCAGCGTGCTGGTGCCCGACGAGATGAAGGAATCCCTGCCGTTCCCGCGGCTGGAGGACGAGGCGTCCGCGGCCCAGCCCGTCGACGGGTACGAGCCGATGAACCCGTTCGACACCGCGACGATCCTCTACACCAGCGGCACCACCGGCAAGCCGAAGGGTGCCGAGGGATGCCACTTCGCCATCGTCGAGCAGACCAGCTCGCTCCTCACCGACGCGTTCGACCTGGGTGCGGACGACAGGGTGCTCGGCTGCCTCCCGCTCTTCCACACCTTCGGCCAGGTGTGCGTCATGAACGTGGGCTTCCGCGCAGGCGCCACGGTCGTGCTCGTGCCGAAGTTCGACGGTGCGACGGCACTCGAACTGCTGAACAAGCACAAGTGCACGATCATGACCGGCGTCCCGACCATGTACATCGCACTGCTGGAGGCGGCGAAGGCGAATCCGGAACGTCCGCCGCTGAAATACGGCCTCTCGGGAGGCTCGGCACTGCCGCTTGCGGTCATCGAGCGCTTCGAGGAGGTGTACGGCGTGAACATCCACGAGGGATACGGCCTCACCGAGACCTCCCCGGTCGCGACGTTCAACGTGGTCGGCAAGCCGACCCGCGCCGGCACCGTCGGCCAGCCGCTCTGGGGCGTCGAGGTCGAGATCGCAGACGCGGATGTCGACGACCGCATCGCACTGCTCCCGCGGGGCGAGCTCGGCGAGATCGTGGTGCGCGGACACAACCTCATGAAGGGATACCTGCACCTTCCGGAGGCGACGGCGGAAGCGGTGATCGACGGATGGTTCCGCACGGGCGACCTCGGCACCAAGAGCGACGACGACTACGTGACGATCGTCGACCGCAAGAAGGACATGATCGTGCGCAACGGCTACAACGTCTACCCGCGTGAGGTGGAGGAGGTGCTGTCCGCGCATCCGGCCGTCTCGATGGTGGCGGTGTTCGGGGTCTCGCACGAAACCCACGGACAGGAGATCATGGCGGCCGTCACGCTCATGCCCGGTGCGACGGCGACGCCGGAGGAACTCATCGAGCACGCGAAGGAGCGGGTCGCGGCCTACAAGTTCCCGCGACGCCTGGTGATCGTGGAGACGTTGCCCCTCGGCCCGAGCGGCAAGGTGCTGAAGCGCGAGCTCATCCGCGTCTACGACGTGTAGCCCGCAATACCGCCGCGCGAGTCCGTCGAACTCCGGGTGCTGCATGCTGGTTTCGCTCCCCAGCACGTGCGGCCGTCACGTCGCAGACGCGATGTGATGCGCCGGAACCGGTGGCCCGCCGCAGGCTCAACCGGCGGCTGCGGTGAGTGCGTCGGACTCCCAGGTGCCAGGGCGTCCGATGCGACGAACGGAACGCGCGACGCCGAGGGCGACGGTGCTGGCGAGGAGCAGCGCGCCGAACGCACCGAGCGTGAACGGCACGCCGAGCGTCGGCAACGCCCAGCCCGCGATCACCGGAGCGATCGGGGCGACGGCGAGGGACGAGATCATGACGACCGAGCTCATCCGAGCCTGGAGGGAGAGCGGCGTGATCGCGGCGGCGTAGCCCAGGAGGCCCGCGTTGACCGTGGGGATGAACGCGGTCATCACGCACGACCACACGATGTAGCCCGCGTAGTCGTCGGTGACGGCCATGCCGACCGCCCCGAGTCCTGACGGGATCAGGCACGCCACGGCGAGCCATCCGGTCGGGAACCGCTTCACGAGCGTCGGCGCCAGCACCGACCCCGCGATCATCGTGATGCCGACGGCCACGTCGACCATTGCGATGGCGAGCGGTGCAGTGTGCGCGGCCACGAGGTGCAGGTTCACCCCAACGACGACGCCGTCGAAAGCCAGGTTGATCGCGGCGAACACCACGACGCCCAGCCGCAGGAACGGCACGCCGAGCACGAAGCGGATGCCTTCGGCGATCGATCCCGCACCGCTCGCCTGCTCGGAAGAAGGCGGGTCGTTCAGTGGAGCGCGGACGGCGAGCGCGGTGATGCCGGCCACCAGGTAGCCGAGGATGCCGGCCACGAACGGCAGCGCGCGCGAGAGCCCGTAGAGCAGACCGCCGAGCGGTGCCGCTGCGAGAGACGCTGCCGCGCTGCGACCCTGCATGGCCGCCATGGCCGATCCCAGCTGTTCTGGCCGGACCACGAAACGGATCGACGCGGTCTCGGCCGGCCCGTAGAACGCCGCTACCGCCGAAGCCGCGGCGAGCGTGGCCGCGAGCTGCCACCCGCCGAGCGCGCCGGCGGCGTCCGTGATCGCGAGAGACGCCCAGAGTGCGATGCCGATCGCCGAGCAGACGATGATCAGCCGGCGACGATCGACGCGGTCGGCGATCATGCCGGCTGGAAGGGTGACGACCAGCACACCGACCTCGGCCACGGCCGTGATGACTCCGGCCAGGAACACGGAGCCGGTCACCGCGAATGCGACGAGCGGCACGGCGAACGCGGCGACGCCCGCTCCGACGAGCTGGCCGGTCTTGCCGGTCATCAACAGCAGGTAGGGGGCGTTGCCCCACAGGGTCGCTCCGTGGCGAACAGCCGCGCTATCGGCCGGGAGGGCAGTCGGAGCCGTGTCTGTCGTCTCTGGGACATCCGTACTGCTGCCGATGTCGACCTTCATGGTCGTGTCGGTGGCCGTCGGCATCCGTCGGGTTCTGGGCATGTGGCCACTCTAGATGCACAAGAAGTATTGCGCAAGGACTATTGCGCAATGGGATTTGCAGAACGGCTAGACTCGGACATATGAGGATCCCAGCGTGAACGCACCGCAAGAGACCGGGTCGAGTGCCGAGACGGAGACCGGCCAGGACGAGGTCGGCCTGCTGCAGTCGTTCACCGTGACCGACCCCGTCATGCTGCGAGCGCTGACGCATCCCATGCGGCAGCGGATCATGTGGGAGCTGGGAGCGCGCGGTCACGCCAGAGCAGCCGACCTTGCGGACATCATCGGCGAACCGGCGAACTCGCTGAGCTTCCACCTTCGTGTCCTGGCCAAGGCTGGACTGATCGAGGAGTCGCCAGAGCATGCCAGGGACGCGCGCGACAGAGTGTGGCGGATGACCCATCCCGGAGGCCTGAACCTGCCGGGCGAAGCCGCGGGCGGCGGCGCCATCGCCGCTGATCCGTTCGCGGCCGAGCGGCTCGACTGGTTGCGCGGGATGCTCGACGAGAGCATTCCGCAGGAGCCGAACACGACCCGCGCGATCTATCTCGGCGCAGCGATGCTCACCAGAGACGAGTCCCGGCGAATGGCGGAGGAGGTGATCCAGGTGATGGAGCGCTGGCGACAGCACGGGATCGACCGGCTCTCGGAGAGCCAGGACGACCCGGATCGCGTCTTCCATTTCACCGCAGCGTTCGTCGGCAACCCTCGTCCGACGGATGCCGTGCCATCGGCCGAACCACGTGCCTCTGTCGACGAGCCGTCCGACCGGCAGGCGTGAACGTTCCCGGCACGCTCGGTAGCGTTGCACCCATGTCGGAGACGAACGTTCCCACCATCACCCTGAACAACGGCACCGCCATCCCGCAGCTCGGGTTCGGCGTGTTCCGCGTGGATCCCGATCGCACGGCGGAGATCGCCGGAACCGCGCTCGAGGTCGGCTACCGCCACATCGATACGGCAGCCGGCTACCGGAACGAGGCGGGCGTCGGCGATGCGGTGCGCGCGTCAGGCATCGACCGCGACGACCTCTGGATCACCACGAAGCTCGCCAACGGCGACCAGGAACACCCGGATGACGCATTCCAGGCCAGCCTCGATGCGCTGGGCCTCGACGCCGTCGACCTGTATCTGATCCACTGGCCCGTGCCGGCCAAGGACATCTATCCGAGCGTGTGGAAGACACTCATCGCGATCGCCGAGAGCGGCCGGGCCCGCTCCATCGGCGTCTCGAACTTCCGGATCGAGCACCTCGAACGCATCATCGCCGAGACGGGCGTCGTCCCGGCGGTGAACCAGGTGGAGCTGCACGTCGACTTCCAGCAGCGCGAGCTCAAGGCGTTCCATGCCGAGCACGGCATCGCGACCGAGGCGTGGTATCCGCTCGGGGGTGGCTCGTTGAGCGAGGCGCCCGAACTGAGACGCATTGCGGATGCGCACGGCAAGACGGTCGCGCAGGTCGTGCTGCGCTGGCACATGCATGACGGGAACATCGCCATCCCCAAGTCGAATCACCGCGAGCGGATGGTCGAGAACCTCGACATCTTCGACTTCGAGCTCACGCCCGCCGACCTCGACGCCATCGCCGCGCTCGACAAGGCAGAAGAAGGCCGGCGCGGCGGACATCCGCTTCAGGTCGGCTGAGAACGGCGCCCCCGGCACCGCGACGGGTCGTGGGGTACACGGTGAAGCGCGGTCGAGGTGGTGCGCAGCAGACGAATCCGGTGCAGCGGTCGCGGGATGAGCGCGTGGATCGCCGACCGGTGTCGTCGTGCGCCGTAGGCTCAGGTCATGGAGCTCATCGCGCAGGGGCGCAGCGCCGACGTCTACGAGGTGGAACGCGGACGCGTGCTGCGTCGCTACCGATCGGACATCGACGCCGGGCTCGAGGCGCGCGTGATGCTGCACCTCGAAGAGCGCGGGTTCCCTGTTCCGCACGTGTTCGATGCCGACGGCACCGATCTCGTGATGGAGCGCGTCGACGGCGGCACGCTCTTCGAGGCGCTGCTGCACGAACCAGGTCAATACCGTCGCTACGGCCGGCTGCTCGGCGAACTCCACGAGCGGCTGCACCGACTCGACGCACCGGCGTGGCTGGGAAGCGTCTCGGCCGGACAGGTCGGGGGCGCGGACATCTCGGGCACGGATGGCGCACGTGGGCTCGACGGCGGGTATGTGGCCCGTCGGGTGATCGTGCATCGGGATCTGCATCCGCAGAACGTGATCCTCAGCGAACGCGGACCCGTCGTCATCGACTGGACGGACGTGGGTGCCGGGACCGCGGCCATGGACACGGCGATCACGGTGATCCTCACGCTCGGTGCCGAACTGGAGGCTCCGGCGGAGGTCGTGGAGCGCATCGAGCCGTTCCGGGCGCTCTTCGTCGATGCCTACCTGGAGACCTGCGGCGCAGACCCACGGGACGGGCTCGACGAGGCCATCGCGTTTCGCGCTCTCAACCCGAGCAACACCGCGACGGAAGCCGCGTGGCTTCGGGCTTCGGCTCCGCGATGCCTCGACTCCTACTTCCTCGAGCCGCGCGCGGTCTGAACTCCTACAGTCGAGACATGCCCAATCGTCTCGCCGATGCCGTCAGTCCCTACCTGCTGGCCCACGCCGACAATCCGATGGACTGGCATCCGTGGGGTGAGGAGGCGTTCGCCGAGGCACGTGAACGGGATGTCCCGCTGTTCATCTCGATCGGGTACGCCACCTGTCACTGGTGCCACGTCATGGCGCGCGAGACGTTCAGCGACCCGATGCTCGCGCAGCGCCTCAATGCGCAGTTCGTCCCCGTCAAGATCGACCGCGAGGAGCATCCGGACGTGGATGCCGCGTACCTCGCCTCGGCTGCCGCGTTCACCCGCGATCTCGGCTGGCCGCTCAGCGTGTTCGCCACGCCGGACGGACAGGCGTTCTTCGCCGGCACGTACTTTCCGCCGGAGCCGCGGGCAGGCATGCCGTCGTTCGCGCAGATCCTCGATGCCGTGACGGATGCCTGGACCCACCGTCGCGCGGACGTCGCCGACACGGCATCGCGCGTGGCATCCGCCGTCGGGGCTCTGCGTGCTGACGAGGCGACTTCCGCGGGTGACTCCGGTCGGGCATCCGTGCCGTCATCGCGGCAGCTCGAGTCGGCGGCGACAGCGCTGGCCGCGGCGGAGGACCCCGAGTTCGGCGGATTCGGCAACCCGCCCGACTACTCGGGTCCGAAGTTCCCTGTCGTGCCCGTTCTCGGGTTCCTGCTCGGCAGCGGCGTCCCGGTCGGCGAATGGGCGGCCAGGCACACGCTGGAGCGGATGGCTGCTTCCGCACTGCGCGATCCGGTCGACGGCGGATTCTTCCGGTACGGAACGCGCCGCGACTGGGGAGTGCCGCACTACGAGCGGATGCTGTACGACAACGCCGGCCTCTTGCGGCTCTATGCCGACGCCGCGGTCGGCGAGACCGGCGGCGATGCCGATTCCGCGGCCGTCGCCGAAGGCATCGCAGCGTTCCTCCTCGGCACGATGCGTGTGACCGGGGGGTTCGCCTCGGCGCAGGATTCGGAGAGCGACGTGGACGGGGTGCGGCGCGAGGGTGCGTACTACCTGCTGGATGCGAACGAACGAGCCGCCCAGCCTCGGCCCGGACTGGATCGGAAGGTCCTGACGAGCTGGAACGGCCTCGCCATCGGCGCCCTGGCGCATGCCGGAGCCCTGCTCGGACACGCGGACTGGATCGCCGTCGCCGCCGAGACCGCGGACTCGCTGCTGGCTGAGCACACCACGGACGACCGCCGTGTGCTCGTGCGGACGAGTCTGGACGGCCGTCTCTCGGCCGCGAGCGCTGCCCTTGAGGACTACGGTCTGTTCGCCCGCGGCCTGCTCGATGTGTTCCTCGCCACCGGCGAGCCGCGATTCGCGGTCGCGGCACGCACCCTGGTGGACGCAACCCTCGATGCGGCGACGAGTGACGCGTCTGCCGGCGGGGCAACCGCCGTGGATGCGGCGACCCGGCAGGAAGAGGCCGCGAAACCGCATGCGTCAGCCGACGCATCAGACACGACCTCCGGCTCGGCACACGACCCGCAGGCCCGCACGTTCGCCGTGCCGGGAGGCGGCGACTCCGTCCTGTCGGCGCACCGGATCGTCGCGGATGCGGATCCGTCGGAGGGTGCGTACCCCGGTGGGGTGTCCTCGCTCGCGGATGCGGCGCGAGTGCTCTACGCGCTCACCGACGACCCGCGCTACGACGCGGCAGCCCGTGCCGCTGTGGCGGCGGTCGGGCGGCGAGCTGTGGCATCGCCGATCGCGTTCGGGGGGATCCTCCGCGTCGCGACGGCGCTGGGCGAGGATCTCCGGCAGCTGGTCGTGATCCTGCAGGGGGACGGCGGGGATCCGTCTGAGCCGGGAGGCTCCGCATCCGACGAGTCGCCGGTGGACGTGTCGGCGGCGGACGAGTCGTCGAGTGGTCCGGCCTCGGCCGCGGTCGCGGAGTCGCCCCTTCGGGCCGCGGCGGTGCATCGTGAGACGGCACGCCGGTCGCGCACGCTCGGCGCGGATGCGGTGGGCGTCGCTGTCACGGAGGGGGCGGCATCCGTCCTCGCAGCCGACGGTTTCGGGCTCTTCGAGTCGCGAAT
This sequence comes from Planctomonas sp. JC2975, assembly GCF_012985205.1. Taxonomy (NCBI): domain Bacteria; kingdom Bacillati; phylum Actinomycetota; class Actinomycetes; order Micrococcales; family Microbacteriaceae; genus Planctomonas; species Planctomonas sp. JC2975. The sequence continues at coordinate 1,307,700 of NZ_JABEKS010000001.1, read as the reverse complement.
CGCGTTGAACGGTCGGCCGACCGAGTACCTCTGCACCGCATTCCGGTGCGAACTGCCTCGGCCGTTCGAGATCTGACGGTAGGCCGGAGTGCGCGGTTCAGGCCGCGTTGAGCCGCCCGAGCATGCCCCACACGGCCGGCGTGAGCTCTGGATGGTCGAGCGCCACGCGACGCAGCAGCTGATACTCGAAGCGTTCACGCGCGCTCGACGGCGAAGCCGGATGGTACGCACGGGAGCGGGCCTCGCCGAGGTCGTGCGCCTCGATCGTCTCTTCGCGGAGGGTCAGGACGACTTGTTCGTCCACGGTCGGAAGGTCGGGCAGGAACTCCCACGGATCGTCGCCGAGACGGCACCGGAACTCGATCACGGCGGCGAGTTCGTCCCTGGCTTCCTGGCGCAGCACTTCGAGGCTCATCGGATGCCGGTGGTGTGCGTTCATCCGCAAGGCCTCCCCTCACTGCGGCCGGATCGGACGCCGGGCAGGCGACCGATGTGCGACAAGGGTACGACGGGCGCACGACACGTGCGAATCGCCCACCGGCCGCGTGTCGAACGGTGTCGGAGTTCGGCCGTTGAGGGAGAAGGCGTCGTGACGGACGGCGCGGGCGGGTCGTCCGCGCACGGTCTCGCCTGCATAACGATTCCCTCAGGACTTCACGGGTGGCCCCCTCGAACCATTCAGCCGACCCTCGATCGCGGCACAATGGTGTGGCCCCCAGCAACCCCGTCGAGAAAGGCCCCTATGTTCGCCGTGCTCGACTGGATCAACGGGCCGTTCGTGACGCTCGGCACGGAGGCGATCGCCCTTCCTTCGGTACTCGGTGCGCTCGCGTTCCTCGTGTGCGAGGGTGCGGCGGCGCGCGGCGCACGGTGGGTGTGGTCCGTCGGAGCGATCGCCGCACTCGTGCTCGCCGCTCTTGCGCTGGTCGACGGACGGTGGGTGGATTCCGGCATCCGCATCGTCGTGGCCGCGCTCTGCGCATACGGCTGGCGGCATCGTCGCTCGCAAGCCATGGCCGTGCGGTTCGCGACCGGCAGGGAGATGGCCTACGGGGTCGTGCTCTTCGCGATCGCCACGGTGGTGGTCGCCTACGCGCTGACGGCGCAGACGGAGGACTCGGTCTCGTGGGGCGGCGCCGTCGTCGTGGCCGCCCTCTTCGTGCAGCTCGCTGCTCTCGCCAGGGGGCTCGTCACGGGCTGGTGGGTCGTACTCGCCGGTGCCGTCGTCTCTCTCGGGCTCGCAGCGGCGAGCGGTTCGTGGGCGGGAGCGATCGTCTCGGCAGCGGCCGGTGCTCTCGCCGTGTACGGCTGGGTGCAGTGGCGACGTGATGCGCGGGCATCCGAAGTCCTCGACTTCCCGATCGCGGACGAGATCGTCGACGAAGACCTCGTGGCCTGAGCTCCCCGCCGACCATCGGGCATCCCCGCCATCGGCCCGACCTCACTGTGGCTCTGCCGCACCCTGGTTCGTCGCCGACTTGACCCGGAGCGTGCTCCGGGGGTCACGATGGTGACATGACGACGATGACTCCCTCTCAGGCCGCCGCGAATTTCGGCGTCTCGGCCGAGACGCTCCGTTACTGGGAGCGTGCCGACATCCTGTCTCCGGTCGGAAGGGATGCCAGCGGTCGCCGCGCCTATTCCGACGACGACCTCGAGTCGATCGACGTCATCAAATGCCTGCGGCAGACGGCCATGCCGATCCGCGCCATCCGCGAGTTCGTCGAGCTCGCCAGGGAGGGCGACGGAACGGCTCATGCGCGCCTCGAGGTGCTCCGCGCCCACCGCGAGCGCGTGATCGAGGACCTGCGCCGTCAGCAGGAGGCGCTGCGCTACATCGAACGCAAGATCAGCTACTACGAGGGGATCACGTTGTGACAGGCTTTCCCACCCGTCGACTGGGTCGATCGGGCATCGAGGTGAGCGCGATGGGCCTCGGCACGTGGCCGCTCGGCGGTGACATGGCCGCCGGCGACCTCAAGCTCGGCTATTCGGGCATCGACGAGAGCGAGACGATCCGCGCTCTGGAGCGAGGGCTCGAAGCGGGTGTGACGCTCGTCGACACTGCGGATGCCTACGGCGCCGGACACGCAGAGCACGCGCTCCGGCCGGTGCTCGCTGCGCATCCCGAGGTACTGATCGCCACGAAGTTCGGCAACGTCATCGACGAGCGGACGCGTCAGCTCACCGGCGTCGACGTGTCGCCAGAGCATGTGCGCTCCGCCGCGGAGGCGTCCCTCGCACGGCTGGGGCGCGACAGGATCGACCTGTTCCAGCTGCACACGCCTGATATCACGGCGGCCCAGGCTGACGACGTGCTCGCTGCGCTCGAGGAGCTGGTGGATGCCGGCAGCATCGCCTGGTACGGAGTCAGCACCGACGACCCTGCTCTGGCACAGCCGTTCGTGGCCGGCGACCACTGCACGGCCATGCAGATCGAGCTCAACGTGCTCGACGACAACTCGGCGATGCTCGAGCTCTGCGAGAAGGCAGACCTCGGCGTGCTCTGCCGCTCGCCTCTCGCGATGGGACTGCTCGGCGGGAAGTACTCGGCCGACCGCCCGGTCGCCGGTGCCGACGACGTGCGCACGCATCAGCCGGAGTGGCTGAAGTGGTTCGTGAAGGGAACGCCGAGTCCGGAGTATCTCGTCGCCCTGGACGCCGTGCGCGACGCCCTCACATCGGACGGCCGCTCGCTGGTCCAGGGTGCGTTGGCGTGGATCTGGGCGCGGTCCGACCGGGCGGTGCCTATCCCCGGATTCCGCAACGCCGGCCAGGTGAATGACCTCGTGGGCGCGGCCGAGTTCGGACCGCTGTCACCCGAGGCGTTCGACCGCATCGAGCAGACCCTGCGCGGCGCCGACGCGGCGTGAGCGACATCCGTCATCCCGTATCAAGGAGGAACATGCAGTACCGCACACTCGGCAGCAGCGGAACCGCCGTCTCGGCGCTCACGCTGGGCGCCATGACCTTCGGCCACGAGGCCGACGAACAGGCATCCAACGCCATCATCGACACCTTCGTGGCGGCGGGCGGCACGCTCATCGACACAGCGGATGTCTACACCCACGGCATCTCGGAGGAGATCGTCGGCAGGTGGCTGGCCTCGCACCCCACCGAGGCCGACCAGGTCGTCATCGCGACCAAGGGACGCTTCCCGATGGGTGAGGGCCCCAATGACCTCGGATTGTCCAGAAGGCATCTGTCCCGCGCGCTGGACGCGTCGCTGCAACGGCTCGGCGTCGAAACCATCGACCTGTACCAGATGCACGCGTGGGATGCCCTCACCCCCATCGAGGAGACCGTCCGGTTCCTGAACGACGCCATCTCGGCGGGCAAGATCTTGTACTACGGGTTCTCCAACTTCACCGGATGGCAGCTCACCAAGGCCGTGCACGTCGCGCGCGCTCACGGCTGGGCGGAGCCGGTCACGCTGCAGCCGCAGTACAACCTCATCGTGCGCGGCATCGAGCACGAGATCGTGCCGGCGGCGCTGGATGCGGGCGTTGGGCTGCTGCCCTGGTCGCCGCTGGGCGGGGGCTGGCTGAGCGGCAAGTACCAGCGTGACGTGACGCCGTCTGGCGCGACGCGTCTCGGCGAGGATCCGGAGCGCGGCATGGAGGCCTGGCGGGCGCGGAACGACGACCCGCGCATCTGGCGCATCCTCGACACGGTGCAGGAGATCGCGGGCGTGCAGGACGCATCCGCATCGCAGGTGGCGCTGGCATGGCTGTTGTCGCGGCCTGCAGTGACGAGCGTGATCCTCGGTGCACGCACTGTCGACCAGCTGCGGGACAACCTGGGTGCGGTCGACGTCGAACTCACGGACGCCCAGCTCGCCGCGCTCGACGAGGCCAGCGCGCCGCGGGTCGAACCGTATCCGTACGGCGGGCCCGGTGTGCAGCAGAGGCACCGCCGGATCGACGGAGGGCGCTGAGCCCTGACCACCTCTTGGATGCCTCCCTTCCTCCCGAAGGGAGGCATCCTTCTTTGTTCCCACAATCCGGATTCCGCGATCGTCTCCGACCGCAACCCACCGCCAGCCTGGTGGCATGACGATGATCTCCGCCGCCGACGCGGCCACGATTCCCCTGTCCGATGACGCTGCGGTGCTCGAGCGGGTGAGGTCGCTGATCGGCCGTGCGCTGGGACGGCGCATGTGGTTCCTCTTCGTGGACGCCGCGGACCTCCAGCTGCCCATGGTGATGCCGATCGACGATTATCCGCCCGAGCCCGGCGACGAGGCGCCCATCGTCGCGGAGGTCGTGTCCGACGTGATGAGGGCGCGCGGGGCGTCGGGTGTCGTCGTGGTGTGGGAGCGACCACTCGGGGAAGAAGCCAATGCAGCGGACCGGGCGTGGGCATCCGCTCTCGCCGTGGCGTTCGCGCGAGCCGATCTCGCACTCCGCGGCCAGCTCATCAGCCACCGCTCCGGCGTGCGCTGGCTCGCGCCGGACGACTACCTGTGATGCGGGAGCCGGAGAGTCGGAGGCTGGCGTTAGCGTGAACGCATGTTCCTGCTGTCCGACGGCACGATCGTGCTGAGCCCCAGCGACCTGACCACCGCATCGACGTGCGAGTTCGACTTCCTGCGAAGGCTCGACGGCCGACTGGGCTGGGGGCCGGTGGTGGCGCGGTCGACGGATGCGATGCTCGAGCGCACCTCTCGGCTTGGCGATGAACACGAGCTGCGTGTCCTGCAGCGTTACGTCGACCGCTTCGGCGAGGGGGTCGCCCGGTTCGAACGGCCGGAGCATCCCGATGCCGACGGGCTCGCCGCCGCCGCAAAGGAGACCGCCGCGGCGTTCCGCGCGGGGGCGCCGGTCGTGTACCAGGGCGTGTTCTTCGATCCGCTGCATGGAGACCACGAGCAAACGCCGGACAGCGCAGATTCGGAGCAGAACCGCGGCGAATCAGGTCCGCCCGTCGCCTTCGTCGGATACGCCGACTTCATCGTGCGCGAGCCCGACGGGCGCTACACGGTCGAGGACACCAAGCTCGCGCGCCGAGCGAAGGTGACGGCACTGCTGCAGGTGGCGGCGTATGCGCTGCAGCTGGAACGGATCGGCATCGAGCCGTCGCCGGAGGTGCGGCTGCTGCTCGGCGACGGCAGCGTCAGCACGCATCGACTCGACGACATCCTGCCCGTGTACCGCAAGCGGATCGCGAGGCTGCACTCCATCGTTCGACAGCACCTCGCGGACGGCGCGGCAGTGGAGTGGGGCGATGAACGATTCATCGCCGACGGCCGCTGCGACACCTGCGCGGCCGAGGTCGAGGCGAACCGCGACGTGCTGCTCGTTGCCGGGCTGCGGGTGACGCAACGTCCCCGTTTCGTCGCCGCGGGCATCCGCACCATCGAGGACGTGGCGGCGATGCCCGACGATGTCGACGTTGAAGGGGTCGCTGCGACCACGCTGACGGCACTCAGGCAGCAGGCGCAGCTCCAGCTCGCGGCGCAGGCCGGTGAAGCGCCGCCGGTCGTCGTCTACAACGCCGCAGCCCTCGCGGCGCTCCCCGATCCCGATCCGGGCGACATCTTCTTCGATTTCGAGGGGGACCCGCTCTACACGGAGGGAGACGACGGCCAATGGGGTCTCGACTACCTGTTCGGGCTCGTGCAGACCAACCTCCAGTTCATGCCGTTCTGGGCGCACACGTTCGCCGAGGAGCGGCGGGCGCTGATCGACTTCCTCCGCGATGTCGAACGCCGCAGGGCCGAGCATCCCGGCATGCACATCTACCACTACGCGTCCTACGAGCGAACGCATCTGCTGACCCTCGCGGCCAGGCACGGGGTGGGCGAGGACGAGGTCGACGGTCTGCTGCGCGACGACGTGCTCGTCGACCTGTATCCGCTCGTCCGCAAGTCGCTGCGAGTGGGATCCCGTTCCTACTCGATCAAGAAGCTCGAGCCGCTCTACATGGGTGACGAGCTGCGATCGGGCGAGGTGCAGGATGCAGGCACATCGATAGAGGAGTACGCCGTCGCGCGCAGGCTGATGCTGTCCGGTGACGTGGAGGAGGGGCAGCGGCGCCTGGACGAGATCGCCGCATACAACCGCTACGACTGCGTGTCGACTCTACGGCTGCGCGACTGGCTGCTGGACCGTGCGACCGAGGCGGGGGTCCCGGTCGGCCTTCCGAAGCCCGAGCGTGCGACTCCTGAGCTCGCGCCCTCGACGCTGCGCGACGACCTGCTCGCATTGGCCGGGGAACAGGATGTGCCGCACGCCTCTGGCGCGGACGCCACCCGCCAACGCACGGACGACGAGACGGCCGCCGCGTTCGCCGCAGCGGCGCTCGACTACCACCGGCGGGAGCAGAAGAGCCTCTGGTGGAGTCACTTCGCACGCCTCGGCGACCCCGTGGAAGCGTGGGGGAACTCGCGTGACGTCTTTCTCGTTGAGACGGGAGTCGTGCAGCGCGACTGGTACCGGGAAGAGAGCCAACGGAAAGACCGCAGACTCCTGCGTCTGCACGGTGTCTTCGCGCCGGGCAGCAAGGAGTTGAAGCACGGGTCCAAGGTCTTCGAGCTGTACGAGTTCCCCGGTCCCTTCCGCTCCACCAGCGGGCCTGGAACGCGGAGCGCTCGCCTCGTCGAGGTCGTCGACTCCGCGGACGACTGGATCGAGATCGAGGAGACGATCGACGACGACGTCCATCCGTATGGCGTGCTGCCAAGCGCTATCACGCCCGGCCCGCCGCCGAATGCCGGCCGCCAGGTCGAGGCGATCGCGTCATGGTGCCAGTCCATCGTCGACGGGCAACCGGAGTGGCCGCACGATCCCGTCAGCGACCTGTTGCGCAGAGTGCCGCCGCGCACCGTGGGCGCGAGCGTCGCCGAGCGGGCAGGGCGGGCATCCGACGCCACCCGCATCGACGAGGTGACCGAGGCCGTCTCGGAACTGGATTCCTCGTATCTCGCCGTGCAGGGACCTCCCGGTACGGGCAAGACGTATCTCGGAGCGCACGTGATCGCTGCGCTCGTCAGGGAGCGCAGCTTCAAGATCGGCGTCGTCGCCCAGTCGCACAATGTGGTGGAGAACCTGCTCCGCGCCGTGATCACGAGCGCCGGACTGGATGCGTCGCTGGTCGGCAAGGTGCCGCAGTCCGGAGCGGACCCGGACGGTGACGAGCCGTACACGGTGCTTCCCAAGGACGGCCAGCTCGAGTTCGCGCTGGAACACCTGGGCAGCGGATTCGTCATTGGCGGAACGGCGTGGGACTTCAGCCACCCGGCCCGCGTCCCCGCCAAGAGCCTCGACCTCCTGGTGATCGACGAGGCAGGGCAGTTCTCCCTGGCATCGACGGCCGCGGCCGCTGTGTCGGCCCGCAACCTGCTGCTGCTCGGCGATCCGCAACAGCTTCCGCAGGTGAGCCAGGGGCTGCATCCCGAGCCCGTCGACCAATCGGCCCTGGGGTGGATCAGTGCGGGCCACGACGTGCTCCCGGCAGAACTCGGCTTCTTCCTGCCGGAGACCAGGCGGATGCATCCGGCCCTCGCGGCACCGGTTTCCGTGCTCTCCTACGAAGGCCGGCTCCGTTCGCACGCGGATGCCGCAACGCGGCACCTCGACGGCATCGCGCCCGGCCTGCATCCCGACCCGGTGCGGCACGACGGCGATTCGACCGAGTCCGCGGTGGAGGCGGCGCGGGTGGTCGAGCTCGTCGATCGTGCGCTCGGCTGGACGTGGACGGAGAAGGGATCCGTGCGGCAGCTCACCGAGGCCGACGTCATCGTGGTGACGCCGTACAACGCGCAACTGACGTTGGTGCGGGCGGCACTGGACGCGGCGGGGCATCCGGAGGTGCGCGTCGGCACCGTCGACAAGTTCCAGGGCAGCGAGGCTGTCGTGGCGATCGTCTCGCTGGCCGCATCCTCGGCCAGATATGCACCGCGCGGCATGGGATTCCTCATCATGAAGAACCGGCTCAACGTTGCCGTCTCCCGCGCCCAGTGGGCTGCATTCATCGTCTATTCTCCCGAGCTCACGCAGCACTTGCCGCATCGACCAGAAGGTGTGGCCGAGTTGAGCGCCTTCATCACGCTCGTCGAGGGCGAGCGGTAGTGATACGGCGTCGGGACTCGACAGCTCAACGTCGAGAGTCAGCGGCCCTGACCCGGCCCGGCTCGAACGAATCCAGGCGGAAGGACGAGGCGCCGATCGCGTTCGACTGGGGCGCATTGCCGTCCGGCGCGGTGAAGGATGCGGTCGCTGCCCCGAGCGGTCAGCTCGCTCGACTGAGTCTCGGCCCTGCCGACGGCGTCCGGATCGTGCTCGCACCAGGGGTGACCGGGTCGAAGGAGGACTTCAGTCGCATGGCACCCTTGATGGCGGATGCCGGATATCGCGCCGAGTCCTACGACCTGGCCGGACAGTACGAGTCCCACTCCGCCGGCCCGGAGAACCTCGATCCGCCCGGCAGGCATTACACGCTCGACCTCTTCGTCGACGACCTTCTCGCAGTGATCGGGACCGGCTCGACGCCGGTGCACCTCGTCGGCTACTCGTTCGCGGGCACCGTTGCGGCGATGGTCGCCGCCCGGCATCCCGGCCTCGTCGCCAGCCTCGCTCTACTCTCCACGCCGCCGCTCGCCGGCCAGTCGCTCCGCGGCTTCAAGGTGGTCGGTCCTCTCAGCGGCCCGATCTCGCCTCACGTCTGCGCCGGGCTGATGATCTGGGGTACGCGCCGCAACCTCAACAGGTCGCCGCGCGAACGGATCGCCTTCGTGCGCGAGCGCTTCGAGATGACCAGGCGATCGAGTGTCGACGACATCATCGGCCTCATGAAGGGCGTTCCCGACCTGGATGACGAGCTGCGGGCATCCGGAATCCCGCTGCTGGTCGCGGTCGGTACCCGTGACGTGTGGCCGGTGCGGATGCACCGCGCCTACGCCGAGCGGATCGGAGCCAGGCTCTCAGTGCTCGACACCGGTCACACGCCGAATGAGACGGCGCCGTACCAGCTCACAGACGAGATTCTGGCGAACATTCGCCGTTGAACGGTCGAGCCCGACGACGCGCAGCCCGCACGCGTGCACTGCGCAGCACCCGGCGCGGCCAGCTCACCTCCGCCCAGTTCACCCCCACGCCGTGGAACGCCCACTCGGCCTTGCGCAGGAAGTCGGGAGCGGAGAGGAACACTCGCGCCGAGACCCGGACCCGCAGCCGGCGGTCGAACTCGACGGCGGCACCTTCATCGAGCGCGAAGCTGAGGTCGAGGTCGTCGTGCGCCTTCGGATCGTCCAGGTGGATCCGGTCTCTCGCGGCGAGCCAGGCGTCTCGACGGATCGCGAAATTCGAGCCGAAGAGCGGAGTGTGGCCGACGAGCGAACCGATGAACACGAAGTAGCCGCCGAGGAAGAGGTACTTGCCGATCGCGCGCCAGACCGGACCGCATCCGTAGAAGGTGCCGGTGCCCGTCACAGCGCTCAGCGTCGGATCGTTGGCGAAGCGCTCGTGGATCCGCTCGATCCAGTCGGGCGCCGGGCGCGAGTCGGCGTCCAGCCGGCCGATGATCTCGTATCCGGCCGCGTCGAAGCCGGCCGCGGTCGCATGCAGCACTCCGCGCGTCGGCTCGTGGATCACCCTCGCTCCCGCAGCGTGCGCAACGGAGGACGTGTCATCCGTCGAACCGTTGTCGACCACGACGATCTCGTCGGGCTGCACCGTCTGAACGGCGAGATCCGCGAGGCATTGCCGCAGCATGCACGCGTCATTCAGGGACGGGATGACGACGCTGACGGTAGGCATGTACGGGTCAGCATAGCGATGGGCGGCAAACCGAACGCGTGCGGATGCGGCGGTGCGAGCGGAACCTCCGCCTACACCCGCCGATCGACTCCCTCTTCAGCCCTGCGCTTGGCGGCACGGCGCTTGCCGATCCAGACGCCGATCATGATGGCGCCGATGGCGGCGAGCACGAATCCGGATGTCTGCATCCAACCGATTCCGCCCGTGGGGAGACCCGTCGTCATGGCAACCAGCACCTGGTGGGCGAAGCCCGCGGCAATGCCGAGCACGACGAGGACGATGCCGATGGGGAGGAGCGCTTTCACGAAAGAAGCTTATGCGTCGCTCGGGAGCGCAGCCTCGATCGCGGCGATCACCTCGGGGTCGTCCGGCACGGTGCGGGGACGGAAGCGGTGCACGTCACCGCCGGGCGTCACGAGGAACTTCTCGAAGTTCCACTGCACGCGACCCGCCTTGCCGTCGGCATCCGCCGTCTTCTTCAATTCTTGGTAGAGCGGATGCGCGGACTTGCCGTTCACCCTGATGCGCTCGAACATCGGGAACGTGACGCCCCACGTGGTCGAGCAGTATTCCTTGATGGCGTCCTCGCTTCCGAGCTCCTGCAGGAACTGGTTGCTCGGGAATCCGAGCACGGTGAAGCCGCGCTCGCCGTAGGTCTCCTGCAGCTTCTCGAGCGCCTCGTACTGGGGCGAGAGCCCGCAGCGGGAGGCGACGTTGACGATGAGGAGGGCTTTGTCGTCGTAGGCGTGGAGCGAGGTCTCGGCACCGTCGATCGTGGTGAGCGGCAGATCGCGCGCTTCGGGGGAGAGGGAGGTCATGGTCTGAGAGTAGTTCGGCGGTCCCGCGCTGGGGTGCGCCATTGTTCCGGGGCTTTCCGAGGCAGCACTGCTGCCTCGGGGTGGGGTCGGGTGGGCCCTTGGTCCGGTACCTACCGAGGCAGCGCAGCTGCCTCGGCGCTGGGGTCGCGTCGAAGGCCCATCGGGTCTTCGCTCCTAGCTCCACCGCGCACGCGCGCATGGCAACATGAGGCCATGGCATCCGAGTACATCGACGATTTCGCTGCGTTCATCCAGGCCTCGCCCTCCTCCTATCACGCGGCAGCCGAGGTCGCTCGGCAGCTCGAGGAGTCCGGCTTCGCCCGGATCGACGAGACGGATGCCTGGCCCACCCCTGAGGCGGACCTCCCGCAGCGCGGCGTGCTGGTGCGAGACGGCGCGGTCGTCGCCTGGGCCGCCCCGCCGAACGCGGGGTCGACGACGCCGTTCCGGATCGTCGGCGCGCACACGGATTCCCCCGGATTCAAGCTGAAGCCGAAGCCGACGACGGGCGCCGCCGGATGGCTGCAGGCCGGAGTCGAGGTGTACGGCGGTCCGCTGCTGAACTCGTGGCTGGACCGCGAACTCGAACTGGCCGGCCGCATCGTCACCACGGACGGCACTGAGCACCTGGTGCGCTCAGGTGCGCTGCTGCGCATCCCGCAGCTGGCCGTGCACCTGGACCGCGGCGTGAACAACGAGGGTCTGGTGCTCGACAAGCAGCGGCACACGCAGCCGGTCTGGGGCGTCGGCGATGCGGAAGCGGCGGATCTGCTCGCGCGCGTGGTCGAGGGGAGCGGAGCCGAGGCGTCCGAGATCGCCGGATACGACCTCGTCACCGTCGACACGCAGGAACCGCACGTGTTCGGACTCAACGGATCGCTCTTCGCGAGCAAGCGGCTCGACAACCTGAGCTCGGTGTACGCCGGTCTGCGCGCAATGATCGCGGCCGGAGCGGGCGGGGCGGCACCCGCATCCGACCACATCAGCGTGCTCGTGGCGTTCGATCACGAGGAACTCGGATCCGAGTCGCGGTCGGGCGCGAACGGACCGATCCTTCATGACGTGCTGACCAGGATCTCGGGCTCCTCCGGAGCGGACGGCGACCAGCTGCAGCGCGCCTACGCGGCCTCGTGGTGCGTCTCCGCTGATGCGGGCCACGCGGTGCACCCGAACTATCCGGAGAGGCACGACCCGGCGAACCGTCCCATCGCCGGCGGTGGTGCGTTGCTGAAGATCAACGCGAACCAGCGGTACGCGACGGATGCGCACGGCGCGGCGCTCTGGGCACGCCTCTGCGCGGCCGCCGGCGTGCCGTACCAGGAGTTCGTCTCGAACAACTCCGTACCCTGCGGCACCACGATCGGACCGCTCACCGCGACGCGCCTCGGGATCCGCACTGTCGACGTCGGAGTGCCGCTGCTGTCGATGCACTCGGCCCGCGAACTGTGCCACGTCGACGACCCGGAGTTCCTCGCCGGAGCGCTCACCGCCTTCTACGCAGGGGCGTGAGGGCACGCAGCGGCGCCCCGTTCGAATGTGCGGAAACGCGCGTCACCACTGGGTGACGCGCGTTTTCTGCACTTCGAATGGGATTCGGAGCCCTGGGGCCCTTCGGAGCGGAGTGCGCTGAGGCCGGCGGGCGGAGGGCGCTCAGTGTCGATGACGATCCGTCAGGGGATCCGGAAGCCGCTGAGTCCTTCGACCTGCTCATCCGACGTCTCGACGCCGGAGACCGCTGCGTAGGCCGGTCCGTGAGCACACCAGGCGACGGCAGCGGCGACGGCGTCGCGGGATCCCTCGAAGACCGCCTCGACGGTGCCGTCCGGACGGTTGCGCACCCATCCGGAGACCGCGGAGTCGTCGGCCATGTCGGCGCAGGAGTAGCGGAAGCCGACGCCCTGCACCCGCCCATGGATCACGACGCGCACCCGGACGGCGGGCTCGTTGCTCATCCTCGGCCTCTCGTGCTCATCGTGCTTCATCCATCCGTTCGCCACGGCTCTGTGCCCGTCTGGCATGCCATTGTGCTGCTGTCGGGGCGCCGTTGGACGCATGTCTTAGGCGTCTGCCGAGGGGTCTGAGGTAGGCGGGATTCCGTGCCTCGAAAGATAGGGCATCCGCCCGATCTGACCCGCCTACCTTAGTCACGAACATCGTCTGTAGAACGAATGAGAAGAAGGAACAGGCGATGTACAACGAAGCCCTGGTGAATGCGCTCAACGCCGACCGTCAGCGCAACTACGACGATCTCGAGCGGTTGCGCACGCAGCGCGAGATCACTGCACAGCGGATCTCGGAGAATTCCGGAACGGATGCCACTCCCACGCGCGGTGCGCGCGGACGGCGTGGTCTCGCCGCCCTCACGCACCTCGGCGCCCGGTGATCGGAGCGGCCGGTCCAACACTCGACAGCACGGCATTGGCGCCGATGCCCGCACAAGCGGCATCGGCGCCATCGATGTCGGTGGCAAGTGGCAGCATTGACCGAGTGAGATCTCCCATCAGCAGCCCGCAGATGATCGGTCGAGAGGCCGATCTCGCGGCGCTGCGCGATGAGTTCGAGCGCAGCGCGGAGGAGCCGCGCGCGGTCGCCATCGGCGGCGAGGCGGGCATCGGCAAGACGCGGCTCGTCGCCGAGTTCACCCGGGAGATCGGCGACCGGGCCATGGTGCTGCTCGGCAAGTGCGTCGACATCGGCACCGAGAGCGCTCCGTACGCACCGTTCACGGCGATCGTGCGCGAGTTGGCCGCGACCCTCGGGCCGGATGCGCTGCTCGAGCTCGCGGGTCCGGCGGCCTCCGCGCTGCCCTTCGTGCTGCCCGAATTGGCCTCGGCCCAGGAAGGGCGGCCGAAGGCCAGCTCCGACCGCTTCTACGAGCTGATCGCTGTGCTGTTCGAGAACGTCGCGCGACAGCGTCGGCTCGTACTGGTGATCGAGGACATCCACTGGGCGGATCGGTCGACTGTCGAGCTGCTGCGGTTCCTGGTGAGCATGCTCACGGGGGGCGGAATCCTGATCATCGTCACGTACCGCAGCGACGAGATCGTGCGCGGGCATCCGCTGCGTCCCGTGCTCCCCGAGCTGGAACGCTCGCGCCGCCTGGTGCGCTGGGAGCTGATCCGCCTGACACGCGAGCAGGTCGCCGCCCAGGTGCAGTCCATTGCCGCGGTGTCCGGGGCGGAAGGCGGCGACGCCGCGTCGTCCGCCGGCACGATGATCGAGACAGGCACGATCGACACCGCGATGATCGACGACGTCTTCGAGCGCAGCGAGGGCGTTCCGTTCTTCGTCGAGGAGCTCGCCGGCGCCGAGCGCGGTGTGCGTGATTCCGGCATTGCCGGGCCCCTGCCCGAGACCCTGCGCGAGTTGTTGCTCGCGCGTTACGAGCGCGTCGGTGAGAGCACTCAGCACCTGCTGCGGCTCATCGCCGTCGGCGGTGCCTGCGTTCGGCACGACCTGCTCGACCTGGTCTACGCGGGATCATCCGCCGAGTTGGAGGCGGAGGTGAGAGCAGCCGTCGATGGTGGCCTCCTCGTCATCGACGACGTCTGCTACGACTTCCGCCACGCCCTGGTGCGCGCCGCCGTGCTCGGCGAGGTGCTGCCCGGGGAACGGGTCCGGTACCACACGGCCTATGCGGACGCCCTCGAATCGCTGGCCCACGCAGGACGTCCGGTCGCCCACGAGGTCGCCCTCCATCGCATGGAAGCCCATGATGCCGTGCGCGCCTTTCCGGCCACGATCGTGGCGATGCGGGAGGCCGGCGACAGCTACGCGTTCTCGAGAGCCGCACGCATGGGCGAGCGCGCCCTGGAGCTGTGGGAGCAGATCGCCGACCCGGAGTCGGGCGCTGGGATGAGTCACATCGACCTCCTGCAGCGCACCGCCGACGCGTGGCGCGATGCGGGAGACAGCGATCGGGCCCTGGCGGTGATCGACGTCGCCCTGGCGGAATGCGATCCCGCGGATGTCGACCAGCACGCGGGACTCCTCGTCGACAAGGCGCGGTACCTCGCATCGTTGTCGCGTCCGGGTTCGACGGCGCTGCTCGAGGAGGCTCTGGCGGAGGTGGGTCCCGATGCCTGCTCGGACACGGCATCCGCCATCCTCGGGGACCTCGCAGGGCGTCTCATGCTCGAGGCTCGGTACGACGAAGGTGTCGAGGTGGCGACGAGGGCGCTCGCTCAGGCGGAGGCGGCCGGATCCCTGTCGCGGCAGTCCGTCGCTCACAACATTCGAGGCGTCTCGTTCGTCGGACTCGGCCGAGTGGAGGACGGACTCGCCGACCTCCGGCGCGCGAAAGAGCTCGCCGAAACGCGCGACGGCGCGATGCTGCGCTACCACGTGAACACGTCTGACGTGATGCACCTGATCGGCAGGTTCACCGAAGCGGTCGAGATCGGCAACGCCGGTGTGGAGCGTGCCCGCCGGCTCGGCGTCGAGCGCACGAGCGGCATCATGCTGGCATCGAACACCGTCGAACCGCTGATCGCCCTCGGCAGATGGGGCGAGGCCGACGCGCTCCTCGAACCGGCGATGGCGCTCAACCCCCCGCCCGGATTCCGGGTGCACCTGCAACGCATGAAGCTGCTTCTGCTGACGTGGAAGGGCGAGACCGAGGTCGCCGACGAGCTCTGGCGGTCATGGGCGCCGATGATGCATGTGCAGGCCGACATCGAGATGCAGTCCCTGCTGGGCATCGCGCGCGTGGAGGCGGAGCTGGCGCTCGCGCTCGGCGACGTCGAGCGTGCCTGGCGTGCGGTGGCTGTGGTGCTTCGAGACCACCGAAGGATGATCGCGTACGACCTCCCGCTGCTCGTGGACGCCGCACGCACTCTCGCGTTGCTCAGAACGGGTGGCAGGGGAGCGGATGCCGATGCCGCGTCCGCGATCGGCCAGCGCGGTCCGGATGCTTCGCGTCCGAGAGGCGCGGACTCGGTGGAGCACATCGACCTCGGGACCGCCGAGTCGGGGCTGCGGGAGGTGCTCGCATCCGTGCGCGACTGGCCGACAGCATCCGTCTGGGTTCCGCTGTTCGAGGCCGAACTCGCCGAGAACGGAGCCGACACGCACGCCTGGCAGCAGGCGGTCAAGGCGTCGACGGCATCCATCGCTACTGCGCATCTGCAGCCGTACACCCGGTTCCGTCACGCTCAGGCTCTCGTCGGCGCCGGCAAGCGGACGGAGGCTCAGGAGGAGGCCGCCGCATCGCGGCGACTCGCCGACGAGCTCGGCGCGGGGCTCATCCTCGGGTGGCTGGACGACTTCGAGCGACGTGCGGGGCTGGAGGCGTCGCCTGCTCGCGGCGGCGCCGAGGGGCGCGGGCGGGTGGTCGGCTCTGCCGAGCTGACCGAGCGTGAACGACAGGTACTCGAGCTCATCGCCCAGGGACTGAGCAACAAGCAGATCGGCGAGCGGCTCTACATCAGCACGAAGACCGCCAGCGTGCACGTGTCGGCGATCCTGCGCAAGCTCGGAGCGACGAGTCGCACCGAGGCGGTCTACGTCGCCGGACTGGATCGCGCAACGGCCTGACCGTCCACGTCAGAGCGGACGGCCCACGTGCCGGCCTCGGCCAGGGACGACCCGTGGCAGGACGTGCGGTTTCAGGACGTGCGGTTCCCCGGACGAACGATGCCAAGACCCGCGGTTCCCGGACGTGCCGCGTCTGAGCCTGCGGTGTGTCAGGACGAACGGTCGTTGCGCGCGAGCTTGTCCGCTCGCTGCTGCTTGACCCGTGCGTTCTCGGCGCGGACGGCCGCCTGGGTCCCGCGCTCTCGCACCAACCACTCGGGCGGCGCGGCGAGGAGCTGGCGGATCTGCTCCGTCGTGAGGGCATCCTTCACGTCGGCACGGGCGAGCCCGCTCGTGGACACTCCGAGCTTTCGCGCCACAACGTCGCGGGGATGCGGTCCGTCGCGTCGCAGGTCGACGAGCCACTGCGGCGGCTCGGACTGCAGGGCAGCGAACGCCTCACGGGTGATCGCGGAGGAGCGGAACTCCTCCGGTGTCGCAGGCAGGTAGACGCCGAGCTTCTTGGCGGCCGTCTCCGGCTTCATCGCGCCAGGCCCTGGCTGCACGGATTCGCTCATCCCTCAAGGGTACGAGGTCTCGGCGCGTGCCCGCGCTCCAACGAGGATGTCGATCGCCGACCCGACGTCCTCGCCGACCCCGACGGTTCCCGACGATCGTGGTGATCCTCTGCGACCCTGGTGATCCTCTGCGACCCTGGCGATCCGTACGGCGCGGTCGCTTCTCCGACGCCACGGCCGGACATCCCCGCGGTGGCGCGGGCCGGAGCCGGACATGGCCGGGTAGCGTTAACGGTCGGGGCACGTCGAGGGGAGGCATCCGTGGCGACAGCAGGTCGGTCGGCTGGAGGCCGCGGGGCGCGTCGGTCATCCGGTCGTCGAGTGGGCGTTGCAGCGGACCGTCGGCCGAAGCCGACGAACCGCGACGCTCAGCGGAGCTCGAAGCGCGAGGCGCCACGTCCCTCGGACGGCGACGCAGCCCGATCAGCCGATCGCGCTCCGGCTGAGCCGTTCCGGCTGGCGTACGTGCGCGGGGTGACGCCGGCGAAGTGGGCCCGGATCTGGGTGGAACGCATGCGCCGCATCCCGCTCGAACTCACCCGGATCGACCAGCCGCAGCAGGAATCCGTCCTGCACGAGCGCACGGCCGACGTCGCGCTCGTGCGGTTGCCGATCGACCGCGACGGGCTGCACGCCATACCGCTCTACGAGGAGCAGCCGGTGGTCGTCGTGCCGAAGGGTCACGCGATCGCCGCGGCCGACGAGGTGAGCATGGCCGAGGTCGCGGAGCTGGGGTCGCCGGTGCATCCGTTCGATCCGAACGTCGAGACGACGCTCGAGGTCGTCGCTGCAGGTGTGGGCAGCATCGTGCTCCCGCAGTCCGTCGCGCGGCTGCATGCGAGGCGGGACCTGGTGGCGAAGCCGGTGACGGATGCCGAAGCGACCGGCATCGCGCTGGCCTGGCTCAGTGATCCGCAGCCGCCGCGCACGGAATCCGAGCAGGAGCACATCGATACGTTCATCGGCATCGTGCGCGGACGCACGGCCAACAGCTCGCGCGACTGAGGCGGCGTCGAGGGTCGAGCCGACCTACCGCTGGGTCGGGCTCACCCACCACGGCTCGGAGAGCTCGAGCACCGGTGGCGAGCGTGCGGGGAGCTCCCGGCTAGCCTTGACGGGTGAGTCCGGCAGACAGCATCCGTCTCGATCAACGGGTCGTCGGGCTCGATTCCCCCGACGACGTGTTCGACGTCTTCGTCGAGTGGGTCTCCGAAGGCGGGATCAGCCTCTATCCGGCCCAGGAGGAGTCGCTGATCGGCATCGTCTCCGGGGCGAACGTCATCGTCTCGACGCCGACGGGCACCGGCAAGTCGCTGATCGCCGTCGGCGCGCACGCGACAGCACTCGCCGACGGCAAGCGCACGTTCTACACGGCGCCGATCAAGGCGCTCGTCTCGGAGAAGTTCTTCGCGCTCGCCGACACGTTCGGTGCCGAGAACGTCGGCATGATGACCGGCGACTCGCAGGTGAACGCGGATGCCCCGATCATCTGCTGCACGGCCGAGATCCTCGCCAACCTGGCGCTCCGGCTCGGCCCGGTCGCCCCCATCGACCAGGTCGTGATGGACGAGTTCCACTTCTACGCGGATCCCGATCGCGGCTGGGCCTGGCAGGTTCCGCTGCTGCTCCTGGAGCGTGCGCAGTTCATCCTGATGAGCGCCACGCTTGGTGACGTGAGCGGCATCGCCGACGACCTCTCCCGGCGCACGCACCGTGAGACGGTGGCGGTCACCGGTGTCGAGCGTCCGGTGCCGCTGGACTACGACTACGTGCTGACGCCGGTGCATGAGACGATCCAGGAGCTTCTGGATGACGGCAAAGCACCCGTCTACGTCGTGCACTTCTCGCAGAAGGACGCGCTGGAGCGGGCACAAGCGCTGGCCGGGGCATCCGTTGCCAGCCGTGAGCAGCGGGACGCGATAGCGGATGCCATCGGCGCGTTCCGCTTCGCCACCGGTTTCGGGCAGACCCTGTCGCGCTTGTTGCGCCTGGGCATCGGCGTGCACCACGCGGGAATGCTGCCCAAGTACCGCAGGCTCGTCGAGCAGCTCGCGCAGCGCGGGCTGCTGCGCGTGGTGTGCGGAACGGACACGCTGGGCGTCGGCATCAACGTGCCCATCCGCAGCGTGCTGCTGACGGCGCTGACGAAATTCGACGGCACCAAGATGCGGCAGCTGACCGCTCGGGAGTTCCATCAGATCGCCGGCCGTGCAGGCCGCGCCGGATACGACACGGCCGGCACGGTCGTCGCGCAGGCGCCGGAGCACGACATCGAGAACGCGCGGGCCGTCGCGAAGGCGGGGGACGATGCGAAGAAGAAGCGAAAGATCGTGCGCAAGCGCGCGCCGGAGGGGTTCGTCTCCTGGGGTGAGCCGTCGTTCAAGCGCCTGATCGACGCCGAGCCTGAGACGCTCACCCCGCACATGCAGATCACCAGCGCGATGATCGTCAATGTCGTCGGCCGCGGCGGCGACGTCTTCGGCAACGTGCGCACTCTCGTGTTCGACAACCACGAGCCGTGGAAGCGACAGCTGGAGCTGGCGCGACGGGCCCTCGGCATCTATCGCACGCTGGTCACGGCCGGGATCGTCGAGAAGGGGACGGACGGCATCCCCCGCCTCACCGTGGATCTGCAGCCGAACTTCGCCCTGAACCAGCCGCTGTCGCCCTTCGCGCTCGCCGTGCTGGAGCTGTTCTCGGCTGAAGACGATGAGACCCGCTCGGCCGCGACGGGTGAGCGCAGCGTGTCCGGTGGCGTCGGCTCAGGAGACTACGCGCTCGATGTGGTCTCGGTCGTCGAGGCGACGCTGGACGATCCGCGTCCGGTACTGCTGGCGCAGCAGCACCTCGCGCGCGGTGAAGCCGTCGCCGCGATGAAGGCGGAGGGCATCGAGTACGAGGAGCGCATGGAGCTGCTCGAGGATGTGACGTGGCCGAAGCCACTGGAGAGCATCCTGCAGCAGTCTTTCGAGACCTACAGCGCGAGCCAGCCGTGGGTGCGCGACTTCGAGCTCAGTCCCAAGTCGGTGGTGCGCGACTTGTTCGAGCGCGCCATGACGTTCGCCGAGTTCGTGTCGTTCTACAACCTCGCCCGCAGCGAGGGCGTCGTGCTGCGCTACCTGTCAGACGCCTTCCGGGCGCTGCGACAGACGGTGCCCGACGAAGCGAAGACCGACGAGTTGCGTGACCTCATCGAGTGGCTCGGCGAGCTCGTTCGGCAGGTCGACTCGAGCCTGCTCGACGAGTGGGAGGAGATGGTGCATCCGGATGCCGTTCGGCACGCGGAGGAGACCGCGATCGTGCCGCCCGTGCCCCGCACGATCACCTCGAATCGCAGGGCGTTCCTCGTCATGGTGCGCAACGAGCTGTTCCGCCGCGTGCAGCTGGCGGCCCTCGACCGTGCCGACCGGCTGGGCGAGCTCGATCCCGACTTCGGAGAGGATGCCTGGGGTCTCGCCCTCGATTCCTACTACGCCGACCACGACTCCATCGGCATCGGCGCCGACGCCCGCAGCGCGGCGATGCTCATCGTGGACGAGACGGATGCAGCTGGCGGGAACGGCACAGGCCGTAGGTGGCTCGTTCGCCAGATCCTCGCGGATCCGGAGGGCGACCACGACTGGGGCATCGCCGCAGTGGTCGACCTGGCGGCGTCGGACGAGGCGGGATCCGCGGTGCTGAAAGTCACGGCTGTCGACCGGTTGTGAGGCGCATGCTGGCGTGCGGGCGCCGGGTGGGTGACGATGGTGCCCATGACCGACGTGCGCAACATCGACATCGCGCTTGCAAGCATTCATGAGCCCTGGCAGCCGCACCGCCTGACGAGTATCAACGACTACGACGTGAAGATCGCGAAGTTCAGCGGAGAGTTCGTGTGGCACACGCATCCCGAGACGGACGAACTGTTCCTCGTGCACTCCGGTGAGGTCACCATCCAGCTGCGCACGGGAGACGTCGTGCTGCGACCGGGTGACATCTACGTGGTTCCGGCCGGAACGGAGCACTGTCCGCGGGCCGAATCGGAGGCTGCCGTGCTGATGTTCGAGCCGAAGGGAACCGTGAACACCGGCGACGCGGGCGGGGAACGAACCGCGCCACTCCGAGAGCTTTGAGCGCGGGCTCCGAGAGGGGTGTCTGGGCGCGAGTCCTGATCGCTATCCGGCGATGACCACGAGAGGCCGTGCGTCATCCGCTGCCCACTCGTTGAGGGACTCGTCGTAGACGCTCACGTCGTCGCGCCCGAGCACGGTGAGGGCGAGCGCGTCGGCGGATGCGGCGATGCCGCCTGCGCAGTACGTCACGATCGGGTCGGGTGAGTCGACGGCATCCGCCAGGAGCGCACGCAATGCCTCCTCGGTGAGGAAGGCATTGGTCTCGCGATCGACGAGGCGGGAAGCAGGCGCGCTGTGGCTGCCCGGGATGTGCCCGAGACGCGGGCGATGTCCGGCTTCGCCCGTGAACTCCCGCGGCGGCAGGCCGCAGACCAGGGTCGCAGGTTCGGCGCCGGAGAGTGCGCGGTCGATGCGGTGCTTGTCGGCCCAGAAGCCCTTCTGGCCCGAGGCGGCGAACCCGGTGGATGACGTGGGCGCGACGTGACCGATCTCCAGCGGGCGTTCCTCGGCCGCCCACTTGCGCAGACCTCCGTCGAGCACGGCGACGTCGGTGTGGCCGAAAGACCGGAACAGCCACCAGAGTCGCGACGCCCATTGCCCGAACGAATCGTCGTAGACCACGACGGTCGTTGCGGCGTCAGCGCCGAGCGCCTGCGCGGCAGCGGCGAAGCGTTCTGCGGACGGGCGTGAGAACGGATACTGCGCATCGGCATCGCTGAGCTCCTCGAGGAGATCCGCGAAGACTGCGCCCGGAATATGCCCGTTGACCAGGTATTGCTCGTGTCCGGTGACGTAGGACGGATGCCCGTCGAACCCCGCGACCTGCAGCACCGTCGCGTCGAGCACGAGCGTGTGCCGCCCGCCGACGGGATCGTCGGCATCCGCGAGCAGACGCGCGAGTTCGTCCGTGCTCACCAGGTGGCGACGCGCCGTTGCCGGCCGCACGGATGACACGGAGGAGTCTGAGGGCTCGGCGGGGGTGCTGGTCACGCCTACACGGTAAGGCGGGGCTGAGCGCGACCGACGCCGTCCTGACACATTCGGTAACGGTGCGGCGGCACGTCTCGAGAAAGTGAGGCTACAGCCCCAGCAGCACACGCTTGGCGGCCGTGAACTCCTCGTCGGTCAGAGCGCCGCGCTCGTGCAGGGCGACAAGGTCGGGCAGCGACACCGGCTGCCGGTGTCGCATTCGCTCGGCACGGATCGCCTCGTTGTCGAACCATGGCCGTAGGCGCGAACGGTCGTCGGCGGAGACCGCGAACGCGACGCAGACGGCGACGACGGCCGCAGTGCCGACGATGATGGCGGCGACGCCGATCCACTGCCAGACCGAAGCCGCGACGAGGCCGGCGTTGTCGGCGTAGCCCTTCGACGACAGCGTGCGCGTGAACCAATACAGGCTCTGCTCTCGATCGATGGCTCCCTTGGCCACGGCCCAGATCACGGTTCCGCTCACGGCCAGCGCGAGCCCCAGGATGCCCAGCACGCGCCAGGCCTTTCGTCGTTCTTTCACGGTGGCAGCGTAGGAGAATCCGCGAACCGTGTCTGCTGGCTGAGCGGGAATGTGGCCGATCGGTGGGTGGAGGCTCCACCGATCGGTCGGCCCGCGCCGAGAGCCATGTCGAGCGGCAGGCAGAAGGCGTGATGCGGCCTTCCGGACTCTCAGCCGAAGCTCGCCCGGCTGGCCGGCGACCGGCACCGCGTCGAAGGTGACCGCCCGGGAGGAGCGCCCGGCAATCGCCGAGCGGGCCACGATCATCGAGCCGTCTTCGACAGGTAAGCAACTGAGGTTGCCTACCTGGGCAGCTCCTGGGAACTAAGCAACTCAAGTTGACTGCGATGCATCAGCAACCTAAGTTGCTTAAACATGAACCCCGTACGCATACCGTCGCCGATCGGTGGTGTCGCCGACGAGCTCGCCGCGGTCGTCGCCTTGCGCGATCTCGCAGACCGGCTCGAGGATGCCGCTGTAGAGCATGCGCTCCGCGACGGCTGGAGCTGGGGCCTGGTCGCCGAGGCGCTGGGCGTCACTCGTCAGGCCGTGCACAAGAAGCATCTGAAGCGACTCGCCGATGCCGACATCGAGCTGAGGAGGCGCCGTGCCTGACGAGGCTCCGCGGATCCGCGAAGATCGCCTTCCGCAGCCCATCCGCGACATCGTGATCGCGGCGGTCGAGGAGGCGCAGCGGCGCGGTGATTCCGCTGTCGCCCCGGAACACCTGATGCTCGCGATCGCCGCCGGATCGGATTCGCGCGCCTCTGCCGTGCTGGCGGACTTCGGTATCGGCCACGATGCCCTCGACCATGCGCTCGATGTGGAGGCGGCCCGCTCGCTGGCCGTGATCGGGATCGACGAGCTCGATCCCGCGCTTCTGACGGCGACGAACCGCACGGCCACCAGGCCGAGCTGGGTCTCGACGACGCGGGAGGTGTTCCGCAGGGCGCAGGTGGCAGGCGGCAGGCGTCGCGGACGCAGCGCCGAGCTCGACGTGCTCTACGGCATCGTCACGGCGAACGTCGGCACCGTGCCGCGAGCGCTGGAATACGCGGGCGTCGACCGTGACGCGCTCATCGGACGGGTCGAGCGGGAGCGGCTGGTGGCAGACGACGATCCGCAGCGTGGCGCTCAGGGACTCTCCGCACAGGAGCGTCAGGTCATCCGCCGCGACGCGCAGAGGCGTATGCAGGACGCCCGCCATCAGGCCCAGCGCGACGCGCAGGCGAGACGTCGCGAAACGCAGCGGGCCGCGCGAGCTCCCCAGCGGGATTCGCGGGCGTCGGAGGCGGACGCCGGCTCCGACTCGGCTACCGGCTCCGAACCCACCTCCGACTAGAACCGCACAATCACACACCGCATCGACAGCTGGTCGGGTGCGCCCGAGCAGCGCGCGATCGAGCGCGCTCTCCGGCAGCACGGTCACCTTGGCCGTGAGCAGCTGCTGTCGCCCGACAACAGCGGCTGTAAGAGCCGCGACAGAGCCGCGACAGTGCGCCCCGTCATCCTCTACACAGACCTCGAATCACACAGAACACATACGGAAGGAACGCCATGAACGCACAGCGGAACAGCGGCGCGGACTGGGCCATCGAGGCCCACGGTCTCGTCAAGACGTTCGGCGACAACCGGGCGGTCGACGGCGTCGACCTGCTCGTGCGACCGGGCACCGTCTACGGCGTGCTCGGCCCGAACGGCGCCGGCAAGACCACGACGATCAACATGCTCGCCACTCTGCTGAGGGCGGACGCGGGCAGCGCGGCCATCTTCGGCCACGACGTCGCGAAGGAGGCGCAGATCGTGCGCCAGCTGATCGGCGTCACCGGGCAGTTCGCCTCGGTCGACGAGACCCTCTCGGCCACCGAGAATCTCGTCATCTTCTCTCGCCTGCTCGGTCTCGGGCGCGCAGAGTCCAAGGCGAAGGCCGCTGACCTGCTTGAGCGCTTCGGACTCACGGATGCCGCCAAGCGGCCCCTCAAGAAGTTCTCCGGCGGCATGCGTCGTCGGCTCGACCTCGCGGCGTCGCTCATCGCGCAGCCTCCGCTCATCTTCCTCGACGAGCCGACGACGGGTCTGGACCCTCGCACGCGCGGTCAGATGTGGGACACGATCCGTGAGCTCGTCGCCAGCGGATCCACCATCCTGCTGACCACGCAGTACCTCGACGAGGCGGACCAGCTGGCCGACCGTATCGCGGTGATCGACCGCGGGCGCGTGGTGGCCGAGGGCACGGCGGACGAGTTGAAGGCATCCGTCGGCACCTCGGCGCTGCAGCTGCGCGTCGAGGATCCCGCCGACACCGACGACGCGCTGCGCGCCATCGAGCAGGTGCTCGGCGTTCGCGGAACGCTCTCGCCGGAGGCTGCGCGCATCACGGCGCCCATGGCAGACCCCGACCGTGTGACCGATCTGCTCGTCACGCTGCGCGAGGCCGGCATCCACCTCATCGAGATGAGCGTGCAGAAGCCCAGCCTCGACGAGGTCTTCCTCACCATCACAGGCCACGACGCGGCCGACCAGAACGAGACGACGCCGGGTCCGGACGAGAACGGCGCCGAGAAGGAGAAGGTGAACGCATGAGCACCATCACGCAAGCACCCAGAACGTTGGCGCCGAATCGCATCACCCCGCCGTCGGAGCGCAAGCTCAAGAACCACACCGGCGCGGGCCAGACCGTGCGCAACACGTTCACCATGGCGTACCGCGGACTCGTCAAGATCCGTCGCACGCCGGAGCAGCTGGTCGACGTGACAGTGCAGCCGATCATCTTCACCCTGATGTTCGCCTACCTGTTCGGCGGCGCCATCGCGGGCAACGTGCAGAACTATCTGCCTTTGCTCATCCCCGGCATCCTGGTGCAGACGGTCATCACGACCTCCGTCGTCACGGGCGTTCAGCTCCGTGAGGACATGGACAAGGGCGTGTTCGATCGATTCAGGTCGCTTCCGATCGCACGGATCGCGCCCCTCTCCGGCGCTCTGCTCGCCGACACGGTGCGATACGCCATCGCCACGACGATCACGTTCGTGGTCGGCTACGTCATCGGATACCACCCAGCCGGAGGTTTCGGACCCGTCGTGCTCGCCGGCCTGCTGGTCATCGCCTGCTCCTGGGCGATCAGCTGGATCTTCGCCTTCTTCGGCGTGATCGCGCGCACGGCATCCAGCGTGCAGGGCATCTCGATGCTCGTGCTGTTCCCGCTGACGTTCCTCTCCAACGCCTACGTGCCGGTGAAGAGCCTGCCAGAGGTGCTGCAGTGGTTCGTCAACGTGAACCCGATCTCGCACCTCGTCACCGCCGTGCGCGACCTGGCGAACAACGGAACCGTCGGTGTCGATCTCTGGATCTCGCTGCTCGGTGCTGCGATCATCGTGGTCGTCTTCGCGCCCCTCACGGTGCGTGCGTACATGCGCAAGGCGTGATTCGTAGCCGGTTCGCACGCCCGCAGCCCGATCATGGGTGTGCGGGCGTGCGAGCCGGTTGCGTTCGTCCCTCTCGAGGCCTCCAGGAAAGGACACTGGAATGACTGCTGACTCGCAACCGACCGCCGAGACGGCGGTCGGCGCTGGGCCCCACGAGCCGGTTCCGGGCGGCGTTGTTCCGCCGTCCGGCCGAGCAAGAGGGAGCGTCGCGGCGAAGGCTGGAAATGGCCTTCGCTCCCAGCTCCAGCGCGCAGATGCGACGGGCCGGATCGCGCTCCTCGTCCGCGAGCCGAATGGACGTCCCAGCACCAGGGCCATCGCGTTCTGGACGTGGAACGCGATCATCGGGTGGGTCGTCTTCCTCTGCCTCCAGCTCCTCTGGATGCTGATCGCGGATGCCTGGACCAACTCCCTGCACCTCGCAGGCCTCGCCATCACGGTGCTGGTCGCGATCGTGCACGTGTCGATCATGCCGAGGTGGCGCTACCGCGTTCACCGCTGGGAGATCACGGATGACGCGGTGTTCGTGCGATCGGGATGGCTCACCCAGGAGACGCGCGTCGCCCCGATCGCCCGCTTGCAGACCGTGGACTCGCGGCGCGGGTTCCTGCACCGCATCTACGGGCTCACCACTGTGACCGTGACGACGGCGTCATCCGCCGGTGCACTCAGCATCCATGCGCTCGACGACGCAGTGGCGCGGGAGGTCGTTGCACGTCTCGCGGCCGTGGCCCAGCAGACCAAGGGCGACGCGACATGACCTCGGCTCCCGAGCCGGAGCTTCCCGAGCACGTGAAGGCCGTCGACACCACCGGGGTTGCTGAGCGATCGGACCATCGTGCGACCCTCGAGCTGCCTGAGCGAGCGGATCGGGCCGAAGGTTCGTCCGACCAGCTCGCCGCTGTCGCGGCTGCAGCCGACTCTCCCGACGACGACCCCACTCCGTGGCGTCGGCTCGATCCGCGGATGCTGCTCGTGCACCCCGTGCGCGAGCTCATCCGCTACCTTCCCGTGCTCCTGCTCGCCGTGGTCGCGGGATCCGTCGGCGGCGAGCCGTGGTGGACGTATGTGCTCTCCGGAATCGGGGTGCTGGCGGGTCTGTCCCGTTGGTTCACGACTAGCTATCGCATCACGCCCACCCACGTCGAAGTGCGAAGGGGACTGCTGAACCGACGGATGCTGTCGGTGCCGCGGGAGCGTATCCGCTCCGTCGACGTCGACGCCACCCTGCTGCACCGACTGGTGCGTCTCGCCGTGGTGAAGGTCGGCACGAGCGCCTCGCACGGCCAGGACGGCCTCGACTTCGACGGTGTCTCGATCGCGGAGGTGCCCGCGCTGCGCGCCGAACTGCTGAAGGGTGCGACAGCGCTCGGGGGAGAGGCGGCGTCCAACCGACCCGGCGGTGTCGACATCGAAGCCGCGGCAGGCTCCCGGTCCGACGTGGGCCGGTCCGACTCCGAGAACTTCAGCGGATGGCGCTGGTCGTGGGCGCGCTTCGCGCCGTTCACGCTGACCGGGGTCGGATCGCTGTTCGTCGCCGCGTTCTTCGCCCTGCAGCTGCAGTTCTTCGACGGCGGGCTGCTGCTGAAGCTGCCGGTCGTGCGGGCGTCGATCGACACGGCGGCCCGCATCCCCACGCTGGAGTTGGTGGTCGGCATCATCGTCGCACTGCTTGTGATCGCGTCTGTCGTGGCTCTCGTGCGGTACGTGCTCGCGTACAGCGGGTTCACCATCTGGCGATCGGATGCCGCGACCCTTCATGTGCGGCACGGACTGCTGCGCACCCGTCAGGTGACGCTCGACGAGCGCCGGCTGCGTGGCATCCAGCTCGGTGAGGCGCTGTCGCTGCGGATGGTCGGTGCGTCGTCGGCCCACGCGATCATGACGGGGATCGGACGGGAACGCGGCGGACTCATGGTCATCGAGCCGGCCGGTCCGCGTTCCGACGCCCTCCGCGTGGCGGAAGCGGTTCTCGGCGACCTCCAACCGCTGACGTGCGACCTGACGCCGCACGGTCCGCGGGCCCATCGCCGCCGCTACACGCGCGCCGCGACGGGCGTCGCCGTCATCGCGTTGGCCGTGCTCGCGGCCGTCCTGCTCGGATACCTCAGCGCGTGGGCCTGGACGGCGTTCGCCGTCATCGTGCCCGTCGCCGCGCTGTTGGCCGAGGATCGCTGGCGCTCGCTCGGGCACGTTCTCCTCGGAGACGTGCTCGTCGCCCGATCCGGATCGCTCGCCCGCACGCGCGTGGTGCTGCGCACCGCCGGCATCATCGGCTTCACGGTGCGCAGGTCGTACTTCCAGCGCCGTGCGGGACTCGCCACCCTCATCGCGACCACGGCCGCGGGACGACACCGCTACCGCATTCCGGATGTGCCGATCGAGGAGGCGTGGCGCATCACGGATGCCGTGCTCGTCGGCCCGCGGGAGACCGCGCGCGTCTGAGACGCGCGAATCCGCTCAGACGGGCGGATGTGCCGCCGAACGTACCCGCAGCGGGTACCGCACCCCGGTCAGCGACTCGGACAGCTCCCACAGCCGTCGCTGGTCGCCGACGTCATGTGATCGCGGGATGGAGTCCACTTGCACCGGATGCCCCGTCCATTCGTTGCGTCCGTCCGGTCCGAAGTACTCGCCCCCAGTCGCAGTCGGATCAACGGCGGCCCGCACGGTGGCGAGCGCGGAGAGTCGAGGATCCTGCATCAGCCAGCTCGTCGCCCAGCGAAGTCGCTGGCCTGTTGCGATGCGGATCATCCGCTGGTCACCGCCGAAGGCGGTGCGCGCGTTCCCAGGGTGGGCGGCGACCGAGATCGTGCAGGCATCTGCCTCCGTCAGCCGTCGCTGCAACTCGTACGCGAAGAGCAGGTTCGCCAACTTGGACTGGAAATATGCCTGGTGGGAATGGAATTCGCGGGCTGCATTCGGGTCGTCGAAGTCCATAACGCCTCGCCGGTGGCCGACGCTGCTCACCGTCACGACACGGGAGTTGGGGGTCGAGCGCAGGGAGTTCAGGACGAGTCCGGTGAGTGCGAATGCGCCCAGGTGGTTGGTGGCGAACGTGGTCTCGAAGCCGTCCTCCGTCACCGCGTATCGACGGATGAGAGCTCCGGCGTTGTTGATCAGCAGGTCGAGATGGGGGATATCGGTCGTGATGCGGTGGGCCGCCCGGCGCACCGAGGTCTGGGACGCGAGATCCAGTTCGAGCGTGCCGAGATGCGCGTCGGGCGTTTCCGCGAGGATCCGTTGGCGCGCGTCGTCCGCCTTCCGCGGGTCACGGCAGGCCAACACGACATGCGCCCCGTGTCGGGCGAACACGCGGGCCGTCTCCAATCCCAGGCCGGAGTTCGCGCCGGTGATGACGACGGTCCGTCCCGTCTGATCGGGTACATCCGTTTCAGTCCAGTCGGTGGTCATGGTGTTCTCCTTCTCTGAATCCGTCGTGGCGGTGGCGCCGTCGTTGTGCGGAGGCGATAATCGGGATGAACGTCCCGCTTAGAACTATCCGGGACCGACATCCCGGTTGTCAAGAGCGGCCGCCGAACGAGACGATCGACAGACGCCATCCCGTGGAGAGGACCACCGTGTCAGACCAGCAGCGACCGATGAGGGCCGACGCCCAGCGCAACCGGGCGTCGGTGATGCGAGCCGCAGCGGATGCCTTCGCCATCGACGGTCTGTCGGTTCCCGTCCACGAGATCGCCCGCCGCGCGGGCGTCGGCACGGGAACGGTCAGCAGGCACTTTCCGTCGAAGGAGTCCCTCTACGCTGCCGTGCTGCTGGACCGCATGGCCGAACTCAGCGCTGAGGCCGACGCGCTCGCGGCGGAACACGACGCCGGTGCGGCGTTCCTCGCGCTCTTCGCCCGGCTGATCCACGAGGGCACGGCGCACCGCGGCCTGGCGGAGGCGCTCGCCGGAAGTGGATTCGACATTGAGGCGGCCGCGACGGCTGCGGACTGCAACGTGTCCGACCGCTTGCGCCGCCTGCTCGAGCGGGCGCAGCGGGATGGCACCATCGACCCCGACGTGACGTTCGCCGCCGTCAAGGCGCTGATGGCCGGATGCCTGGCCTACGACGGTCCGGATCCCGACCGCGTCATCGACGTGGTCTCACGGGGTCTTCGCGTCGGCTGATCGCCGCACGGACCCCGTGGCTCGGTCAGCGCTCGAGTCCCGCGGCGGCGAACAGCGGGCGCAGGGAGTGGATCACCTCGAGGATCCGGGCGGAGCGGGCGGGGAGAGGCAAGGGCTCCACGGCAGACCATGCCGCGTCCACGTCGAGGCCGGGATGATCCCGCCGCACGACGTCGACAATGCGACCCCAGGCCAGGGACGGGAAATCCTGCCTGGCGTGCACACCGTGCCCGAGCATGATCAGCTCGAGCCCTGCGGTGCGCTGGGCGGCATCCGCACCCTCCCGATCCGGGGCGAGGAGCCACGCGCCAAGGCCGAGGACTGCGAGGCCGGTGATGGGCAGGTCCACTCCTGCTGCGCGCACCCGGAAGTCGCGCAGGAGCCGGCGCCGCATCCGCCCGGCCGTGCGCGTCACGCGCGGATCGTTCACGTGCCCGGCACGAACCGACGCGACGATGAGCCCTGCCCCCGCGACGTAATACCAGGGGGCGAAGCCGCTGGGCGGATCGCCCCACACTTGCTCGGAGAGCGCGTACTGCCGCTCCGCTTCGGTGAAGTCGCCCTGAGCGATGGCGATCTCGGCCAGTCCGGCGAGCCCGATCGCCTTGAGGTCGCGCCAGTCGAAGCTCTGCCTGTCGCCCTCCAACTGCGCCAGCCGGTCGAACGTCGGGCGCGCCGCTTCCGGATCACCGAGCGTGATGTCCGTGATCGCGCACATCCAGTCGAGCTGCTGCAGGTCCTCGCCCGCGTTCAGCAGCTCGAGATTGCGTCGCGCGCGATCCGCCCACCTCAGCACCTCGGATGGTTCGCCACGCTGGCTGTGCAGTGACGCCACCGAGTGCGCTGCCATGCCGACGGTCCATACGTCGCGAGCCTGCTCGGCCTTCTCGAACGCACGTGTCGCGAAGGCCAGCGCCTCGTCGATCTCGCCGGAGTTCTCAGCGAGCTGCGCACTGATGAGGTAGCCCATCGATGCCGTCGCCGTGTCGTCGCTGGCACGCAGCTCTCCCACGATGGCGATCATCCGAGGCACGTCAGGCAGCGCGAGCACCAGCCGGATCATCGCCGCCAGCTGCGGACTCGTCGGCCGCCCCTCCGCAAAGACCCGTTTGGCACGCACGAGGGAGCGCAGACCCTGCCGCGCGTCGCCGAACATCGAGGTCGCGCCGATGAGACTCAGGGACACCAATGCGGCGTCGCGGTGCGTCGCATCCGGGGAGTACCGGCGCAGCGCCTCCAGCAGGGAGCCGGCGAATCCGAGCACTTCGGCGTGAGCGCCGCGCAGGGTCCAATGCATCGAGAGGGCGGCGAACACGGAGGACGCGGTGTCCGGATCCGGCACGGTGATCGCATCACGCAGGGCCGCGACGAGGTTGTCCTGCTCGTCCTCGACGAGCCGGAACGTGTCGATCTGCTCCGGTCCGTACGTCGTCTCGAGTGCCGCGAGCGCGAATGCGTCCGCCCAGCCGCGGATGCTCGTGGCCACCTCGTCGCGTTCGTCCGCCTCCGCCAGGCGCTGGTCGCCGAACTCGCGAACCGTCTCCAGCATGCGGTAGCGCAGCCGCCCGGTGAGCGGACTCTCCGCAGCGGTGAGCAGAGACTGGTTCACCAGGCCTTCGAGGTCGGCCTCGACGTCATCGCGCGGATCGCAGACCGCGAGCGCGGCATCCGCGTCGAAGCCGTCGACGAACGCCGAGAGCCGACGCAGCGAGCGCTGCTCCGAACCGCGCAGCAGGTTCCAGCTCCAGTCGATCACCGAGAGGAGCGTGCGATGCCGCTCGGGAGCCGATCGATCGCCGCCGCGCAGCAGGGCGAACCGGTTGTCGATGCGCCGCTCGATCTCCTCGACCGACATCGAACGTACTCGGGCAGCCGCGAGCTCGATGGCCAGTGGCAGGCCGTCGAGCTTGACGCACAGACGCTCGATGACGTCCTCCGGCAGCACGACGGACGGCCTCGCCGCCCGTGCCCGATCCATGAAGAGGGCGACGGCCGGACCGTGCGTGCCGTGCTCGGCCGGCGCTGCGGCCAGCGGCTGCAGCTGGTACACCTGCTCGGCGGCGATCATGAGCGGCGCCCTGCTCGTGGCCAGCACGCGCACGTCGCGCGTGGAGGCCAGGATGTCGTCGATCCACTCCGCAGCCGCATCGATGAGGTGCTCGCAGTTGTCCATGACGAGCAGCGTCGGCCTCTCGGCCAGCGTGGAGAGGATGCGACCGCGCACGTCGACGCGCGTCGCGGGGTCTGCGAGAGTGAGGCGCGTGCCGGTGTACTCGCGGATGCCGAGCGTTGAGGCCAGCGCGAGCGGGACGTCGTCGCCCGCGCGAACGCTCGCCAGCTCCACGACCACGACGGCGGGCATCCGCTCGGCAACGCGTCCGGCGATCTCCTGGGCGAGACGCGTCTTGCCCAGACCTCCAGCGCCGAGGATCGTGGTCAGCCGCGACGTGCGCACCAGCTCCTCGAGTGCGGCGACGTCCTCATCGCGGCCGACGAGCGGATTCGGTGCCACACGGATGCCGACGCGCACCGTTCGCGCAGCGGTGTCTGGCTCCGGTTCGCGCAGCAGCTCCGTGTGGAAGGCCACGAGATCCGAGGACGGCGTCGTGCCGAGCTCGTCGCGCATCCTGGTGCGGAACTCCCCGAAGTCGCGGATCGCCTCGTTACGACGTCCGATGGCCGCGAACGCCCGCAGCCGCCTCAACTCGACGTCTTCGTCCAGAGGGAGAGCCTCGGCGTACGGGTCGAGGTCGGCGAGGGCGCCGAGGCCGTCGCCCGTGACGATCCGCGCATCCGCTCGCAGCAGTGCAAGGCTCCTGCGCAGGTCCGACGCCGTGCTCGCCAAGCGCCGGGCCAGGTCGCCGTCTGGCAGGTCGGCTCCCGGTTCACCGCGCCAGAGCGTCAGCCCAGCTGATGCCTCAGCGTCCGCCGCGTGCGCATCGCCGCGTTCCAGAGCGGCGCGTGCCGCATCGCGATGGGCGGCCGCCGCGCCGAGGTCGCTGTCGTGTCCGTCGACGCCGAGCGCGTATCCGCCGGGAGTCGAGACGATGAGACCGTCGGCCGCGAGAGCGCGAACCCGCGACACGAGCGTCTGCAGGGCCGCCTTCTCGTTGCGAGGCGGTTCGTCCTCCCAAAGGTCCTCGCCGATGCCGCGCACCGACAGCGCGTTCCTGGCCAGCAGAAGCGACACGACGAGACCCTTCGCCGTGGCACCGCCCGGCTCGGCGGCCGTTCCGTCATGGCCCTCGACGAGCACCGGACCCAGGACGGCGACGCGATGCACTCGGACGCGTGCGGTCGCCTGGCTCACCGGGCACAGTCTACCCAGGACGGGTGTCCGAGCCCGGCCCGTGCGCAGCGGTGGCGGTAGCGTCGGGGGATGCCCATCCCCGCAGACTGGATCGAACACCGCAGAGGCGACCGCGAACTGCTCGGCTGGATCCGTCCGGAGGCGGACGACTTCGTGG
This sequence comes from Planctomonas sp. JC2975, assembly GCF_012985205.1. Taxonomy (NCBI): domain Bacteria; kingdom Bacillati; phylum Actinomycetota; class Actinomycetes; order Micrococcales; family Microbacteriaceae; genus Planctomonas; species Planctomonas sp. JC2975. Next base: position 1,274,403 of record NZ_JABEKS010000001.1, on the reverse strand, counting down.
TGGTCGACCTGCTCGGCCGCGAACGCACGGACGCCGTCGACTGGCTCGTGGCCGAGGAAACGCTCGAGGCGCTCGGGATCGGCTACCTGGCGGACCCGTACGAGCTGCACCTCGACGACGGACGCTGGCTGCGGGTGCGTGTCACCGAGGTGTCGATCGAGAAGATCGTCGTGAAGCGGGATGACTGGGGAGCCATAGACATTCCGCTTCTGGAATACACCCTCCCGTTCCCGATACCGCCGCAGCTGCGTCCGCTCGACCCGCATGCGCCGGTGGTGCTCGACGGCCTGTCCTGACCAATCCACGTACTGTCGGTTCGCGACTCGCCCCTAACCGCGTGGCGCAGTAGGACTAGCCGGGAGCCAGAGGGGCGAGTCGACGGAAAGCGGCGGAGCGCCTAGCGCTCCTGCTTGCGGGACGAGATCACTCCGGTGTCGAAGCCGAGCAGGTGCAGGCCGCCATGGAAGCGGGCGTGCTCGATCTTGATGCAGCGGTCCATGACCACGGTGAGGCCCTTCTCCTCGCCGTAGTACGCGGCATCCTGGTTCCAGATGCCCAGCTGCACCCAGATGGTGGGCGCGCCGACCGCGACGACCTCGTCGATGACCTGCGGGATGTCGCTGCCGCGGCGGAACACATCCACGATGTCCGGCACCTCTGGCAGGTCGGCGAGCGACTTGTACGCGGGTTGACCGAGAATCGTGTCGGCGTTCGGATTCACGAAGTAGACCCGGTAGTCGCTGGACTGCTGAAGGTACGTTCCGACGAAGTAGCTGGAACGAGACGGATTCGAGGAAGCGCCGACGATCGCGACCGACTTCGCGTTCCGCAGCAGCTTGAGGCGCTGCTTGGCATCCGGACCCACCCACGTGCGCTGCGACTTCAGCAGCTTCGCGAGCGGCGAGTCGGCCGGCAGCTCGCAGCTGAGGCCGTTCGCCAGCTGCACGATCGTGTCCTCGCTGGAAGTGGGTGCGGCATCCGTCGACTGCGTCGCGGCCGGCTGCGCTGCGGTCATCTCAGTCCTCCTTGGTGGCCGCGGCCAGCGCCTGGTCGAGGTCGTAGATGATGTCGTCGGCGTCTTCGATGCCGACCGAGAGGCGCACGGATCCGGGGAGCACGCCTGCGTCGATCAGCTGCTGCTCGGTGAGTTGAGCGTGCGTGGTGGACGCCGGATGGATGATCAGCGTCTTCGCGTCGCCGATGTTGGCCAGGTGGCTGGCCAGGCCGACCGACTCGATGAGCTTCTGGCCGACGCTGCGTCCGCCGGCGACCTCGAACGTGAAGACCGAGCTCGGACCCTTGGGCAGGTACTTCTTCGCCCGCTCGAAGTGCGGATGCGACTCCAGCCCCGCCCAGTGGACGGCCTCGATGCGCGGATCCGCCTCGAGCCACTCGGCGACGGCGCGCGCGTTGTCGACGTGCGCCTGCATGCGGAAGGGCAGCGTCTCAACGCCCTGGGCGAGCAGGAAGGCGGAGTGCGGGGCGAGCGACGGCCCGATGTCGCGCAGCTGCTCGGCGCGGAGTCTGGTGAGGAACGCGTACTCGCCGAAGTTGCCCGACCACTGCAGCCCGCCGTAGCTCGGCACGGGCTGGCCGAAGAGCGGGAAGCGGTCGGAGTGCCAGTCGAAACGGCCAGACTCCACGACGACTCCGCCGAGCGTCGTGCCGTGACCGCCGAGGAACTTCGTCGCGGAGTGCACGACGACGTCGGCACCCCACTCGATCGGACGGTTCAGGTAGGGAGTCGCGATCGTCGAGTCGATGATGAGCGGGATGCCCGCGGCGTGCGCGACCTCGGCCAGGCCCTCGATGTCGGCGATCTCGCCCGACGGGTTGGCGATGGTCTCCGCGAAGATCAGCTTCGTCCTGTCCGTGATCGCTGCCGCGTAGTCGGCCGGATCCGAGCTCTGCACGAACGTGGTCTCCACCCCGAACCGGCGCAGCGTCACGTCGAGCTGGGTGATGGATCCGCCGTACAGGTTCGCGGATGCCACGATGTGGTCGCCGGCCCCGGCCAGCGACGCGAAGGTGATGTACTGCGCAGAGAGTCCGGATGCCGTCGCGACGGCTCCCAGACCGCCTTCCAGGCTCGCAACGCGTTCCTCGAAGCTCGCGACGGTGGGGTTGGCGAGGCGGGAGTAGATGTTGCCGTACTTCTGCAGGGCGAAGCGGGCGGCGGCATCCGCGGTGTCGTCGAAGACGAAGGCACTGGACTGGTAGATCGGGAGCGCCCTGGCTCCGGTCACGGGATCGGGGATGTTGCCGGCATGGATCGCACGCGTGCGAAAGCCGAATTCGCGGTCTGCCACGCGGCTACCGTAGCGGAGCCTCGCACGTCGTCACGGACCGCGCGTAACACAGTGTCAACGCCGCCGCCGCAGGATCAGCCGGCCGTGGCGCGCAGGGTCGCCACCAGTGCGTCGCCGTCCGGCACACCGAGGCCGGTGCACGCATCCCAGCCCGCACGGGCGGCGTAGGCACCGTTGTTGCCCGTGACGATGTCGCGCAATCCGGCTGCCGTGGCCGTCGCGGTCGCGCCTGTGTAGAGGCGCATCGGCAGCAGGCCGACGCGGGATCCCGTCGCCTGCACGAGCCGAGCGGCGAGCGCCGCCCAGAGCGGTGCGACGGCGCTGGTACCGCCGATGACGGTGTCTGTGCCGTCGACGCGCACCTTGTAGCCGGTCTGCGGATCCGCATCGCCCGCCACATCGGGCACGCCTCGGCCTGCGAATCCCGAGCTCGTCTTCGGAACGCCGACGGTTGCCTGCCAGGACGGCACCCCGAAAGCGTCGCTGACGCCGCCGCCCGTTGCGCCGCGGCCCGATCCGTTGTTCCACACCACCTCGGAGGTAACGTGTCCGGTCGCGGCATTCGCATTGAGGCTCGTGCCTCCGCAGGCCAGGATGTGCGGGCTCGAGGCGGGGAAGTCGACGTGCGGCTTGCCGTCGGTGACGCGGTCCGAGCTGCCGTCGTCACCTGCGGCCGCCGTGACGGTGACGCCGAGTCCTGCGGCATCCACGAGCGCGTCGTCGAACGCCTGGCGCGCCTGCGCGGTCCATGCGTCCTCGCTCTCGCCCCAGCTGATGCTGATGGCATCGGGAGTGGGGTCGGCGTGCGCGGCACTGGTGACCGCATCCACGAATCCGGCGTCGGTGTTGGGCGCGAAGTACACCAGGATGTTCGCGGCGGGAGCGAGCGCGCCGATCACCTCGATGTCGAGCAGGACCTCGCCGTCGGCTCCGTTCGGGTCGCCTCCCGGCACGTTCGCCGCGCCGTCGACGCCGACCGCCGTCACGCTCGGTGTCGGAATGCCGAGTCCGGCGAAGTACGTGTCGAGGTCGCTCTGGTCGAAGCCGCCGCCGAGCTCGATGATCGCGATGGTGCGCCCTGTTCCGTCGGTGCCCTGCGGGAACTTGTACACGGCGCCGACCTGCGGCGGCGTGTAGCTGACGGCGACGGCGGCCGACGCGATCGAGACGAAGTGCGCCGTCGCCTGAGGGCGATCGTCCAGCCCGAGCACCGCGACCACGCGGCCCTGCATGCCTTCGGGGAGCGCGAGCGTGCCGGTGCGCTGCCGGAAGCGCACCGTGCCGCCACTGCGTGGCTCGTGTTCCGCCGTCTCGAGGCTCGCGCCGAAGAGATCGTGCACGACGCTCGCCTTCGCCCTGATCCGGATGCGCCGCTCGCCCGCGTCCACGCTGAGCACCTCGGCACCGGCCGACTCCGCCTCGGCGACCACGGCGTCCACATCCGTGGGGTCCGCTCCGTACCGCTGCACGAACTCGTCGCGAGGGATCGGATTCACCAGCACCTCGTCGGGCACGGGCTCCCGGCGCCGCAGCACGATCGTGGCCTCGATCGTTTCGTCGTCGGGAACGGGACCCGTGGTGGTCGCTGACCCGAGCGGCGCGCGCTCGCTGCCCGGAAGCTCGTTGGCCGGCGTGCTGCCGGGCCGCTGGTCGTCGTTCGTCGGGTTCTCGTCGCGCGTCATGGTTCCTGGGTACCACGAGGGCGCGACATCGGCGCAAGGGCTTGCCACCGTGTACGCAGAAGTTTCCGCGCGCCCCTAGATCCACCCGATCGTGCCGATGCCGGTCGGGAAGTTCTGCAGCCACATGTGCATCTGCCAGTACCAGAACGGAATCTGCATGCCCGTCCAGATCGGGTAGAAGAACACCGAGACAACGGTGATCACGATCAGGAAGACGACGAGAAGGTTGAGCCCGCGGGTGCGCCGGTAATGGTCATCCGCCGGCGTGCCGATGATGAGCACGAACACGGCGGCGAGCGCCAGGTAGAGATACGGGGCGAACGCGATCGAGTAGAAGGTGAAGATGGTGCGGCCGGCGTACAGCATCCACGGCAGGTAGCCGGCGGCGAGGCCCATCAGGATGAAGCCGTGCCGCCAGTCGCGGTACCGGATGAGGCGGTAGATCAGGTACAGAAGGGCTGCTGTGCCGAGCCACCAGATGATCGGGTTGCCGAGGTCGGTGATCGCTGCCGAGCATCCGCCCTGGGAGGTGCAGCCGTCGACGCCGTACCTCGTTCCGACGTAGTACATGCTCGTCGGCCGCAGCTGCAGCAGCCAGGTCAGCGGATTCGACTGGTACGGATGTGCTGTGTGCAGATTGATCGAGTACCCGTACATCTCCGACTGGTAGTGCCAGAGATTCTGCGCCCAGTTCGGCACCCAGGAGAGCGGACCCGTCCACGCCGCGCCCGCCGTGGTCTGCACCCAGTCCCGGTAGTAGCCGCCCCTGGTGAAGATCCAGCCGGACCACGTGGCCACGTAAGTCACGAAAGCGAGCGGCACCATCAGCACGAACGCAACCACGCCGCCCTTGAGGATCCCCGCCTCCGGCCAGAACGGCACGCCGGCGCGGCGCCGGGCGAGCACGTCGGTGATCAACACGTACACGGCGAAGAACGCCAGGAAATAGAACCCGGTCCACTTCACGCCGGCGTCGAGTCCGAGCAGCAGCCCGGCGACGAGCAGCCATGGGCGCCACCACATCCACGGACCCCAGCCGAGCGGCTCGCCGGCCTCCGCCCGCACCGCGACCCATGCCGCCAGTCGCTTCTCCTGCCAGGACCGGTCGAGCAGGAGGCATCCGAAGGCGAGCAGGGCGAGGAACATCACCGAGTTGTCGAGGATGGCGACCCGGCTCATCACGATGGCGTTGCCGTCGATCGCCATGATGAATCCGGCGAGCGAGGCGATGAGCGTCGAGCGGAACATGCGCTTCGCGATGAGCATGAGCACCACGACCGCCAGGATGCCGACCACCGCCGTCGAGATGCGCCAGCCGACGCTGTTCCCGGCGCCGAAGGCGGCGAGGCCCATCGCGATCATCCACTTGCCGAACGGCGGATGCGCCACGAACTCCGGATCGCCGGTGTACGCGTTCACGTCGCCGCCCGCAAAGGCTTCGTCGATGTTCGGCGGCCAGGCCGCCTCCCAACCCTTGTGCAGGAGGGTCCACGAGTCCTTCACGTAGAAGGTCTCGTCGAACACGAGGGTGTGCGGATCCCCGAGCGCCCACAGTCGCGTCACGGCGGCGACGAGCGTGACGAGTGCGGGCAGGCCCCAGGTGTACCAGCGCAGCTTCGCCGGGGTGTTCACGTGGCGGGCGAACCACCGATCGAGCCGCGACCCGACGGCGCCGGCGGCCGTCGAGCGATGGTGGGCGGGGGCGTCAGTCACGACGGCAATGCTATGGGCGATTGAGGCGAGAGCGGTGCGAGCTTGCTCGCATCGCCGAGCTGATTGAGCCTATGAGCGGTGAGCCGCGATATGGGCGATTGAGGTGAGAGCGGTGCGAGCTTGCTCGCATCGCCGAGCTGATTGAGCCTATGAGCGGTGAGCCGCGATATGGGCGATTGAGGTGAGAGCGGTGCAAGCTTGCTCGCATCGCCGAGCTGATCGAGCCCGTGAGCGGCGCAGCCGCGATATGACTGGACACGTGATCATCCTTGCGGCGACGCCTATCGGAAATCTGGGCGACGCCTCTCGCCGGCTGGTGGAGGCGCTCGAAACGGCCAGGGTGGTGGCCGCAGAGGACACCAGGGTGGCTCAGCGCCTGATGCAGGCGCTCGGCGTCGAGAACCGTCCGCGCCTGATCGCGCTGCACGATCACAACGAGCGGGAGAAGTCCGCCGACCTGGTGGAGCTCGCCCGCGAAGACGACCTCCTCGTGCTCTCGGATGCCGGCATGCCCACCGTCTCCGACCCCGGTTTCCACCTGGTGTCGGCAGCCATCGAAGCGGGTGTGACCGTCACCGCGATCCCGGGGCCGAGCGCGGTGCTCACCGCGCTCGCCGTCTCCGGACTCCCGACGGACCGGTTCACGTTCGAGGGATTCCTGCCGCGCAAGGCGGGGGAGCGCGCATCGGCTCTCGGATCGCTGGCCGACGAGCGACGCACCATGGTGTTCTTCGAGTCGCCGAACCGGCTGGCGGATTCGCTGCGCGCCATGGGGCACGCCTTCGGCGGATCGCGTCTCGTCGTCGTGTGCCGCGAACTGACGAAGCTGCACGAGGAGGTCCGTCGCGGAACGCCGGAGGCGCTCGCGGCCTGGGCCGATGACGGCGTTCGGGGCGAGATCGTCGTCGTCGTCGCCGGTGCGGTGCCGCGCACGGTGGATCTCGACACCGCCGTGCAGGAGGTGCTGCTGCTCACGGCCACCGAGAGCCTCAAGGATGCCTCCGCCTCCGTAGCAGCAGCCACCGGCCTTTCGCGCCGCACCCTGTACGAAGCAGCGTTGCGCGCCCGCACCCGCTAGCCGTCGTCGTCTGCCAGACGGATTCCGTCGACAGGACTGTTCGCTCTCTCCGGCCGGTGCAGCCGTCGGGAGCACAACCCGCATCCGGCACAATGGGGTGGTGACCCAACCCCAAGGCGCGCTGCTGGTCGGCAGCGTCAACTACGACGACGCCGAGACCACGATGCGGGCGGCCGCAGGAATCCTGGGCGACCGGCTCAAGCGAATCCCCGACGGCGAACCCGGCAAGCGTTTCCACTGGATCATGTTCCAGCCGGACGTGCTGGGTCGAGCAGAGGGAATCGAGCGCGTTGGGGAGCATCCGATCCCGCTGCGCATGCTGGACGCCCGTCCGCTTCGCATCGCCGACGGCGTCGACCCGGCGACCATCGAGCTCCCGCCGCTGGGCTACGCCGAGGCCGCCGAGGAGTCCTTCGCGACCTTCCGGCGCCTTCGCGCCGAAGGGGACATCCCCGCCGGGGTCCGGTTCCAGGTCTCGCTGCCGACGCCCCTCGCCGTCGTCGGCGCGTACTTCCCGGCGGACCAACGGGCCGCCTTCGAGCCCGTCTACCGGGAGGCGATGTACCGGGAGCTGGAGAGCATCCTTGATGCCATCCCGCACGAGGACCTGGCGATCCAGTGGGACAACGCCGTGGAGTTCGGCATCATCGAAGACATCGTGCACCGCGGCGGATACGGCGCAGAGTCGTGGTGGGGCGACGACGTGTGGGCTGGGCTCACCGAGCGATCCGCCGACCAGGCGTCCCGCGTGCCCGCCGACGTGGAAGTCGGATTCCACCTCTGCTACGGCGATGTGGCGGAGAAGCACTTCATCGAGCCCCGGGACGCAGGCAACCTGGTGCGCTTCGCGAACATGCTGACGGATGCCGTCACCCGCCCGATCACGTGGATCCACCTTCCGGTGCCGATCGAGCGCGACGACGACGCCTATTTCGCCCCGCTGGACGACCTCCGCCTGCACGCCGACACGGAGCTCTACCTCGGGCTCGTCCACCGCGAGGACGGGGAAGAGGGCGCGAGGCGTCGGATCTCGGCGGCGCTCCCGCACGCCGCTGTGTTCGGCGTGGCGACGGAGTGCGGCATCGGGCGCGCGCCCGATGGCTCGACAGAGGGGATCCTGCGCACCCACGCCGACGTGTCGGCAGCCTGGTGACCCACCTGCTTTAACGACGGCGGAATCGCACCCAGGCATCAGCTGGAACGTCGGGCCGGTCTGGGACGGCGTGGTGCTCGAGCACGAAATCCGGATCCAGCCGTGCGGCGATCCTGGGCCAGAACACCGCCGCAGCCGTGTTCGCGTCCTGGAAGGCGACGGCCCATCGTCCCGGATCGAGTGCCGTGATCGCCTCGACGGCAGCCGTACCGTGGCCGCCGCGACGAGCCGGGTTCACGAGGAAGAAGCTGTTGATGACGCGCTCCTCGGCATCGAGGCCGCGCACCACGGCGAACCCGGCCGGCGCGTCGTCGATTCGGAAGAGGTATCCGATCCAGCCGGGTTCCGACGGATCGAGCGCGGCGTCGAGACGCTCCTGACGGTAGCGGCCATCGGCGTCGGGGAACGACCCGGTGAACGCGGACATCTCGTGGCGGAACAGCTGCCACAAGCTCTCGAACACGACGCGATCGTCGTCGTCGGCGGTCGAGATGGCGAGGAGTGGGGCCGGCGACGAGGTGGCGGAGAGGTCGGGAGTCTGCGAGGTGCTCATACCGACAGCCTCCACCAGGTCGGGCGCGCCCACGTCCGTTCTCCGCGGTCTCTGTGACGGTGGTGACGGGCGGCTTCAGGTACTGGCGCGTCGACCAAACATAGGTTACGTTAACCTATGATGGCCTATCCGGAGATCCTGATCCTGCGGCACCTCTCCCGACGCTCTGCGCACGGCTACGAGTTGCGCAAGCGCATCGAGGGGACGACGGGGATCGTCATCAACAACAACTCGCTGTATCCGGCCCTGCGTCGGTTCGTCGAGGCGGGTGCCGTCAGAATGACAGTCGAGCAGCAGGAATCCCGCCCTCCTCGCCACATCTACGAGCTGACGGATGTCGGCCGCGAGCTCCTGCACGACCTCATCGCCGAATTCCCGGCGGCCCAGGCAGGTGACGATCTGGAGTTCCTCACGCGGCTGGGCCAGTTCTCGTTCCTCGAGCCCGCGGAGCGCCTGGCCATCCTGGACGCCAGGGTCACCGCCATCATGACGCTCGCCGACGGACTGGCGAGGCTCTCCGAGCGCACGTCCGGGGAGTACTGGAGCAGTGCCGTCGTGCAGCGTTCCCGCGAACAGATCGACGCGGAGCTCGATTGGCTCGCGTCATTGCGTGCGAGAGCTTCCGAAGCATGACCACCGCTCCGGTTCGTCGGCTTGGCGTCGTCACCCAGTACGCGCTGCTCGCCGGGCCGCTGCTGTCGATGCTGGACTCGAGCATCGTCAACGTGGCGATCGCGCCCATCTCGGTGCAGCTGCACGCCGGACTTGCCACGGTGCAGTGGGTCTCCAGCGGCTACCTGCTCGCTCTCGGCACGGGACTGGCGCTGACCTCGACGCTCGCTCGCCGCTTCGGAACGCTGCGCGTCTACTCGACGGGCGTGATCGCGTTCACACTGGCGTCGTTGCTGTGCGCGATGGCGCCGACGAGCGAGACGCTCATCGCGGCCCGAGTGCTCCAGGGACTCTCCGGTGCGACGCTGGTGCCACTCGCCATGGGCATGCTGATGGGGTCCAGCGGGTCGTCCCGTCGCATCTCGCCGCTCGCCGGCATGCTGCTTTTCCTGGGGCCGGCTCTCGGGCCGAGCCTCGGCGGGTTGCTGATCGGTGCGTTCGGCTGGCGCTCGATCTTCCTCATCAACGTGCCCGTTGGCATCCTGGCCGCCTTTGCCATGCGATCCATACCGAAGGAGCTCGCGCCTGCGGCCAATCCCGACGCGCGCTTCGACGTGCTTGGAACTCTCCTGCTCGCGCCCGGCCTCTTCGGCGTGCTCTTCGGCCTCGACCGTGGTGCGAGCGTCGGCTGGTCGAGAGCGGATGTCTGGATCCCCGTGATCCTCGGAGCCGCCCTTCTCGCCGCCTACGGCCTGCATCTGCGCCGAACGGATCACCCTGCGCTCGACCTGCGCATCCTGAAGGATCGCGACGCAGCGCTCTCCTTCGTGCTGTGCGCTGCCGCCTCCGTCGCCGCATGGTCGATCGTGTTCCTGCTGCCTGTCTTCCTCCAGGCCGTTCAGGGGCACACCGCTGTCGCGACGGGGCTGGCGCTGCTGCCGCAGGGAATCCTGACCGGTCTGGGCACCGTGCTCGGGCAGCGCGCCTCCGATCGGCTCGGCGTGCGACTGGTCGTCCTCGGCGGTTTCGTTGTGCTCGTCGTCGCCAGTCTCGGCCTTCTCGCCGTGGATGCGACGACTCCGCTCTGGATCACAGCGCTCGTGCTTGCTGCCCGTTCGGCCGCCATCGGGCTGGTCGTCACTCCGTTGCTCACACTGATCAACCTCCGACTCTCGCAGGAGGAGCAGGCCGACGCGAACACCGCGTTCAACGTCGTGCAGCGCATCGCGGGGTCGCTCGGCATCGGTCTGATCGCGAACCTCTTCACCACACGGAGCCTTTCGGTCGGGCCGATCTCCGCGCTGCACGAGGTGGCGGTCATCGTCGCGATGCTGGCCGGCGCCGCGGCGATCGTCTCGCTCTTCCTTCCGCGGCGGCCACTCGGGCGACTCGGGGATGCGCCGTAACGGAGTTGCGATCACCGCGCCGCGCACCGTTGTCAGCGTGCTGCAGCTGCGACGCATCGAATTCGGACCCGCTGTCGCGCGCGGCCGTCGCGGGCTAGGCTGGCGGCGGCCACAGGTGCCTGCCATCTCCCTCGGCCAAGCCGAGACGGTGAAACCCTGATCACACCGCATATCATCCGCGACGCTGCAGTCGGCGATCCGGGCAACGGAGAGACCCCGTTCACGTCTCGTCGACGGAAGGCACGACGCATGGACACCGAATCCGATCCCAGGGGCGCTCGTCCGAGCAGCACCGTTCCCCGGAGTGACGGTCCGAAGGCAACGGCTCGGATGGCTGCCACGGAGCCAGACCGGGCGAAGGCGATGGCTCGCAGGCTCCGCGCACGAATGGATGCCGACGGCATCCCGATCACGCACTCGCACGCCCTCGAACTGGTCGCCGCCGCCCTCGGCCATCGCGACTGGAACACCGCGGCAGCGGCTCTCTCTGCAGAGACTCGCGCAGCCTCGACCGACTCCGAAAACAGGGAGACGGATGCCACGCCATCCGTCTCCCACCCGGTGACGGTCCCGATCCTGCGAACGTTCCCCGGAGAGGAGGCGGAGCGCTTCTACGTCGGCTATCTGGGATTCCAGCTCGACTGGGAGCACCGCTTCGACGACGGGATGCCGCTCTACCGCCAGGTGTCACGCGAGGGTTGCGTGCTCCACCTCAGTGAGCACCATGGCGATGCGACACCGGGATCCGCCGTGCGCATCCGGGTCGCCGACGTGCACGCGTTGCAGCGTCGGCTCGAGGCGGATCCGCTGTACCCGCTGCGCATCGGCGTGACGGTTCAGGAGTGGGGCGCTGACCTCGTCGTGCCGGATCCGTTCGGCAACCGCTTGGTGTTCCACACACCGTGATCGTCGCGGCAGCAGCGCCGGGAAGGTGCTCAGCCGGCCGTCACGACGGCACGACGCAGAACGACCACGTCCACTCGTAGACGCCGGGTCGCACGATGAAGGGTTCGAGCGCGTCCGGTCCGACCGATGCCGTGCCGAGGCCGCGATGGGCGATGTCCGCGCGCACGTACGTCTCGTCGTGCCGCGGCAGCTCCCACGAGTGACCGGTGCGCTCGAGGTCTTCCACGCTCTGGTGGGATGCCTGGAACAGCACCGGCGAGCCGAACCGAAGCTCGACGGTGCTGGTCCCATCGCTCAGCGCGGCGTTCGTCACGCCCGTGCGCCCGCCGTTCTCCTGCGGCCGCACGTAGGGGGTCTGCAGCTGGTCGACGGTGGACTCCCACCGGCCGAGCAGCCCGGACGACCTGCGGTCCGGGTACGTCTCGTGCGGCCCGTCGCCCAGCCACGACACGCCCTCGAACCCGGGGACGAGCGCGAACTCGACGCCGATCCGGGGCACCGGACCGATCCCCTCTGGCACGATCACACGCTCGACGAAGACGAGCTCGTCGCCGGATGCCGTCACCCGCTGCGCGTGCTCGATGACGTGTCCGGATGCGGTCGTGTACGTCGCCGACACGACGGTCGCGTCGCCGTCCTGCCGCACGGCCCCGACCCGACGCTCGGGATCGCGCAGCCCCGTCGCCTCGAGCCGCTGCTGCAGCGGAATGGACTTGTCGTTGTCGGTCAGTGCGCGCCAGAACAGCAGGCGAGGGCCGGACGCGAACACAGGGTGCTGCACGACACCGTCGGTATCGAGCACGATGGGGGAGCTTGCTGCGACAGCCGGCCGACCTGGTCGAGCAACCGCCGGCAGTCGCACCTCGAGGACCGCGAGTTCGGTGCCAGCAGGCGCCCAGACCCGATCGATCGCGGTGCACACGGTGACGCGGAGTGCGAGCGCGCCATCCTGCGTCAGCTGCTCGACGAGTCCTGCCGGCAGCGCGACCTCGGCTGTACCGCCGGCGTCGGCCGAGGCATCCAGCCGCACAGGGGCGGTCGGTGCACCGTCGGTCCTGGCGACGGTCGCCTCGATCGCAAGGTCGTCCAGCGACGCGAACGTCTGCCGGTTGAGCACCCGCAGGGTGCCGGCGCGGGCGGCCGTGGCATCCGAGACGAGCTCGACGGGGGAGAAGACGTGTCGCACCTCGAAGATCGCAGGATGCGGGCTCCCGTCGGGGAACAGCAGCCCGTCGATGCAGAAGTTGCCGTCGTTGAGCGTGGCGTCCCCGCCGTCGAAGTCGCCGCCGTAGCGGTAGTGCCCGTCGCCCTCCGGATCCAGTCCGTGGTCCTTCAGCTCCCAGATGAAGCCGCCCTGCAGGCCGGGAGTAGAGCGAATGGCGCTCCAGTAGTCGTCGAACGATCCGTTCGAGTTGCCCATCGCGTGGCTGTACTCACACATGATGAGCGGACGGTCGGCCCGCGGATTGCGCGCGTACGACACGATCGCGTCGATCGGCGGATACATCGGATTCACGACGTCGGTCTGCCGCTGCCCGCCGAACCAGTCGCGGGCGATAGCGCCCTCGTAGTGCACCGGCCGGGTCGGGTCGTAGCCGCGCACCCAGCCGGCTGCGGCATCCTGGTTGGTCCCCGAGCCCGCCTCATTGCCGAGCGACCACATGATGACGCACGCGTGGTTCTTGTCGCGCAGCACCATGCGCGACACCCGGTCGACGAACTGGTTCAGGTACCGCGCATCGTCGCACAGCCTCCAGGCCCAGTCGTGCGTCTCCAGGTCCGCCTCGTCGACCACGTAGAAGCCGTACTCGTCCGCGATGTCGTAGAAAGCGGGGTCGTTCGGGTAATGCGACGTGCGGATGGCGTTGAAGCCCCAGCGCTTGAGGTCGGCCAGCTCCGCGGCGATCTCATCGCGGGTGAGAGTGCGACCGGTTCGCGGGTCGAACTCGTGGCGGTTCACGCCCTGCACCATGATCCGGCGTCCGTTGACGAGGAGGTCCCTGCCGACGATCTCGACGCGACGGAAGCCGACGCGCAGCCGCGCGGTGTCGAGCACGGTGCCTTCGGTGTCCAGAAGCTCGACGGTCAGCGGATACAGCGCGGGCGTCTCGGCGCTCCACGGCGAGACGTGCGGGACGGGAAGGTTCGTCGCCGCCCGTCCGTGCGCCTCCGGCAGGATCACCGAGGTCGCGATCGCGGCCAGAGTGCGCAGCGGTTCCTCCAGCTGCACGCCCGCGGCGTTCCTGCCGTGCAGTTCGAACAGGCTCTGGTCGGCGGGGATCTGCGCGATCAGCTCCTGCGACTCCTCCTCGTCGGGATCCGCTTCGACCCGGGTGGAGACGGATGCCGCCCCCCGCGCCACCTCGCCGACTGCCGCGTCGATACCGGCGGCGTTGCCCTCCGACGTCCTGTCCTCCAGCCGAACGCGCACGCTGAGCCCTGCGGGCGTCACGTCGTCGGGCGCGCCGACGACGACTTGCACATCGAGGCGTCCGGATCCGGATGCCGCGTCGAAGTCCGCGATGGCCTTCACGTCGCGCAGGTAGAGGCGGTTCGTGGCGAACAGGCGCACTCCGCGGGTGATGCCGCCGTGCCACCACTGGTCCTGGTCTTCGATGAAACTGGCGTCCGACCACTTCACGACCGTCAGCTCGAGCTCGTTCTCGCCGGCCGTCACGAGATCGGTCACCTCGAACTCGGCGGCGATCCTGCTTCCCTTGCTCGCACCGGCCTCTACGCCGTTCACGCGGACGAGGAGCACGCTCTCGGCAGCGCCGACGCTCAGGATGATCCTTCGGCCCGACCACTCGCCGGGCACCGTGAACGAGCGGCGGTAGACGCCCGTCGGGTTCTCGTCTGGCACCGTGGGCGGGGAGGTGGGGAAGGGCATCCTGATGTTCAGGTACTGCGGGGCATCGTCCGTGCCCTGCATGGTCCACGCGCCCGGCACGCGGATGTCACGCCATCCATCCCCGAGTTCGGCCTCCGGCCGCGGAAGCAGCTGGAATCGCCACGTGCCGTCCAGGTCGATCACGTCGGCAGGGACGCTGCCATCGAAGAGTGCTGTCCTGGCGACGGCGTGCTGCGGCTCGCGGCCCAGGGAGGTGACTTCCGGATGCCTCCACACCGCGCCCAGGGATGCTTCATGTGACGACGGCATTCGAGCTCCTTCGATCGATGGGGTGACTCGTGTGCGAATTTATGCGATTTCGTACCCCGATGCACATCGTGGGTGGGCGGTGCCACCCTGCCCGGACGGACCGGAGAGGACCGATGGCGTATGGGAAACCGCTCTCCAACCGGGAAATCGATCACGAACCACCTGTCGTGTCCGATTCGTTATTCCGTCGAGAGCAGTGCGTGAATATGATCGACAATGTGCGTTTTTGCACACCCCTCTGCACGTTACAAAGGAGTCAACATGCACGAGCTCAACGGTGGCACCCCCATCGGTCGCCGCACTCTTCTGAAGGGTGTCGGCGTCGGGGCATTGGGTCTTGGTGCCGTTCCGCTGCTGGCGGCCTGCACCGGAACCACCTCGGGCGGCGGATCGTCGTCCGGAGGCAAGACCCTCACGTTCGGATCCAATGCGTCCGACCCGGTCCCGAAGAAGGCCTACGCGTCGTTCGTCTCGGCGTTCGAGAAGAAGTCGGGCGACAAAGTCACAGTCAACACGGTCGACCACAACGGGTTCCAGAACAAGATCAACAACTATCTGCAGGGCAGCCCTGACGACGCATTCACCTGGTTCGCCGGCTACCGCATGCAGTACTACGCGAAGAAGGGTCTCGTCGGCGACGTCAGCGACGTGTGGGACAAGATCGGCAGCAACTTCTCCGACGCGCTCAAGAAGGCGTCGACGGGTGAGGACGGCAAGCAGTACTTCGTGCCGAACTACAACTACCCGTGGGGCTTCTTCTACCGCAAGTCGTTCTGGCAGTCCAAGGGCTACCAGGTGCCGACGACGATGGACCAGTTCGAGGCGCTGTGCAAGCAGATGCAGGGCGACGGGATCATCCCGATCCAGTTCGCCGACAAGGATGCCTGGCCCGCGTGCGGCACGTTCGACTACCTCAACATGCGCACGAACGGCTACCAGTTCCACGTCGACCTGTGCGCGCACAAGGAGTCCTGGAACCAAAAGAAGGTTCAGGACGTCTTCGACACCTGGAAGATCATGCTGCCGTACCAGGACCCCGACGCGCTCGGTCTCACCTGGCAGGATGCCGCGCAGAAGCTCGCGCAGAACAAGTCCGGCATGATGCTGCTCGGCTCGTTCATCACGCAGCAGTTCACGGATCCGACGGTGCTCGCCGACATCGACTTCTTCCCGTTCCCGTCCGTCGCGGTCGAGGGTCAGGACGCGGTCGAGGCGCCGATCGACGGTCTCATGCTGTCGAAGAAGGGCGACCAGAACCAGGCGGCGAAGGACATGCTGCAGTTCATGGGAACCGGCAAGGGCCAGGAGGCGTACTACGCCATCGACAAGTCGAACATCATGACGGCGAAGGATGCCGACACCTCCGGCTACAGCGCGTTCACCAAGAAGCTGGGCGGTGTGATCGCCGACGCGAAGTACATCAGCCAGTTCTTCGACCGTGACGCCCTGCCGGCCATGGCATCCAACGTGCTCGAGCCGGCGATGCAGACGTTCATCAAGAACGGCAGCGTCGACCTGAGCAACATCGAGGCGCAGGCGAAGACGCTCTACGCCGCCGAGTAGCGGCAGCGAAGTATCCTCATGGCGGTCACGTCTGCAGACACGCAGAAGGCGACCGCTTCCGGGCGGGGCAGCAACCCCGCCCGGAAGCGCCGTCGGCTGCGCCAATTCACCCGCAGAGACGTGGTGGTGCTGTCGATCATGGTGGGAATCCCCACCCTGATCCAGCTCGTCCTCGTCTGGTTGCCCACCCTGTTCTCGATCGGCTTGTCGTTCGTGCAGTGGAACGGCCTCGACTTCAGCGACATGAAGTGGGCCGGCTGGGGCAACTACCAGTACGTCTTCCAGGACTACACACCGTTCTGGCCTGCCGTACTCCACAACATCGTCTGGCTGCTGTTCCTCGGCGTCGTCGGAACGCCTCTCGGGCTCCTGCTCGCGGTGCTGCTCGACCAGGCGCTCAAGGGCAGCCGCATCTACCAGAGCATCTTCTTCGCGCCGGTGATGCTGTCGCTCGCGCTGATCGGCATCATCTGGCAGCTCTTCTACTCGCAGGACAACGGCCTGCTGAACTTCCTGCTGGGCACAGCGGGCAAACCGAATGCCGTCGACTGGCTCGGAACGCCGGGAGTGAATCTGTGGGCCGCCATGGTCGCGGCCACGTGGCGGCATGCCGGCTACGTGATGATCCTGTACCTGGCGGGCCTGAAGAGCGTCGATCCGAGCCTGAAGGAGGCGGCAGCCCTCGACGGGGCCGGCGCCTGGAAGTCCTTCTTCCAGGTGGTGTTCCCCGCCATGAAGCCGACGAACATCATCATCGTCGTCATCACCATCATCGAGTCGCTTCGCGCGTTCGACATCGTCTGGGTGATCAACAGAGGCACGAACGGCCTCGAACTCCTCAGCGCACTGGTCATCCAGAACCTCATCGGTGAGGGTCAGGTGATCGGCGTCGGATCCGCGCTCGCCGTGGTGCTGCTGATCATCTCTCTCGTGCCCATCGTCTGGTATCTGGCGAGGACATTCCGAAAGGAGACGGAATGAGCGCCACGACGACGACATCCGTCCGCGTGCCGCCGCACGCCCCGACTCCACCGAGGCGCCACAAGAAGCGCCTCTGGGGCACCGCGATCTTCATCATCGTGATGGCGGTCATCTGGCTGCTGCCACTCGCCTGGGCGCTGTACACGTCGTTGCGGCCGAAGGCCGACACCGACAAGTACGGCTACTTCTCGATCGCCGGGCACTACAACTTCCAGAACTTCATCGACGCGTGGACGCAGGGCGGATTCCCGACCTACTTCGGCAACTCGGTGATCATCACGGTGCCGGCAGTGCTGCTGACCCTGTTCTTCGCCTCGATGATGGCCTTCGCAGTGTCGCGGTACAGCTGGCGCTTCAATGTGACGTTGCTGATCATGTTCACGGCGGGCAACCTGCTGCCACCCCAGGTGCTGGCGGCCCCGCTCTTCGAGATGTTCAAGCACACGACGCTGCCCTACTGGATGAGCGACTCCGGCACGCTGTTGAACACGTACGTGAGCGTCATCGCGGCGAACACGGCGTTCCAGATCGGCTTCTGCACGTTCGTGCTCTCGAACTTCATGAAGGCGATCCCGAACGAGCTCACCGAAGCGGCGCGCGTCGACGGTGCGAGCATCTGGCGCCAGTACTGGAACGTGATCCTCCCGCTGACCAGGCCGGCGCTCGCCGCCCTCGGCACGCTGGAAGTGATCTTCATCTACAACGACTACTTCTGGCCGTTGATCTTCATCCAGTCCGGTGACCGGCTGCCGGTGACCACGGCGATCAACAACCTACAGGGGCAGTTCCTCTCGAACTACAACCTGCTGGCGGCCGGCGCCATCATCACGGTCATCCCGACGCTGATCATCTATCTCGTGCTCCAGCGGCAGTTCGTCGCGGGTCTGACGCTCGGCGCCAGCAAGGGATAATCGCATGATGCTTGCAGCTGCGCGTCAGAGCGCCATCGTCGCTCGTGCGCGGGAACGCGGCACGGTACGCGTCACCGAGTTGGCCGCGCAATTCGCGGTGAGCGAGATGACCGTTCGGCGTGACATCGACGTGCTCGTCACCGGCGGACTGCTGGAGCGCGTACACGGCGGTGCCACGCTGCCCGGCGGCGGGCTGCGCACCGACGAGCCAGGGTTCGAGACGAAGATCGTGCGCGAAGAACTGGAGAAGCTGGCGATCGCGCGGGAGGCTGCATCTCTCGTGCAGCCGGGCAGCGCCATCGGCATCAGCGCGGGAACGACCACGTGGCGTCTCGCGTCGATCCTGGCGAACGCGCCGCTGGATTGCACGGTCGTGACGAACTCGGTGCAGGTGGCGAGCGTGCTGTTCCCCATGGCGTCCAGCGGGCGGGGGCACGTCATCCTCACCGGCGGTGAGCGCACGCCGTCGGATGCGCTCGTCGGACCGATCGCGATCTCGGCGCTGCGACAGCTCCACCTCGACTACCTGTTCCTCGGCGTGCACGGCATGGACGAGCACGAAGGCTTCACGACCCCGAATCTCCTCGAGGCGGAGGCCGACAGGGCGCTGGTCGCCGCTGCCCGCCGCGTGGTCGTGCTGGCCGACCACACCAAGTGGGGAACGGTCGGCATGTCCACCATCGCCGAACTGGACGAGGCGGCAGTCGTGATCAGCGACGACGGACTCGGCGGCCACGCAAGAGAAATACTGTCCACGCGCGCAGGCGAGCTGCGCATCGTCACCATTCACGAGAATCGAACCCCTTCGGAGGCTCCTTCATGATCGACCGGTTGTACCTGCGTGCGGCGGGTGTCAGCGTTCTCCTCGACCTGCGCGACGCGGATGCGCGTGTCGCGCACTGGGGAGCCGACCTCGGCGAGCAGGCTCCCGATCCGGCCTTCTTCGCAGGGGGCACGGGCGCCTCCAGCTTCGACGCACCCGTCACCGCGTCCCTGATCCCGCAGCCGGCACGGGGATGGCGCGGCACGCCTGGCATCGAGGGGAACCGCTCGGGCAGGTCGTTCTCACCACGGCTCGTCCTGCAGGACGCCCGCACCGAGTCCGCGGATCCGGCCGGCTCGCAGCGCGCCGTGCTCGTCTTCACCGACGACGCCTCCGGCTTGCGCGTGGATGTCGCGCTCACCCTCGGCGCCGACGGCCTCCTCCTCGTCGACCAGAGCGTCACGAACACCGGAACCGGTACGTACGGGCTCGACGTGCTCGACGCGACGCTGCCGGTACCAGCCCAGGCCGGGGAGTCGCTCGATCTCACCGGCCACTGGTCGCGCGAGAAGCACCAGCAACGCAGACGGATCGACCAGGGCACCTGGGTGCGGAGCGGCCGTCATGGCCGAACCGGACACGATTCGACGCTGATCATCGCCGCGGGCACCCCAGGCTTCGGGTGGCGCGACGGAGAGGTCTGGGCGCTGCACCTCGGCTGGAGCGGCGACCACACCAGTCGCGTCGAGCGCGCCGGCGACGGTCAGACCGTGCTCGCGGTCGGCGAACTGCTGCACTCCGGCGAGGTCGCGCTCGCCGAGGGCGAGACGTACGTCGCACCGACGGTGTACGCGTCGTATTCGCGCGACGGGCTGGACGGCATGAGCGCTCGCTTCCACTCCTGGGTGCGGGCCAGGGACGGACATCCGTCGACACCGCGTCCCGTCGTGCTGAACACGTGGGAGGCCGTGTACTTCAACCACGACCTCGGCGTGCTGTCCGAGCTCGCGGATGCCGCAGCCGACCTCGGCGTCGAGCGCTTCGTGCTCGACGACGGCTGGTTCCTCGGCCGTCGCGACGACACGACGGGACTGGGCGACTGGTTCGTGGATCCGGATGTCTGGCCGAACGGCCTCACCCCGCTCGTCGAGCACGTGCGCGGCAAGGGCATGCAGTTCGGACTCTGGGTCGAGCCGGAGATGATCAGCGAGGATTCACGGGTGGCGCGCGAGCATCCGGACTGGATCTCGCGCCCCGACGGCAGGCACGGCCGGATGTCGCTGCCGTGGCGCCACCAGCAGGTGATCGACCTGGTGAATCCGGATGCCTGGGCGTATGTCTTCGAGCGGCTCGATGCACTGCTCAGCGAGTATCCGATCGGGTTCCTGAAGTGGGACCAGAACCGCGACCAGCTCGAGCTCGGCCACGACGGTCGCGCCTCGACGCACGAGCAGACGCTCGCCGTCTACCGGCTGCTCGACGAGCTGCGGGCAGCACATCCCGGGGTGGAGATCGAAAGCTGCTCGTCGGGTGGCGGCCGAGTGGATCTGGGCATCCTCGGTCGTACCGACCGGGTCTGGGCGTCTGACACGAACGACGCGCTGGAGCGGCAGAGCATCCAGCGCGGCACGGGTCTCGTTCTGCCACCGGAGCTGATCGGATCGCACGTCGGGCCCGGCACCTCGCACACCACACGGCGCACGCACGACCTGTCGTTCCGGGCGATCACCTCGCTCTTCGCGCACTTCGGCATGGAGTGGGACGTGCGCACCCTCGGGGAGGGCGAGCGCGACCAGCTTCGTGAGGTGATCGCGTTCTACAAGGCGAACCGCGATCTCATCCACTCCGGCCGCGCCGTGCACGTCGACCGTCCCGGCACCGAGGACGCCGCATACGGAACCGTCGCACACGACCGCTCCCGAGCCCTGCTCGCCTACGTCGTGCTCGCCACGTCGCCGAACGAGACGCCGGCCCGGCTCCGGATCCCGGGCCTCGATCCCGACCGCCACTACCGTGTCGCTCCCGGCCTGCCGGTGGATCCGCATGCCGTCGCGTTCGGCGCCGTCCCGGTCTGGTTGAAGGATGCCATCGCCTCTGGCGAGGCCGCAGTCGTGTCGGGCCGAGTGCTCGCCGAGGCGGGGCTCCCGCTGCCTGCACTGCACCCGGAGCACGCGATGGTGCTGGAACTCGTCGCCGTGTAGGAGCGTCCGAACCGCGGTGCGGTGATGCGACGATCCGGGCGTCCCGGCAAGAATGGGGGCGGACTGCGAGGAGGCACGATGACGCACGACGCACCCGAGACGGAGCCGGCTCGAAGGGCTGTTGCGGCGGTCGGTCCCAGCTCGGCGGACCGCTACGAGGAGTCCATCGTCACCGACTTCGCGCGGCGCATGAGCTACTCGTCGTACCTCGACCTCGAGCGCCTGCTGTCGGCGCAGCATCCGGTGAGTCATCCGGAGCACCACGACGAACTGCTGTTCATCGTGCAGCACCAGACGACCGAGCTGTGGCTCAAGCTCGTGCTGCACGAGCTGACGGATGCTTGCACCCTGCTTCGCGACGACCTCCTGCAGCCGGCGCTCAAGCGCATAGCCAGGGTGAAGCACATCCAGCGCACCCTCACGGAGCAGTGGTCCGTTCTCGCCACGCTCACGCCGACGGAGTACGCGCAGTTCCGCGGGTTCCTCGGAAACTCGTCCGGATTCCAGTCCTGGCAGTACCGGGCGGTCGAGTTCACGCTGGGGAACAAGGATGCGCGCATGCTGCGGGTGTTCGAGAGCGACGCCGGTGCGCACGAGCTGCTGGAGGGCATCCTGAGGGCCCCGACGCTCTACGACGAGTTCCTGAGGTACCTGGCACGCGCCGGATTCGCCGTGCCGCCCGCGGTCCTCGACCGCGACGTGACCCAGGCGTACCGGATGTCTGATGAGCTCGTGCCCGTCATCGTCGGCATCTATGAGAACGCCGACGAGCACTGGTCGGAGTACGAAGCGTGCGAGGAACTCGTCGACCTCGAGGACAACTTCCAGCTGTGGCGGTTCCGTCACCTGAAGACCGTGCAGCGCACGATCGGCATGAAGACCGGAACGGGAGGGTCCAGCGGCGCGCCCTTCCTGCAGAAGGCGCTGGACATCACGTTCTTCCCCGAGCTGTATGCGGTGCGCACGCAGATCGGCGCGTCGTGATCGAGGAGGGGCAGACTGTCGCGTTCGAGGCGTCGTGGGCTGGAGCGTTCCGAGGCCGCAGCGTCTTCGCCGTGCGCGACGGGCTTCTGCACCCCGTCGATGCGGATGCCCGTGCCGACCTCTCCGTCCCCGGCACGCTGTTCCCGCGCCTCACCGACCACCACGTGCACCTGGGCCTCATCGACCCCGAACCGCTGCTCGCCGGCGGCGTGACGAGCGTCGTCGACCTTGGAGGGGATCCGGCGGTCACGGGACGGATCCGCACGCAGGCCGCGTTCCCCGGATCCATGCTGCCGCGGGTGCACATCGCCGGCGCGTTCCTCACGTGCGTCGGCGGGTATCCGTCCCAGCGCGACTGGGCGCCGGAACCGGCCGTCGTGCAACTGGCGGAGGCGGACCATGCGGAGACGGCGGTGCGCGCGCAGGCCGCGGCAGGGGCATCCGTCATCAAGGTGACGCTGAACGCGACGGCGGGACCGGTTCCGTCGCCGGAGCTGCTCGAGGCGATCGTCACGGCGGCGCGCGCGGAGGGCGTGCCCGTCGCGGCCCATGTGGAGGGCGAGGGGATGACCCGCAGGGCCCTCGACGCAGGCGTCAACGTGCTCGCGCATACGCCGTTCACCGAACTGCTGGACCAGGGGCTCGTGTCGCGCATCTCGCGGGCCGGCACGGCGGTCGTGTCGACGCTCGACATCCACGGATACGGCGATCGCTCAGCGGAGTTCGACACCGCGACGGACAACCTGCGCCATCTCGTCGCGGCCGGAGCCCGTGTGCTCTACGGGACGGATCTCGGCAACGGTCCGCTGCCGATCGGCATCAACGCCCGCGAGCTGGCCGCGCTGGCGTCCACCGGGCAGGACAGGGATGCGCTGGTCGCCTCGATCGCCGGCACGGCGCATCCGGACGAGATCGGCCAGCGGCTGGCGTGGGTGCCGGGACTGCCGCCGGCTACGGCGGAGGCGGCTGCGGCTTGGTTGGCCGGTGCAAGGGGGACGACCATCGACTACCTGGAGGAGACCCTGGAATGACGACCCAGCACGACGGCCGCACGGGTGCGCCTGATCCGTTCCACTCGTTCGCCCGCAGGGCGGACCGCAGCGACGGACTGGCGCATTTCCGCACGCGGTTCGTGCCATCGGAAGGCCTCGTCGCCTACTTCGACGGCAACTCGCTGGGGCGGCCGACGGTGCACAGCGTGGAGCGCATCCAGAAGTTCCTCACCGAGGCGTGGGCCGGCCGGCTGATCCGCGGCTGGGACGAGGAGTGGATGGAGCTGCCGTTCGCGATCGGGGACCGGCTGGGGCGCGCAGTGCTGGGTGCGGCATCCGGTCAGACGGTGATCGGCGACTCGACGACGGTGCTGCTCTACAAGCTGGCGAGGGCGGCTGTGGATGCCCCACGCGGCTCCGGCAGGCGAACGGAGATCGTGCTCGACACCGACAACTTCCCGACCGACCGGTACGTGCTCGACGGGATCGCGGCAGAGCGCGGTCTCACGCTGCGGTGGATCGAAGCGGATCCGGCGTCGGGAGTGACGCCGGAGCAGGTCGCGGCCGTCGTCGGCGCGGAGACGGCGCTCGTGGTACTCAGTCACGTGGCGTACCGCTCCGGTTTCCTCGCGGATGCCCCGGCCATCACGCGCATCGCGCACGAAGCCGGCGCACTCGTGCTCTGGGATCTCTGCCACTCGGCGGGATCGGTGCCGGTCGAGCTGGATCGTTGGGGCGTCGACCTGGCCGTGGGATGCACCTACAAGTACCTGAACGGCGGGCCGGGGTCGCCCGCGTTCGCGTACGTGCGCGCCGACCTGCAGGACGTGCTGCGGCAGCCGATCCAGGGCTGGATGGGATCATCGGATGTCTTCGCCATGGGCCCCGAGTACCGGCCGGCGGAGGGCATGCGCCGGTTCGTCAGCGGCACCCCGCCGATCATCGGCATGCTGGCGATGCAGGACACGCTGGAGATGATCGAGGATCGCGGCATCGCGGCGGTGCGGGCGAAGTCGCTGGAACTGACCGATTTCGCCATCGCGCTGTTCGACGAGTGGCTCGCGCCCCTTGGCGCGAAGCTGGCATCCCCGCGGGATCCCTCCCGCCGCGGCGGCCACATCACCGTGTCGCATCGCTCGATGCGCACGGTCACGGCGACGCTGTGGGGCCGCGGCGTCATCCCTGACTACCGCGACCCGGACGGCCTGCGCATCGGGCTCTCGCCCCTGTCGACCTCGTTCGAGGAGACGTACGACGGCATGGCCGCCGTGCGGGACGCCCTCCGGGCGGAACTGCTCAGGGCCACGGGGCTCGGGTGACCTGGCGCGGCGACTCACGATCAGTGGCACCGGGCGGCCTGCTCGCCTAGCCGAGCTCGGTACGGGATCGGCGGCGCGCCGCCGCACCGAGCAGGCCCACGCCGGCGATCACCACGTACAGCACACCGGACAGGCCGAAGCCCGCCTGCGGACTCACGGCATCCGCCACCGCTCCCGCGAGCAAACCGGTGAACGGGTTCATGCCGGGCAGAGCCATGTTCCAGATGCTCATCACCTGACCGCGGATGGGTGCCGGCGCGGAGAGCTGCACGTACGCGTTGGCGCGGGCGATGAACCAGATCGACCCCGCGCCGGCCAGCCCGAGACCGATGCCGAACAGCCACACGCTCGGAGCGAGCGCCGTCAGGATGACGACGAGCCCGGTCCCCAGCGCGAGGGAAACGGTCGCGCGGAAGCGCGGCGAGGTGGTCTGCATCGTCGCGCGCACTGCGCCGATCAGCGCACCGACGCCGAACACGGCCGTGAGCGTGCCGTACACGCCGCCGTCGAGTGCGAACGTCTTCGTGGTGATGAGCGGCAGCGTCACGGTGAGGTTGAAGAGCATCCCCGAGGTGCTGGCGAGGACCAGCGTGACGATCACACTGGGGTTTCGCAGAGTCCAGCGGACGCCGTCGAGCAGCCGCGCGCGGCGCTCGGCGTGCGCCTCCCGATGGCTGACCACGTGGCGGTTCAGGATCAGCGCGATGAGGGCCGGCACGAACGACACGGCGTTGAAGACGAAGCACGGCACGATGCCCACGGTGGCGAGCAGAACTCCGGCAAGGGCGGGTCCGAGCACTCGTGCGCTGTTCATCACGACCTCGTACAGGCCGATCGCGGAAGGAAGCAGGCGGTGGTCGAGCACATCCATCAGGTACACCTGGCGGGCAGGAGCGTCGACGGAGTTCACCAGGCCGGTGGCGATGCCGATGGCGTAGATGAACGGAAGGCTCTCGTATCCGAGAGCGGTCACGACCGCCAGAACCGTGCCGAGCGCGATGAACGCCACCTGCGTCCACACGAGCAGCCGCCGACGATCGAACCTGTCCACCAGCACGCCCGCGAACGGACCGAGCACGAGAACCGGCAGATAGATGGCGAACGTGATCCCGGCCAGGGCGATCCCGCTGCCGGTGGCCTGCGCCACCAGCCATGCCATGCCGATCAGCTGGGTGGACGTGCCGGAGGCGGAGAAGATCTGGGACGCGAACCAGCGGCGGTAGGGGCGAACGGCCAAGGCTGCGCGCGGGCCGGTCTTCAGTTCAGGCACAGGTCGATGTTGGCAGACCTCGCCGGCAGGCTCGACAGCACAGTGCGCGCTCTCCCGCCGAGAACATGGCCGAATGGCATGTTTCCGGCCGGACGTCCTTTTGACGCCTACGGGAGTCGGTCGACTAAGGTGTTCCCATGCGTTCGACCTTCCTCACCTGGTGGCCCGCCTGATCGGCGGACCGACGAACGCGCACCCACGCACACGACGACCGCCCTCTCGGCGGTCGTTTCCCGTATCGGGGGAGTGATCTCCGGTAGGCGGCAGACAGGACCCGCCATGACCGACACCGATCCGCATCCGCTCCTCACCGAGCTCATCTCGCTGGCGCTCGCCGCCGAATCGGACGACACAGCAGAGTGTCCGCCGTTCGCGCTGCTGCGACGCGAGGGCGACGACCACCTCGAGGTACTCACCGGAGAAGTCGTCGACGTCGACGCACTGGCCGACGTTCCGCTGACGGACGCACCGGTGCTTGCCGCCGTCCCGTACCGGCAGATTCTCGAGCGCGGTTTCGTCGCCCACGACGACGGTGCCCCGCTGCGCTGCCTGATCGCATCCCGCGTGGAACGCGTTCGACTCGCGGATGCCCTGTCCCTGCTCCCCGCGCACGCCCCGGCGACCACGTTCCACGGTCCTGACAGCAGCGACGAGGAGTACGAGGGCATCGTGCGGCGCGTGATCGACACGGAGATCGGCGAAGGCGAGGGCGCGAACTTCGTGATCGCCCGTCGCTTCGAGGCGACGCTGCACGACGCACCTGCGTGCGCGCTCCTGGCGTGGATGCGGGCGCTGCTCACCGGCGAGAACGGTGCGTACTGGACATTCGCCGTGCACCTTCCGGCGCCGCTGCGCTCCGCGTCTTCGGGGCTCGAAGCGGCCGAGCCGGTCATGCTCGTCGGCGCGACCCCTGAGAGGCACCTGACGCTGAAGGGCGGACGCGCCGTGATGAACCCGATCAGCGGCACGTACCGGCACGGGAGCGACGGACCGACGCGCGAGGCGCTGCTCGACTTCCTCGTTGATCCCAAGGAGACCGACGAGCTGTTCATGGTCGTCGACGAGGAGCTGAAGCTGATGAGCTCGCTCTGCCCGACAGGAGGACGGATGTCCGGCCCGTTCCTCAAGCGGATGTCCCGCCTCACCCACACCGAGTACCTGCTCGACGGACGCTCGTCGCTGGATCCGCGCGAGGCGCTCCGGCGCACGATGTTCGCGCCCACCGTCACCGGATCCCCGATGGAGAACGCCTGCCGGGTCATCGCGCGCCACGAGACGCGCCCGCGCGGCTACTACTCCGGCGTCATCGCGTTGTTCGAGCCGGAGGACGACGGATGGTCGCTCGACGCGCCCATCCTCATCCGCACGGCCAGGATCGCGGCCGACGGGCGAGTGACCGTGACGGCGGGCGCCACCCTGGTGCGGCACTCCGACCCGGCAGCGGAGGCGGCGGAGACCAGGGCGAAGGCCGCCGGCATCCTCACCGCACTCGGACTGCACGATGCCCCGCCCAGGCCTGCCGCACAGACCGGGTCGGCCGAGGCGGGCGCTGCACCGACGCCGTTCACCGAGACGGATCCCGAAATCGCCGCGGCGCTGCAGCGACGCAACAACGCCCTTGCCCCGTTCTGGATGCGCGAGCAGACCCCTACCTCGACGCGATTCGCCGGCGCGAGCGTGTTGGTGGTGGACAACGAGGACGGGTTCACCGAGATGCTCGCGCACCAGCTGCGCCACTCGGGGATGACGGTGCGCGTGCGACCCTGCGCCGACGTCGACGACGTGCTGACGGACGACCTCGTCGTGTTCGGTCCCGGACCCGGCGATCCGCGGCGCCCGCAGCCCCGCATCAACCGGCTCCGTGCGCTGATGGTGGAGCGGATCCGCAGCGGCAGGCCGCTGCTCTCGGTGTGCCTCAGCCATCAGGTGCTCGGGATGCTCGCCGGCCACGATGTCGCCCCGCTCGCTGAGCCGCGGCAGGGCATCCAGCTCGCGGTCGACGTCTTCGGCTCGCCGGCGCGCGTCGGGTTCTACAACACGTTCGGGGTGCGCGAGCGCACCGAGTCGGACGACGACCGACGCGAAGTGACGCTGGAGCCGTCCATCGACGCGAACGGGGTCGTGACGGCGTTCCGGGCGCCGGGCATCGCCTCGGTGCAGGCCCACCTGGAGTCGGTGCTCTCGCCGGACGGCGAGCGGATGCTGTCCGCCCTCATCGAGCACGCGCTCGCCACCGCGGGCACGGCCGCCGGCGCATCGCCCGCTCGCATCCGCTCGACATGACGGAACGCGCGCGCAAGCCGGAAACATGTCAGGTAGGCAGGTTCCTGGCCGGATGGCCTATTGACGCCGCCCGGTACCAAAGCCGCCGAGAGCAGCACCCGGGTCGGCCTCAGCCGACCACCTGCTGTGTGCCGAGCACGATGGCGAGCGCGAGCTTGTCCGCATCGTCGGTGCCGCGTTCGGCGGTGTACACGGTGATGAGCAGGTCGTCGCGAGCGACGGTGAGGTTGTCGCAGTCCAGCGTGATGCGGCCGACCGTTGGGTGGTCGATCACCTTCTGCCTGGTGCGATCGGCCGTGTCGACTATCTCGGCCGTCTCCCAGAGCTCACGGAATCGAGCGCTCGCCGCGGCCAGCTCCCCGATGAGTTTCTTCAGGCCGGGATCGGCCGGATAGCGGCTCGCCGTCAGCCTCAGCTCGGCGACCATGCCGCGCTCGAACGCGTCACGTCCCTCGGGCGTGTGCACTGCCCGCGTGCCAGGACCCACCAGGTTGCGCCAGACGCCGTTGCGTTCGTTGCCGGTCCAGGCCGACGTGTCGCCCATCAGCGCGTCGTACGGCCCGTTGGCGGTGACGAAGTTGAAGGCGGCGTCCTGCACGATCACAGGGGTGTGATCCAGGCGGTCGAGGAGTCGCTGCACGCTGGGCGCGATCCGCGTCGGCACGAGGCCCGGACCCGGCGCGGCGAGGCCCGCGAGCTGGAAGAGAACGTCGCGCTCGGCATCCGACAGTCTCAGCGCCCTGGCGAGCGCCTCGACGACCTGCAGTGACGGAGCGGATGCCCGCCCCTGCTCGAGCCGAGTCAGATAGTCGACCGAGATGCCGGCGAGGCCGGCGAGTTCCTCGCGCCTGAGCCCTGCTGCTCGCCTGCGCAGCCCGAGGGGCAGACCCACCGATTCAGGGGTCGCGCGATCCCGCCACTGACGGACGGCGCCGCCGAAGTCCCACACATCCACGTTCTCCAGTCTGCGACGGATCCGCTGACGCATCCTGGCCTTGGCGTTCCTACGATAAGCAAGCGACTGCCTGGGCTCTGCGGATCGGCGCACGCTGTTGCACATGACAACGACACTCATCACCGGGGCCAACAAGGGCCTCGGAAAGGCAACGGCCGCTCAGCTCATCGCCGCAGGGCACACCGTCTACCTCGGGGCACGCAACGAGGAGCTCGGCCGCGCGGCAGCCGAGGAGCTCGGCGCCCGCTTCGTCCAGCTCGACGTCACCGATGATGCGTCGGTGGCCGCCGCACTGAAGACCATCGAGGCGGACGGCGGGCTGGATGTGCTCGTCAACAACGCCGGCATCGCCAAGCGACAGGGCGGGGGAGAAGCTCTCGACGGCCCGAGCGTGCTCGAGGTGTTCGACACGAACGCGGTGGGTCTGATCCGCGTCACGGAGGCTGCCCTCCCGCTGCTGCGCAAGTCGGCGAACCCGGTGGTCGTCAACGTGTCGAGCGCTCTCGGCTCCTTCTGGGCGACGCACGAGCCCACCCGGCCGGCCTTCGCATTCCCGTCGATCGTTTACGGGTCGAGCAAGGCCGCCGTTTCCATGATCACCGTGCAGTACGCGAAGGCGGTGCCCGAGGTGAAGTTCAACGCCGTCGAGCCGGGCATCACCGCCACGGAGCTGGGTGGCGGCGATCCAGGCAGCCACCCCGGCCGTCCGGCCGAGGAGAGCGCGGAGGTCGTCGTGCGCCTGGCGACCATCGGTGTCGACGGGCCGACGGGCACCTTCCAGGAGGATGCCGGCGGACTCGGCTGGTGACCTCATTCCGGTTGCCCGGGGAAGCGTAGCCGCCTCGGACCCGGCGTGAAGGCGGAGGCCCCACCGGGCCTCCGCCTTCACGCCGGCGCACCACTCCTGCGCGTTGTAATGCGGCCGAGGCGGGCACCGCGCTCCATTTAGGATGGAACGCATGTCCGACGGCTCCTCGTTCTACATCACCACGCCCATTTTCTACGTGAATGATGTTCCGCACATCGGGCACGCCTACACCGAGGTCGCCGCGGATGTGCTCTCCCGCTGGCACCGCCAGGCCGGCGACGACACCTGGCTGCTGACGGGAACCGACGAGCACGGCCAGAAGATCCTCCGCACGGCGACCGCGAACGGCCTGGAGCCGCGGGAGTGGGCCGACCGGCTCGTCGCATCCGCATGGAAGCCGCTGCTGGACACGGTCGACATCGCCAACGACGACTTCATCCGCACCACCGACGAGCGTCACGAGGTGGCCGTCACCCGCTTCCTGCAGAAGCTGCACGACGACGGACACATCTACGCAGGCGAGTACGAGGGCTACTACTGCGTGGGCTGCGAGGAGTACAAGCTGCGCGACGAGCTGGACGAACCGCTCAGCGGCGAATACCAGGGCCAGCTGGTGTGCAAGATCCACTCGCGGCCGATCGAGATCCTCAAGGAGAAGAACTACTTCTTCCGCATGAGCGCGTTCGAGCAGCAGCTCCTCGACCTGTACGAGTCGCGTCCCGACTTCGTGCAGCCGGAGAGCGTGCGCAACGAGATCGTGCAGTTCGTTCGCCAGGGCCTCTCCGATCTGTCCATCTCGCGGTCGAGCTTCGACTGGGGCATCAAGGTGCCGTGGGATCCGTCGCACGTCGTCTACGTCTGGTTCGACGCTCTGCTCAACTACACGACCGCCGTCGGCTACGGAACGGATGACGAGCTCTTCGCCCGCCGCTGGCCGGCGTACCACCTGGTCGGCAAGGACATCGCCCGCTTCCACGCGGTCATCTGGCCCGCCATGCTGCTGGCTGCCGGTCTCGAGGTGCCGCACAAGGTGTTCGGCCACGGCTGGCTGCTCGTCGGTGGCGAGAAGATGAGCAAGTCGAAGCTCACCGGAATCGCGCCGTCGCAAATCACCGACACGTTCGGGTCCGACGCGTTCCGCTACTACTTCATGCGCGCCATCAGCTTCGGCCAGGACGGCTCGTTCAGCTGGGAAGATCTCTCCGCCCGTTACCAGGCGGAGCTCGCGAATGGCTTCGGCAACCTCGCCTCTCGCGTGATCGCCATGCTGCAGCGCTATTTCGACGGCGAGGTGCCCGCAGCGGGTACCCCGACGGAGGCCGACGCGGGCATCCAGAAGACCGTCGCGGATGCCGCGGCGGGTGCCGACGCCGCCATCGGGCGTTTCGCGATCCACGAGGGCATCGCGTCGATCTGGACGATCGTCGACGAGCTCAACGGATACATCACGGAACAGGAGCCGTGGACGCTCGCCAAGGATGACGCGAACCGCGAGCGCCTCCAGACCGTGCTGTACACGGCGGCCGAGGGTCTGCGCGCGCTCGCCGTGCTCCTTTCGCCGGTGGTCCCGAAGGCCACGGGCAGGCTGTGGACCGCGCTCGGGGCGGATGGTGCACTCGGCGAGCTGGACGCTCAGCCGCTGCGGGACGCCGGGCGTTGGGGGCAGCTGCCTGCCGGCATCCGCGTGTCCTCGCTCGAGTCGCTCTTCCCGCGCATCGACCAGATCGCCGCCGAGTAGCTGGTCTGCGGCCGACTTCATGTGCAGCGAGCCCCATGCCTAGCGACCCGACGTATCCGCCGCTGCCGACACCGCTCACGGTGCCGGTGTACGACAACCACACGCACATCGATCCGTCTGCGCGTCCCGGACGCATCGAGGACGGCCTGGCGCTCAGCTATCGCGAACAGCTGGACCGCGCCTCGTCCGTCGGCGTGCGCGGCGTGGTGCAGGTGGGCACCGACGTGGCGTCGTCCATCTGGGCGGCAGAGACGGCCGCAATAGAGCCTCGCATGCTGGCGGCTGTGGCCATCCACCCGAACGATGCGCCGGAGCTCGATGCCGCGGGCACCCTGGACGACGCGCTGGCCGTCATCGACCAGCTGGCCGGTCGTCCGCGGGTGCGGGCCATAGGTGAGACTGGCCTCGACTTCTTCCGAACGGACGAGGACGGCCGCGCGGCGCAGTACCGCTCCTTCGAGGCGCACATCGACATGGCGAAGCGGCACGGGCTGGCACTGCAGATCCACGATCGCGACGCGCACGCGGATGTCATCTCGACGCTGAAGCGCGTCGGCGCACCGGAGACGGTGGTGTTCCACTGCTTCTCAGGTGGACGCGACCTCGCCGAGATCTGCGCGGACAACGGCTGGTACATGTCGTTCGCCGGCACCGTGACGTTCAAGAACGCGCAGAATCTTCGCGACGCTCTGGAGATCGCTCCGCGCTCGCTGATCCTCGTCGAGACGGATGCGCCCTACCTCACGCCCACGCCGTACCGCGGCCGCCCGAACGCCCCGTACCTCATCCCTCACACCATGCGCGGGATGGCCGACGTGATCGGCACCGACGTGTCGGTGCTCGCCGCTCAGATCGTCTCGAACACCGAGCTCGTCTACGGCAAGTGGGATTCCGAGCCCGTTCAGGCGCCGCCTACGACGCCGATCGGCATCATCGCGTGATCATGACAGGGTCGGACGTGCGAGTCGGAGCCGGGGGCGAACGATGACCGTGCAACTGCTGGGACCAGCGGAGATCCGTGATCTTGCGGAGCTGCTCGATGTCACGCCAACGAAGAAGCTCGGACAGAACTTCGTGATCGACGCCAACACGGTGCGACGAATCGTGCGGGTGGCCGAGGTGGAGCCGGGCGACGTGGTGCTCGAGGTCGGTCCTGGACTCGGATCGCTGACCCTCGGCCTGCTGGAGGCGGATGCGTCGGTCGTGGCGGTCGAGATCGACGGTCGGCTTGCGGCACAGCTGCCGATCACGGTGGAACAGCTGGCGCCAGAAGCGGTCGAGCGGCTCACCGTCGTGCACCAGGATGCGCTCACGGTCGACACGCTCCCCGCCGATCCGGTTCGGCTCGTCGCCAACCTGCCGTACAACGTGTCGGTTCCCGTGCTTCTGCACCTGCTGCAGCGCATCCCGACGCTCGAGTCCGGAGTCGTCATGGTGCAGGCCGAAGTCGGGCAGCGTCTCGCGGCGGGGCCCGGATCCAAGGTGTACGGGTCGCCCAGCGTGAAGGCCGCGTGGTACGGATCGTGGCGCACGGCCGGACAGGTTTCCCGTCAGGTGTTCTGGCCGGTGCCGAACGTGGACTCGATCCTGGTCGCCTTCCAGCGGCACGAGCATCCGGGCGGCACCGAGCAGGGCGAGCACCGGCAGGGCGACGCTCTGAGCGAGGAAGCCTTGCGACGCCGCCTGTTCGCCATCGTGGATGCGGCCTTCGGCCAGCGTCGCAAGATGCTGCGGCAGTCGCTGTCGGGCGTCTTCGGGGATTCTGCACGGGCATCCGCCGCTCTGGAAGCCGTCGGCCTGCCGCCGACGGCCAGGGGAGAGGAACTCACGATGGAGCAGTTCCTGGCCCTCGCCCGCCACACCCCCGGTTCGACGACCCCGTAGGTTGGTACACATGACGTCCGCGAGCCTGGGCCTTCCCGTTCACGCCCGTGCCCCTGGCAAGGTGAACCTGTACCTCGGCGTCGGTTCCGTCGGCGACGACGGTTACCACGACGTCGCCACCGTCTATCAGGCGGTGTCGCTGTACGAAGACGTGCGGGTGTGGCCGGCGTCCCAGGTGACGGTGAGCTTCAGCGGCCCCATCGACTGCAGCGGACTGCCGACGGATGACAGCAACATCGCCGTGCGCGCGGCCGGGCTCGTCGCCGAGGCGGCCGGCGTCTCCGGTGGCGTGCGCATCGAGATCGAGAAGAACGTGCCGATCGCGGGCGGCATGGGCGGCGGATCAGCGGATGCCGCTGCCACGCTCATCGCGTGCGACGCCCTCTGGAGCGCCGGCCTCAGCCGCGACCACCTGCACGATCTCGCCGCACAGCTCGGCGCGGATGTTCCGTTCGCGCTTGCCGGGGGAACCGCGATCGGGCTCGGACGCGGTGACGAGCTGAGCCCTGTTCTCACCCAGGGCCGGTTCGAGTGGGTGCTCGTGCTGCCGCACGGCGAGCTGTCCACGCCGGTCGTCTACCGCGAGCTCGACCTGCACCGCGAACGGCATGTCGGGGAGCTGGGACCGGTGGTCGAGCATCCGTCGGTCAGCACGGAGCTGCTGCAGGCGCTGCGTGCGGGGGATCCGGCCATGCTCGCCGAGAATCTCGCCAACGACCTGCAGGCGCCGGCCATCCACCTCTCCGACGAGCTCGCCGACGTGCTGGAGCTGGGGGAGCGCAGCGGCGCCCTGGCGGGACTCGTCTCCGGATCCGGTCCCACCGTCGCGTTCCTCGCCGAGGACCGGGAGAGCGCGATCGACCTGCAGATCGCTTTGAGCGCGGCGCAGTTGCGAGCCGTGCGGGTGTCCGGCCCAGTGCACGGTGCGAGGGTGATGACGCTCGGTGGGTGACCGCCGGGCATGACCGACGTCGCGGGATGGCGCGGCCACGACCGCGGAACGCCGGAGTACCGACGCATCGTGATCGCGCTCGGCTTCGCCGGCGTGGCGACCTTCGCCCAGTTGTATTCCCCGCAAGGCATACTCCCTCTCGTCGCCCGCGATCTGCACGTCACTGCAGCCCAGTCCGCACTCCTCATCTCTGCTGCGACCATCGGGCTCGCCGTCGGCGTGCTGCCGTGGTCGTGGCTCGCCGGTCGGATCGGATGCCTGCCGGCGATGCGCATCGCGCTCGTCGCAGCCGTCGTGTTCGGCTCGGCCGTCGTGGTGGTGCCGGGCTTCGAGGCGGTCCTCGTGCTGCGCGTGCTGGAGGGTCTAGCGCTGGGCGGTGTTCCCGCGCTGGCGATCACATACCTGCACGAAGAGGTGCGGGCGTCGCACACGGTGGTGGCGGCCGCCACCTACGTCTCCGGCACGACGATCGGCGGACTGCTCGGCCGCATCGTCGCAGCGCCGTTCGCGGAACTCGGCGGCTGGCGTCTCGGCGTCGGGGTGGTCCTGGCGCTGTGCGCCGTCGCGACCGTGGGGTTCGTCCTCATCACGCCGAAGCCGTTCGGCAGTCGGCGATCGGAGCAGGCGACGCTCGTATGGGCGGCGAAGGCGGCGCTCGCGAACCTGCGCAACGTCGGGATGCTGGTGCTGTTCGCTCAGGCGTTCCTGCTCATGGGCGGCTTCGTCACGGTCTACAACTACCTGGCGTTCCGGCTGGAGGCGCCGCCGTTCGAGCTCGGCGCGTTCGCGACGTCGTTGCTCTTCCTCGCCTATCTGGCGGGCACGTACACGTCACGGCAGGCCGGAGGGTCCGCCCGTCGCTTCGGGCGCAGAGCTGTACTGCTGACCGGAATCGCCGTGATGATCGCGGGAGCACTCCTCACGCTGGCGACCCAGCTGGTCGCGGTGATCGTCGGACTCGTCGTGTTCACCGGCGGATTCTTCGCGGCCCATGCGATCGCATCCGGCTGGGTCGGCGCACGGGCGACGGTCGGCCGGGCACAGGCCGCCTCGCTCTACAACGTCTTCTACTACCTCGGATCGAGCCTCATCGGCTGGGTTGGCGGCTTCGTCTACGGCGGAGGGGGATGGAGCGCGACGATCGCGCTCGTCGCGGGACTCGCCGTACTCGCGGCGGCACTCGTCGTCGTGTACGCGTTCCGGTCACGCCGGGCGCCCGCGTCCTGACCACCCGCGGTTCGGGCGCTCCGTGCAGAGTGCGTGGTCGGTGGGACCGAACTAGCCGATCAACTCCGTGAGCTCGAACCAGCGCTCCTCCAGAGCGGATGCCTCGAGCTCGAGCGAGCCGATGGCATCCGTCTTCGCGAGCAGGCCGGCGTAGTCCGCCTGGTCGTGTTCGGCCAGGGCCGTCCGCTCGGCGTCGATGCGCTCGACGAGCTTGGCGATGCGGCGCTCGATCGACGCGACCTCCTTCTGCGCGTCGCGGAGGGCGGCGCCTTGGAGCCCCCCGCCGTCACCCGTCGCGCTCGCACCGTCGGTCCGGCCTGCACCGCTGGTCGAGCCCGCCGAAACGAGCCCGACCGACCCGGCAGAGCCGCCGGACGCTGCGCCGTCTCGAGCCGAACCGGTCGTCCGGGCGCCGGCACCCCGTTTCTCCTCGAGCGCCCTCAGCCGCAGGTATTCGTCCACCCCTCCTGGCAGGTGGCGCAGTCGGTGGTCCAGGATGGCGTACTGCTGGTCGGTGACGCGCTCGATGAAGTACCTGTCGTGCGAGACGACGATGAGGGTTCCCGGCCACGAGTCGAGCAGGTCCTCCATGGCGGCGAGCATGTCGGTGTCGAGGTCGTTCGTCGGCTCGTCGAGGATCAGCACGTTCGGCTGGTCGAGCAGGATGAGAAGCAGCTGAAGGCGCCGCTTCTGGCCGCCGGAGAGATCCTTCACGGGCGTGGAGAGCTGCGGGGAGGAGAATCCGAGTCGTTCCAGCATCTGGCCCGGCGTGAGGTCCTGGGCCTTGGATCCGGATCCGATCGTGTAGGTCGTACGCAGACGCGAGAGCACCACCCGCACTGGGTCGCCGAGATGCTGCTCGAGCTCGTCCAGGCGCTGGGTGAGGGAGGCGACCTTGACGGTCTTGCCGCGTTTCACGCGGCCGGACGTCGGCTGGACCGTGCCGGCGACCAGTCCGAGCAGCGTCGACTTGCCCGCGCCGTTGACCCCCAGGATGCCCGTGCGCTCGCCGGGCGCGATCCGCCACTCCACGTCGCGGAGCACTGGTTTCCGC
Source organism: Planctomonas sp. JC2975 (assembly GCF_012985205.1). Taxonomy (NCBI): domain Bacteria; kingdom Bacillati; phylum Actinomycetota; class Actinomycetes; order Micrococcales; family Microbacteriaceae; genus Planctomonas; species Planctomonas sp. JC2975. The sequence goes on along the minus strand of NZ_JABEKS010000001.1, from coordinate 1,237,946 downwards.
TCAGCGTGATCTGCGGTCGAGGTGTCGACGGACGCGCCGTCCGCTCGGCCCTCGGGTGCGCCTTCGATCGTGCCGTCATCGTCGCGGACCGGATACGACACCGACGCATCGACGAGATCGACGACCTCCTTGCCCAGTCGCGACACCGCGAGCGCCTTGAGCGAGACCGAGTCGCGGATGGGCGGCACGTCCTCGATCAGCGCGTTCGCGGCGTCGATGCGGAACTTCGGCTTCGACGTGCGCGCCGGTGCGCCGCGGCGCAGCCACGCGAGCTCCTTGCGCGCCAGGTTCTGCCGTTTCGCCTCGGTGGCCGCGGCCATCCGGTCGCGCTCCACGCGCTGCAGGATGTAGGCGGCGTACCCGCCATCGAACGGCTCGACGATGCGGTCGTGCACCTCCCACGTCGCCGTGCAGATCTCGTCGAGGAACCACCTGTCGTGCGTCACGACCAGCAGGCCGCCCGCGCTGGCTGCCCAACGACGCTTCAAGTGCCCTGCCAGCCACGTGATGGCCTCGACGTCGAGGTGGTTCGTCGGCTCGTCGAGAGCGAGCACGTCCCAGTCACCGGTCAGCAGCGCGGCGAGGGCCGCGCGGCGCCGCTGACCGCCGCTCAGGGAGCCGATGCGGGCATCCCACGGGATGTCCGCCAGCAGTCCGGCGATCACGTCGCGCACGCGCGCGTCGCCGGCCCACTCGTGCTCGGGCATGTCGCCGACCACGATGTGCCCCACGGTGTGCGTGTCGTCGAGCACGTCATCCTGGTCGAGCACGCCGATGCGGATGCCGCCGCGCACCGTCACCCTGCCCGCGTCGGGTTCTCGCCGCCCAGCGAGCATGGCCAGCAGGCTCGACTTGCCGTCGCCGTTGCGGCCGACGATGCCGATGCGGTCGCCCTCGTTGACTCCGAGCGAGACGGAGTCGAAGACGACCTTGGTGGGGAACTCGAGATGCAGGGCTTCGGCCCCGAGAAGATGCGCCATGTCGCATTAAAGGGTAGGGGAGGTGCGGGCCGGCGGTGTCCACCGGTGGTCTGTGCCGAATCGCGGCACGTCGGCGCGACGCGTCGTGTCGCGGGCCTCGACCCGTCGGACGGCAGCACGAAGTGCCGCAGTCGGCACGGCCCACGCGGATGCCGAGTCCGTAGGGCACAGCTGTGCGGACTGCTCAGACGCTCACGAGCATCGCCGCCGGTTCGATGCGGATGACGACGGACTTCGACGCCGGCGTGTTGCTGACGTCTGCCGTGGCGTCGAGCGGCACCAGCGGATTCGCCTCGGGGAAGTAGGCGGCGGCGCATCCGCGCGCTGTCGGATACGACACGAGCCGGAACCCGCGGATCACGCGGTCGACGCCGTCGCTGAACTCGCTGTGCACGTCGACGCGCTGGCCGTCGCGCAGCCCGAGCTCGGCGATGTCGAGCGGATTCACGAACACCACGTCGCGGCCCTTCTTCACGCCGCGATACCTGTCGTTCAGGCTGTAGATGGTGGTGTTGAACTGGTCGTGAGCCCTGATGGTCTGCAGCAGCAGCCGCCCGTCAGGGCATTCCACGTACTTCAACTCGTTCTCGGTGAACTTCGCCTTGCCGGTGTCGGTGGGGAATGTGCGCGAATCGCGTGGTCCGTGCGGTAGCACGAAGCCGCCCTCCCTGCGGATCTTGGTGTTGTAGTCCTCGCAGCCGGGGCAGACGCGGGCGATGTGATCCCGGATCCTGTCGTAGTCGTTCTCGAATCCGGCCCAGTCGATGGGCACGGAGTCACCGAGCGTCGCACGGGCAAGCCGCGTGATGATGGACACTTCCGACAGCAGGTTCGGCGATACCGGCTCCACCTTGCCCCATGACGGATGCACGGCGCACACGGTGTCTTCCACCGAGACGAACTGCTCGCCGGATGCCTGGAGATCGATCTCCGTGCGTCCCATCGTCGGCAGGATGAGCGCCTCCTTGCCGACGACGGCGTGCGACCTGTTGAGCTTGGTCGACACCTGAACGGTCAGGTCGGCCTTCTGCACGGCGTTCTCGGCGACATCGGTGTCGGAGATGGCGGCAACCAGGTTGCCGCCGAGCGCGAACCACACGGAGATGCGGCCGTCGGCCAGTGCACGGATGCCGTCCACACTGTCGACGCCGTTCGTGCGCGGCGGGTCGAAGTGGAACTCCTGCTGCAGCTTGTCGAGGAAGGCCGGCGGCATCTTCTCCCAGATGCCCATGGTGCGGTCGCCCTGAACGTTGCTGTGTCCGCGGATGGGCGAGGCGCCGGCCCCCGGCTTCCCGATGTTCCCGCGCAGGAACAGCAGGTTCATGATGTCCTTGATCGTCGCCACTGCGCTCTTGTGCTGGGTGAGGCCCATCGCCCACGTGATGATGACGCGATCCGCCTTCATATAGCGGTCGGCGAGTCCGCCGATCTCTCCAGCAGTGAGGCCGGTCGCTCGAAGCACATCCACTTCGTCCAGCTCGCGCACGGCTGCCGCGTACTCGTCGAATCCCTGGCAGTACGTGTCGATGAAGTCGCGGTCGAGCACGGTGCCCGGCGCGGCATCCTCCGCCTCGAGCACACGCTTCGCCACGGCCTGCATGAGTGCCTGGTCGCCGCTCAGCCTGATCTGCAGGTAGTCGTCGGCGAGACCCGTTCCCTTGCCGATCCAGCCGCCGACCTGCTGCGGGTTCTTGTACCGCATGAGGCCCGCCTCCGGCAGTGGATTGACCGCCACGATCTTCGCCCCTGCCTGCTTCGCCTCCTCGAGTGCCGTCAGCATGCGCGGATGGTTGGTGCCCGGGTTCTGGCCCATGATGACGATGAGGTCCGCGTTGGCGAAGTCGTCGTACGTCACCGTGCATTTGCCGACGCCGATCACCTCGCCGAGCGCGGCACCCGTGGACTCGTGGCACATGTTGGAGCAGTCGGGCAGGTTGTTGGTGCCGAACGCCCGCGCGAAGAGCTGATACGTGAACGCGGCCTCGTTCGACGTACGGCCGCTCGTGTAGAAGGCGGCGCGGTCGGGGGAGTCCAGCGACTTCAGCTTGTCGCCGATGATGCGGAACGCCTCCTCCCAGGCGATCGGCTCGTAGTGATCGCTGTCGGCGGCCTTGTAGACGGGCTCGATGAGCCGCCCCTGCATGCCCAGCCAGTACTCCGACTTCTCCAGCAGGACCGGAATCGGATGCTCGGCCCAGAAGGAACTCGCAACGGTGACGGGCGTCGCCTCCCAGGTCACCGCCTTCGCTCCGTTCTCGCAGAACTCCGCAACTTTGCGGTGCGACGGATCCGGCCACGCACAGCTCATGCAGTCGAAGCCGTCCTTGTGGTTCATCGAGGTCAGCAGCTTCGCGGCGCGCGTCGGGCCCAGCTCCCGCACCGCCGGTCCGACCGAATGCAGGATCCCTGGGATGCCGGCGGCCCATTGCTTCGGATGCGAGATCTGGAGGTTCTCGACGTCGTCGACCGTTCGCTCGCTCGGCGCTTCGTTGATCGTCATGCCGCACTTCCCTCCGTACACGTCTCGTCGACCCGCTGCCCGCCCGCGTAGACCACCATCGAGTCGCCGCGCACGAATCCGATCAGGCTCATGCCTGCGTCGATGGCGAGTTCCACAGCCAGCGATGACGGAGCGGACACCGCCGCCAGCATCGGAATGCCGGCCATGAGCGCCTTCTGCGTCAGTTCGAAGCTCGCGCGGCCGGAGACCATCAGCACGGTCCCGGTCAGCGGAAGCAGGTCGTGGGTCAGCGCCCAGCCGACCACCTTGTCGACGGCGTTGTGCCTGCCGACGTCTTCGCGCACGACCATGAGCTCGTCGTCGGCGACTCGGTACAGACAGGCGGCGTGCAGGCCCCCGGTCTTCTCGAAGACGTCCTGGGCTGCTCGCAGCCGATCGGGCAGCTGCACCAGCGTCTGCACCGGCACGCGCACCTGGTCGTCGCGCACCTCGAACGCCGAACTCGTGCGCACGGCGTCGATGCTCGACTTTCCGCAGATGCCGCACGAGCTGGTCGTGAAGAACTCCCTGGCGAGAGCGGATGACGGCGGCGCGACTCCCGGACCGAGCGTCACGTCGAGCACGTTGTACGTGTTCTCCACGCCCTCACCGGCACAGAACCGTGCGGTGGCGAAGTCGTCGCCGCGATGGATGACTCCCTCCGAGACCAGGAAGCCCGCCGCCAACTCGACGTCGTTGCCCGGTGTCCGCATCGTCACGGCGAGCGAGCGCCCGCCGACACGGATTTCGAGTGGTTCCTCGACGACGAGGGTGTCTTCCCGTCTCGCGATTGCGGCGCCGATCGTCAGCCGGGCGACTCGACGTCGGGTCGTGACCCTGCCCATATTTCAGGAATACGCTGCTGCCCCCGATATCGCAACAGACGACGGCGAGCGTGAGAGCACTGGAAGGATGGCTGCGCGGCAAGCGCCTTCCCGCATGGCCACGACGCGGTGCAGCCGCGTCATCCGCCGATGTACGACATCTCGATGCGGTGGCCATCGCGGTCAGCAGCGGATCGGCCGGAGGACGGCGTCGACGATGCCCGCAGCTCCGAGTACCTGTCCTCTCGTCTCGACCAGACGCCGGCCATCGCGGCGGTGAGCCCGTCGTCGTCGGATCCTGATCGCAACAGGGCCCGAAGGTCCGTGCCGTGGTCGGCGAACAGGCAGGTGTAGAGCCGTCCGTCGGTCGACAGACGTGCCCTGGTGCAGCCCGAGCAGAACGGCTGCGTCACGGAGGAGATGACCCCGATCTCGCCGGTGCCGTCCCGATAGCGCCACCGTGTCGCCGTCTCGCCGGGTGCGGTCGGCGCGATCGGCTCGAGCGGATGGACGGCGGCGATCCGCGCCAGCACCTCGCTCGATGGCACCACCTCCTCCAGGCGCCACCCGTTGGTCGTGCCGACGTCCATGTACTCGATGAAACGCAGCACGCATCCGCTCCCGCGGAAATGCTCCGCCATGGGCAGCACGTCGTCGTCGTTCTGCCCGCGCTTGACGACCATGTTCACCTTGACCGGTCCCAGTCCCGCACCGCGTGCGGCCTCGAGTCCGTCCAACACCCTCTGGAGCGGGAAGTCCACGTCGTTCATGCGCCGGAACGTCTCGTCGTCGAGGGAGTCGACGGAGACGGTGACCCTGTTCAGACCGGCCTCGGCCAGGGCTTCGGCCTTGGCGGCCAGCGCGGATCCGTTCGTCGTCAGGGCGAGGTCGAGCCGCTGACCGTCCGGAGTGCGCAGGGCGGCGAGCATGGCGACGAGCTCCTCGATGCCCTTGCGCAGCAGCGGCTCGCCGCCGGTCAGCCGCACCTTGCGAACGCCGAGGCGCATTCCGGCCAGAACGACGCGTTCGATCTCCTCGAACGTGAGCAGCTCTGCCCGCGGGAGGAAGGCGTAGTCGCGTCCGAAGATCTCCCGCGGCATGCAGTACACGCAGCGGAAGTTGCAGCGATCGGTGACGGAGACACGCAGGTCCGTGAGGCGTCTGCCGCGCTGATCCGCGAGCTCGCCGGTGGCAGGCAGCGCCCGAGCACCCTGCCCGGCTCCTCTCCGGATCGTCTCCGCCACGACGTGCTCCTCACCTCGGTGTCGAGAACCGGTGTGCCATGACATCGCGCGGCATTGCGCGTACGTCCTCACCGATTCGAGAGTAAGCCGCGTGCCGAACTCGTGGGTGGTGCAGTGCGCGCACCTGTGAGACCTCACACTGAGTCGAGTCTTGAAGTTCGCTGGGAACGGGGTCACCATGAGATGGAGGGGAACTGGATAGAAGAAGGTTCACCATGCAATTCGCAATCTCGATGTTCCCGCCGCTCGCACTCGGGTTCTTCGGTCTCGGCACCGGATACCTGATCTACGGGCCGCAGGAACTGTTCGGCTGGCCTAAACGCAACGAACTCGTCGACAGGGCAACGGGGATCTGGGGCATCTGGTTGCCCGGATTCTGCCAATTCCTGACCGGGATGATCCTGTTCGTCGGCCTCACCTGGTTCCAGGTGTTCAAAGCACCGCCGCTCTACATGGCCGCACTCGCGTTCTCCGCGTACGGCATCCACTGGTTCGCGATCGGATTCAACCGCTATCGCGGCCACGACCCCCGCCCGAACGCCGGCATGTGCGTGGCGTTCTTCATCATTTCGATCGTCGGACTCGTCGTCTTCTTCGTCTCAGGCGACTGGGCCGTCGGACTGCTGTTCCTCGGACTGGCGCTGATCTACCTCGCCGACTTCTTCGCCGCGATCGGCGTTCAGCTCGGAGAGCGCGCGCTCGGCCTCTTCCACATCATCACAGGGCTGTGGCTGATGTACCTGATGCTGGCCGTCGCGTTCAACTTCGCACTCGGCTGGAAGCTGCCGGTCTGATCGGCGTCGTCCAGCGACAGGACGTCGTCGGTATAACGACCACCGTCCGCCGTCGGCACACATCCCCTCGTGCCGACGACGGCGGCGCCAGGCGCTGGTCCGCCTCTTCCGCGATCGGGCCTAGATCAGTCCCAATGCGAGCATCGCGTCTGCCACCTGGGTGAAGCCGGCGATGTTGGCGCCGGCGACGTAGTTGCCGGGAGCGCCGTACTCGTCGGCCGTCGTCAGGCACCGATCGTGGATCGATCGCATGATCTCGGCGAGGCGTTCCTCGGTGTACTCGAACGTCCACGAGTCGCGCGATGCGTTCTGCTGCATCTCCAGTGCGCTCGTCGCCACACCGCCCGCGTTGGCTGCTTTGCCAGGGGCGAACGCGACGCCCGCTTCGCGAAGCGCGCGGATGGCATCCGGCGTCGTCGGCATGTTCGCGCCTTCGGCGACCACTCGGCAGCCGTTGGTGATGAGCGCGTGGGCGCCGGCCGCGCCGAGCTCGTTCTGCGTGGCGCACGGCAGCGCGATCTGGCACGGCACATCCCAGATGGAACCGCCGGCGACGTAGTGAGCGGATGCGCCGCGCTTCTCCGCGTACTCGCTCACCCGGCCGCGGTGCCCGTTCTTGATCTCCTTGAGCAGATCGAGATCGATGCCGGACTCGTCGACGATGTAGCCGTCGGAGTCGGAGCAGGCAACGACCACGCCGCCCAGCTGGTGCACCTTCTCGATCGCGTAGATGGCGACGTTGCCGGATCCGGAGACCACGACGCGCTTGCCCTCGAAGGAGTCGCCTGCGGTCTTCAGCATCTCGTCGACGAAGAAGACGGCACCGTAGCCGGTCGCTTCCGTTCGCACCTGCGATCCGCCCCAGGTGAGGCCCTTGCCCGTGAGCGTTCCAGATTCGTAGCGGTTCGTGATGCGCTTGTACTGGCCGAACAGGTAGCCGATCTCGCGTCCGCCGACGCCGATGTCTCCGGCCGGGACATCGGTGTGCTCGCCGATGTGGCGGTACAGCTCGGTCATGAAGGACTGGCAGAAGCGCATGACCTCGGCGTCTGACTTGCCCTTCGGGTCGAAGTCGCTGCCGCCCTTGCCGCCGCCGATGGGCAGTCCGGTGAGGGAGTTCTTGAAGATCTGCTCGAATCCGAGGAACTTCACGATGCCGAGGTAGACGCTCGGGTGGAAGCGCAGGCCACCCTTGTACGGGCCGAGCGCCGAGTTGAACTCGACGCGGAATCCGCGATTGAGCTGCACACGACCGGCGTCGTCGGTCCACGGCACGCGGAAGATGATCTGGCGCTCCGGCTCGCAGAGACGGCGGATGACCTGTGCGTCGGTGTACTCCGGATGCTTCGCCACAACGGGTCCGAGGCTCTCCAGAACCTCGCGCGTCGCCTGGTGGAACTCCGTTTCACCTGGATTGCGTCGCACGACTTCGTCGAAAACCGACGACAGATTCTGTTCGAGCTCGGGCACGAGGTCTCCAATCGATCAGGGGGAGAGGGGTGGCCCGGACAATCTGTCAAGATTCACAGGCAACCTCCCCAGGGTACCCGCAAGTGGGATACCACTCGTCGGCGACCATCGCGCGGGTGTGCAGGGGCTCAGGACGGCGAGCGCCTCAGGCGGCTCGCTCGGCGCGTGCGCGCGCGACGACACGTCCCCGTGCCGAGTCCGGGAAGGTGGTCAGGAGGTGCCGCACCTGGTCGGCATCGACATCCGCTCCGAAGAGCTCGGTGTTGGGCTCCATGCGGATGCCTTCTGGCAGCGGCCCCGCAAGCACAGGGTCGAAGCCGAGGTCGTCGACGAAGTCGGCGACGGCGTCAGTATCGGCGCCGACGTTGCCGGCGATCGCGATGGCCTTGCGGCCCTCTTCGCCGCGCGGCCGGGTCTCCTCCTCGAGATCGTGGTAGCCCATGTGGTTGAAGGCCTTCACGACACGGGATCCCGGCAGGAACTTCTGCACGATCTCGCTGGTGGAGGTGAGCGGGTCGTTGAGGTCGTCGCGGATCCCGTCGACCTCCCACCAGTAGTTCATGGCGTCGACGACGAGCTTGCCGTCCAGGGCCTCCACCGGCAGCGTCTCGTGCTTGCCCAGCGGCAGGGCGAGCACGACGATGTCTGACTCACGAGCGGCTTGGTCCGCCGACACGGCGTTGGCTCCCGGTACGAGCACCTCGACGATCAGGGCGATCTTCGCCGGATCGCCCGACCCTGCGACCAGCACGCGGAACCCCGCTGCGACCGCAAGGCGGGCCAGCACGGTCCCGAGCTTGCCCGCGCCGAGGATGCCGACCGTGCGAATGCCGTCGCCGCTGTCTGTCGTCACGATGCTCAATCGTAGGTCGGATGCCATCGTGCGGTCCGATCTCGTCCGTCGATCGGTGACGCCTCAGTCCGCGATTGCGCTGGGACGCACAGGCTCCGCCGGACCGTCCGGCAGCTTGCGCATGCCGGTCAGCGGCGAGAACAGCACGATGCCGCAGCCGAGCAGCGAGAGCACGGCGCCGATCCACATCGTCGTGGTCACGCCGAGCCATCCGCCGAGCGCGCCGGCGAGCACACCGCTGATGGGCATCACACCCCACACGACGAACCGGATGGACGCGTTCATCCGGCCGAGCAGCGGCCGCGGGCAGATGCGCTGCCGGAACGACACCTGCGCGATGTTGTAGACGAGCACGCCGAAGCTGAACAGGAAGTCGGCACCGACGAGCAGCGGGATCGCCGCCGACGGGAAGAGCGCGGCGAGCGGGATGACGAACGGCGGCACCGACGACACGAGCGCCGCGACGACGATGACCGTACCCTCGCCGATCACCCGGGACAGCCACGGCGTGCACAGCGCACCGAGGATGCCGCCGACGGCGCCCATCGCGGTGACGACGCCGTACACGGCCGGCGAGAGCCCGAGTTCCCGCAGCACCAGGAGCGGCAGGAGCGTGAGCACCAGCCCGCCGAAGAGATTGAACGACCCGGTCATCAGGGTGATGCGGCGCAGCAGCGGTGTGCCGAACACGAAGCGGAGGCCCTCGCCGATCTCCCGCGGCAGCGACGCGTGCTGCGACCTCTCGTGCCGCGGCTCGTCGTCGCGGATGGAGGCCACGAACGCGAACGAGAAGAGGTAGCCGATGGAGGTCGCGAGCACGACGAGCGGTGCTGGCATGATCGCTAGAAGACCACCGGATGCCGCAGGCCCGCCCACCCGCGCCACCTGAGCGCTCGCCTCCAGGCCGGAGTTCGCCGACGCCACCTGCTCCGGCCGCACGAGCCTCGGCACATAGCTCTGATACGTGACATCGAAGAAGACTGTCGCGCCGCCCACCACCGCGCCGACCACGAACAGGTACCAGATCTGCAGCACGCCGAACGCCCACAGCAGCGGAATCGACGCGAGCACCACCGCCCGCACGGCATCCGCCGTCATCATGACGCGGCGCTTGCGCATCCGGTCCACCCAGGCGCCGACCGGCAGGCCGATGAGGAGGAACGCGAGCGTCTCGGCCGCATTCAGCAGACCGACCTCCTGTGCGGTGGCATCCAGCACGAGCACGGCGAGCACCGGGATGGCCAGGGTGCCGAGCTGCTCGCCGACCTGCGAGAACGTCTCGCCCATCCAGAGCCGCACGTACGACCGATTGCGCCACACGGACGCCTCGCGCGAGGAGTCGCGTGCCGTGTCGCTGCGGACCACGACGTCGGGGGAGTCCGCGTTGGCTGGCGCGTCGGCGGGGTCGGACATCCCTTCACCCTAAGCGGATACGGCGTCGTCTCCCGACCAGGGGCGCCGGGCCCCACCGTCGCTCAGTCGCCGCCGGTGAACGCTCGAGCCCCGAGCATCGACAGCAGGCGGAGCTTCTCGTCCGCGTCGCTGCGCGGTGCGGCGGTGAGCACGAGGAGCAGTTGGCCCTGATCCTCGGTGAAGAGCGCCTGGCAGTCGAGTTCGATCTCGCCGACCTCCGGATGGATGAGCACCTTGTGGTCCTCGAAGCGCTTGGCGACCTCGTGGCGCGCCCAGACGGCTGCGAACTCGGGGCTGATCCTGGTCAGCTCGGCGACGAGCTCGCCGGCGCGCGACCGGCGACCCATCGCGCCGTACGCTGCACGGAGGTTGGCCACGACGGCGCGGGATTGCCGGTCGCGGTCATCGGCGGGGTAGATCATCCGCTCCGTCTCCGGATGCGCGAACCACCTGTACACGTCGCTGCGCTCCCAGCCGGTGAGCGAGACACGGTCGCCGAACAGGGCCGTGGCGATGTGGTTCTGCGCGAGCGTCTCGCCGAGGCTCGACAAGACGAGGGCGGCGGAGTCGTCGAGCCTGTCGAGCACGCGCAGCAGCGCCGGCGCGACATAAGCGGACACGGATGTGCGGTCCGGCGCCGCGTGGCCGGCCGCGCGATAGAGGTAGTCCCGTTCGTCACGGCTGAGGCGCAGCGCACGCGCGAGGGATGCGAGCATCTGCTCGCTCGGCTGCGGTCCGCGCCGCTGCTCCAGTCGCGTGTAGTAGTCGGATGACATGGCCGCCAGTTGCGCGACCTCCTCGCGGCGCAGACCGGGTGTGCGCCGACGCGCGCCCTCAGGAAGCCCGACGTCGGCAGGCGTCAACGCGGAGCGTCGGCGGCGCAGGAATTCGGCGAGAGCGGCGGGATCCATCGCTCCATCCTGGCCTGTCGTCCGCAAAGCCATCCAGGGATCCCGGATCCCACGATGAGTGCTCTCTGCCGCCAGCGTCCCGGTGCGATCACGCTGAAGTCATGCAGATCAGCGGGAACACCATCTTCATCCCCGGCGCCACCAGCGGCATCGGGCTCGCCCTTGCGCTCGCCCTCCACGAGCGCGGCAACACCGTCATCGTCGGAGGGCGGCGGACGGAACTGCTCGAGAGCATCCGCTCCGAGCATCCCGGCATCGACGCCGTGCAGATCGACACGGCAGACGCGGCGAGCATCACGGCCGCAGCGGACCGCGTGCTCGCCGACCACCCCGACCTCAACGTGATCGTGACCATGGCGGGCATCATGCGCGCCGAGGACTGGCACACGCCCGCCGGATTCCTCGAGACGGCCGAGGCGACGGTGACGACGAACCTGCTCGGCACGATCCGTCTCATCGGCGTGTTCGTGGAGCACCTGCAGACGCGCACCGACGCGGTCATCATGACCGTCTCGTCCGGTCTCGCGTTCGTGCCGCTCGTCGCAACGCCGACCTACAACGCCACGAAGGCTGCCGTGCACCTCCTCACCGAGTCGCTGCGCCTTCAGCTGGCCGACACGAGCGTGCAGCTCCTCGAACTGGAGCCGCCCGCGGTGCGTACCGCTCTGATGCCAGGACAGGAGACGAGCGCGGTCGCGATGCCGCTCGACGAGTTCATCGCCGAGGTGATGCGACTCATCGAGTCCGATCCCGACGCCCGCGAGATCCAGGTGGAGCGCGTCAAGTTCCTGCGCTACGCGGAGGTGCGCGGCGAGTACGACACGGTGGTCGCAGCGCTGAACCGGCAAGATCCGCACGCGGCGCGCAGCGCAGCGTGACGGGCGTCGCGCCCGACGCCGGCGGTGATCCTCAGGATCCCGTCTGCATCGGCGCCGCTAGGTACCGGTATGTCGCCGAGTGCAGGAACCCGAGGCGTCCGTAGAGCCTGCGGGCCACGGCGTTCGACGCCATGACCTGCAGCCAGACATCCGTCACTCCGCGATCGGCTCCGGATGCGACCAGCGCGGCGATCACGGCGCTGGCGTGGCCGCGTGCGCGGGCGTCCTCCCGCGTGGCGACCGCGTACAGGCCGCCCCAGGTGGTCTCGTCCCGCTCGACGATCGCGAGCCTGCCGACGGATGCCGCACCGTGCTCGTCCCGCACGGTCGCGTACAGGGAGGGGACCCCGGTGAGGATGCGTCGGGCCACCTCGAGTTCCGCCGCGCCGCCCCTGCCGTCGACCGTCCACCACGTGGCCAGCCACTCGTCGTCGGGTTCATCGCGGACGACCACGGAGGATTCAGCCCCCGCGGCGTCGGTGCTGACTCGGGCTTGGACTCCCGCGGTCGGTTCACCGGTCGCGACGTCGCTCGCGGTGGCCAGCGGTTCCGCGAGGCGGTTTGCGACAGTCGCAAGCGTCGCGGTCATGATGAGCGTCTCGCTGTCCTCGAGGTATCCGCGAGCGGCGAGCACGCGCTGCAGCTCGGCGTCGTCGTCGGAGAGCTGGAAGACGGGACGCAGACCGCGGTCGCGATAGAGGCGTTCGACGGTCGCGATCGCCTGGTCGGGCTCCAGGACGTCCGCCGCCGGATACACGGAGTTGGCGCGGCGGGTGACGCCGGACGCGAATCGGGCGACCCAGCCGTCGACATCCGCGCGTTCGGTCGCCGGCCAGCCCTCGTCGGCGAGTGCCGCGAGGTCGGCCCTGAGGCGTTGCGAATCGGGGGCGATGGGCAGGGCGTCAGGCATCCGACCACGGTAACGCGTCGGTCCACCTTGTAAAGGCGCCATGACCCGTGAAAGGGTTACACGCGGGGGGCGGGCCGCTTCCCGTCGGCTCGCAAGGGCGCGGCGGAAGGAGCGGCATGTCAGAGGGGTATTCGGTGGGTTCGGCGCTGAACGGCAGCGGACACTACCCACGGACCGGCTCGATCGACGTGATCGAGGAGGATCCGCGTTCGTCGTTCTGGTGGGCGTGGCTCATCGTCGGCATCGTCGTCGGAGCACTGGGCCTGCTGCCCTGGTTGCTGAGCGGCATGGCCCTACCCGTGCAGAAGCTCTGGGCGACGCACACGTCGGCATCCGACATGCCCCTGGCACTCCTGCCGTTGGGCAAGAACGGGCTCGGCGACGTCGTCGTGATGTTCCTCGCCGGGTCCGCGATCGCCGGATTCGTCGGCCGTCTCGCCCGCACCAAGCTGACACAGGGCGGATTCTGGGCCCTGCTCGCCGGCGTCGTCCTCGTGCAGGCGGTGGCGACGGCGCAGGCCGCCTTCGTGCTCCAGGCCGGCGTGAAGCACCGCATCGAGTCCACGGCCTACCTGTCCGTGATCGTGCTCGTCGCGCTGGTCGCCATCATCGCCGGTGCCGGGATCCTCGCGCTCATCGCCCGCGCGCCGCGCGCCGGTGCCCTGCTCGGCTTCGCCCTCGCCGCGCTGCCTTTCTCGGAGTGGCTGGCGAGCTACACGACATTGACGTCGCTGTCCCGCATGCAGCTGATCGGCACCGAGATCGACGCCTGGCTTCCGGCCGTGATCATCGCGGCCGCGATCGGCTGGAGCGGGATGGACACGGTAGGCCGCATCATCGCGGCCCTCGTGGCGCTGGCGCTCGTGTGGATCGCTCCTGCCATCAATGTGGCGATCGGCGCAGTGGCCGCGTCGCACGCCCTGTCGTCGGCCCCGTCCGTGCTGGCGCGACACGGTGTCGCCGCGTTCCAGTCGACGCTGTTCGAGTTCAGCGTGCTGCTGCCGCCTCTGGTGCTGACCGTCGTGGTCGCGGCCGTCGTGCTGCTGCTGCGTCTGGCCGTGAGTCGCACGCGTCGCGGACGCATGCCGCGCGTGGCCGTCGAGTACTGACCGGCCCGAACGTCGACCGAGGACTCGCGCCGTGACCATGGTGAAGCCATCGTCACGGCGCGATCGTCGTCTCGGCGGGCATGCGGCTCTTTGGCGCATCCGCGTCCGCTCTGATAGCCTCGCCCGCATGAACACCCGCTGGTATGCGTATTTCGCGTTGGCTCTGGAGGAGCCGACGGTCGGAACGCGCTGACCAGCACTTCTCCAGAGCCAACGGGCAGGATCGCAGATCCTGCCTTTCGCCTTTAACCGGCGGGTTGGCCTGGCCCTCTCGCCGCAGAACGTGAGGACCACCGATGACTATCCCATCCGCAGGAGAAGCCGCGCCGGCCGCAGCCACGTCGAATACGCGCGTGGTCGCGCTCGAGACGCTGCCGACGCCGGCGCAGGTGCGCGCCGAACTGCCGCTGAACGCGCACGCGGCCGAGCTCGTCGCCGGCAGCCGCCGCGAGATCGAGGCAGTGCTGCGCGGCGACGATCCGCGACTGCTCGTCGTCGTCGGGCCGTGCTCCGTGCACGATCCGGATGCCGCGCTCGACTACGCGCGCAGGCTGGCTGTCGTTGCACGCGAACGTCGCGACGACCTTCTCGTCGTCATGCGCGTGTACTTCGAGAAGCCGCGTTCCACCGGAGGCTGGAAGGGTCTCATCAACGACCCGCACCTCGACGGAACCCACCGCGTCGCCGAGGGCCTGCGGATGGCGCGCAAGCTGCTCATCGACATCCTGGAGCTCGGGCTGCCGGTCGGCTGCGAGTTCCTGGAGCCCACGAGCCCTCAGTACATCGCCGATGCGGTCAGCTGGGGCGCGATCGGCGCCCGCACCACGGAGAGCCAGATCCATCGCCAGCTCGCGAGCGGGCTGTCCGTGCCGATCGGCTTCAAGAACGCGACCGACGGCGACGTGCAGGTCGCGGTCGACGGATGCACGGTCGCCGCGCAGCGCCACGTCTTCTTCGGCGTCGATGACGACGGCCGGGCGGCGCTGGTGTCCACGAGCGGCAACGATGCGGGCCACGTCATCCTGCGCGGCGGACGCGGCGCGCCGAACTACGACACGGCGAACGTGGCGGATGCTGCGGCGCTGCTGGCACGCGCCGGCCACACCCCTCGCGTGGTCGTCGACGCCAGTCACGGCAACAGCGGCAAGGACCATGTGCGGCAGGCATCCGTTCTCCGCGAACTCGCGGATCAGGTGCGCGCCGGCGAGCCGATCGCCGGCGTCATGGCCGAGAGCTTCCTGCTGCCGGGCAACCAGCCGCTCACGGATGCCGGTCGCGCGGGTCTCGTCTACGGCCAGAGCATCACGGACGCCTGCATCGGCTGGGACGACACCGCTGTCCTGATCGGCGAGCTGGCGGATGCGGCTCGCGCCCGCAGCGAGCACGGATCGCACGCGGGCCTCGCCCTGTGACGGTAGCGGCGCGCATTCGGTGGCGACCGCAGTGCTGCGCCGGTGACCTCCGCAGCACTCCAGCGATCGGGGAGAGGGCCGCAGCGGTGTGACGGATCCGTGACGTCGGCTGCGCTCGGTAACCTACGGTGCATGCCACGTTCCGCCGCTGTCACGCTCCGTGCCCGCACCGATGCCGATCTGGACATGCTGTTCGCGCTCGCGTCCGAGCTCGAGACCTGGGAGGAGCGGAGCCCGTCGTCGCCGGCGCCGATGACGAGGGCCGCATTCGAGGCCCGACTGGCCGGCAACGCCGAGTCGTCAGCAAGAAATGTGCAGTTCGTGATCGACGCCGACGGCGTCGCCGTCGGCACGGTCTCGCTGTTCGACGTCGATGAGCTCGCTCGTCATGGCGAGGTCGGGATCGCCCTGGTCGCCGAGGCCCGCGGCAAGGGCATCGGCACGGAGGCGATGTCGCAGCTGCTGGAGTTCGCGTTCGTGCGCTGCAACCTGCGACGCGTGCACCTCGAGGCGATCGCGTCGAACGCCGGCGCGATCCGCTCGTATGAGAAGGCGGGTTTCGTGGTCGAGGGCCGACAGCGCGAACATGCCTGGGTGCGAGGACGGTACGAGGACAACGTCGTCATGGGCCTGCTGCGCTCGGAGTGGGAGACGCGACAAGGCGCGGCCGACTGAGGCGAGCATCCGCCGAACTGCTGCGCCCCTGCCCCTGCGGCTCGGGGCGCAGCTCGCATCAGCCGACGCTCGTCAGCATGTCCGTGATCTCCCGGACCACAAGCTGAGGGGCATCCAACGGCACGTCGTGCGAGGTACCCGGCGCTTTCACGAGGCGTCGGTTCGCAGCAGCACTCGCGAAGTCCACCTGCGCCTGCCGCCAGAGGTTCGCGTCTTCTGCGGTCGGAAACGGGGTGGATGCCGACGGGATGACCGTTGCAGGAACAGAGGCCGGCCAGCTCAGCTCGTGGTACGCGGCGTGTTCGGGCGCGTAATCCTTGGCCGTGGCGACCAGCTGTCGCTCGGCAGGCGTCAGCTTCGTCAGCTTCTTCAGCTGAGCGACCTCTGGCGTGTTCGCGGCGACCACACGCGCGATCTCCGTCTTCGTGTAGAACTCGGGAAGGCTCGCGTCCACGAGCACGGCACCCTCGACGTCCCGCGGGTGCTCGTTCACCAGGCTGGTCGCGATCTCGCCGGCTTCCGAGTGCGACACGAGGACCGAGTGTCCGGCGATCCCGAGCTGCTTCATGCCGGCGTGCAGATCGGATGCCTCCCTCTTCATCGAATACGCGCCAGAAACGACGTCGCTGCCGCCCATCCCTTCGCGGTCGTACGTCACGATCTCGGACCCGGTCGCAGCGGAGAGCAGCGGCACCAGTATGTTCCAGTAGCTGGAGTCCGCACCGCCGCCCGCGTCGAGCACGACGGCCGGAAGGGACCCGGGGGTCACGTGGAACGCGATCCTGTGCCCGTCGTTCTCGATCATCCGGAGGTAGGCGGCGGAGGTGGACGCGGCATGGGAACTCGTAGGCGCGGGAGTCGCGCACGCCGACAGGCCGACCGCGACGGCGACCGCTGTCGCGGCGACAAAGGCGACCGTGAGGTGGCGGTGGAGTGAGAAGGACTCGGGCTTCATGATGGATTTCTCTCCCTCGGACAGTGGGTTGCGCGGACTCGGATCGACCGGATCCGGCCGCAGATCCAGCCTGATCCGGTGATCGTTTCGTGACGACCCGGCTGACCCACCGATCGACGCGGGTTGTCCGGTGCGGTCACCGGGTGCGCAGGCGGTGGGTGAACCCCCGGAGCATGGCGGATCCGGAGACGATGACGAGCGCGATCCCTGCGGTCGAGAGGACGACGAGGACCGTCACTGCCGGCCAGACGCCGAGCGCGACAGCCGTGAGCAGCGGTGGAACCGTCATGCCGGCGTATGCGATGAGGAAGATGCCGGCGAGAGCCTCACCCCTGCGCTCAGGCCCTGCGATGGCCGCCGTGGTGGCGAGCGCTGAACGGAACAGGATGCCGATGCCGGCGCCCGCGACGCCTCCGCCGGCCAGGAAGAGCGCGAGCGATGCGGCGAGCGCGCTGACGCCGACGGCCGCGAGCCCGCAGACCGCGAGTGCCACGGCCAGCCGGAGCTGGAGGGCGATCGGAAGCCGTGCCGTGACCGCCTGGGCCGCTGCCGCGGCCAGGAACACGACCGAGGGCGCCACGCCCGTGAGAAGCGCTGACTGGAGCCCCAAGACGCCGGCGAGAAATGTCGACGAGAGCCCCATGAACGTGCCGAACACGGCGAAAGCGGCGGAGGCGCCCAGGGCGGCGGCCCAGAAGGCGCCGCGCCGCTCGACGGGAATCGCGATGCGCTGCGGCCGGTATGCCTGATGCTCGGTCTTCTGTTCGACGGTCTCGGGCACGAGTGCCACGAGGATGCCCTCCGCGGCGAAGAGGAGGGCGAAGAGCACGTACGGGACCACGAGCGGCCGCGCGGACCAGGTGGCGATCAGTCCGCCCACCAGTGGGCCCAGCCCGATGCCGCCCAGGTTGGCGAACGTGGCCACGAGCGCGGATCGTCCGCCCGAGCCGCCTGCGGCTGCGCCCAGCTCGGCGAGGTATGCGGTCGCGGCCGCCGCAAGCACGCCGATCCCGAGCCCGCTGACGAAACGCGCCACGATGAGGCCGGCGACGTCGTTCCAGACGAGGAACAGGATTGCCGCAGCGAGGTTCACGCCCAGAGAGGCGACGATGATCCGCCTGCGGCCCATCCGGTCGGAGA
Source organism: Planctomonas sp. JC2975 (assembly GCF_012985205.1). Classification (NCBI taxonomy): domain Bacteria; kingdom Bacillati; phylum Actinomycetota; class Actinomycetes; order Micrococcales; family Microbacteriaceae; genus Planctomonas; species Planctomonas sp. JC2975. The sequence goes on along the minus strand of NZ_JABEKS010000001.1, from coordinate 1,219,878 downwards.
CGTGCCCCGCAAGGTAGAGGCTCAGCATGACGCCGACGGCGTATGCACCGAAGATGACCGTGAGAACGATCGTCGGAAAGCCGTCGCGCCGCTGATAGATCGCGTAGAGCGGTGTCGGAACGGCGCAGAACGCCATTGCGGTGAGGAAGGCGAGGGCGATGATCCAGAACCCCGTGCGGTGCTGAATCCGTGCAGCAGCCGGGGTTGGTGTCGGCGCGGTGGTCGTCGATGTCATCCCCCAAGACTGGTCAACCACCGTCATCGCGTCCAACGAACGCCTTCGATGCATGCCATCGATCACATCGATGACAAACTAAGCTCGCCGCATGGACACCAGACAGGTGGAGTATGCGATCGCGGTCGCCGACGAGTTGAGCTTCACCCGTGCCGCAGCACGGGTCTACGCCGTGCAGTCGACCGTCTCGGCAGGCGTCCAGGCTCTGGAGCGCGCGCTCGGGGTCGTGCTGTTCGAACGCGACCAGCACGGCGTGCGGATGACGCAAGCCGGAGAATCGGTACTGCCGGCGCTCCGGGAGCTCGCTGAGGCCGAAGCTCGTGCCCGCACCGCGGCCGACCCGGGGGGAGAATTGCGCGGTCAACTGCGGATCGGAGTGTTCTCGAGCGTGAGCTACCTGGCGCTCCCTCGGGCGATCGGCGATTTCCATCGTGACCACCCCCTCGTCGACCTGCGGCTTCGCTCAGCTCCAACCGGGTCGAGGGAGCTGGCGGAGGACGTGCGGCGTGGTCGTCTGGACCTCTGCCTGTTCGGGCTGCCCGCGGCTGCAGCCCCAGGATTGGCGGTGCACAGATTGTCGACGACGCCCTTCGAGGCCATCCTTCCGCCGGACCACGAACTCGCGAGCCGCGCGACGTTGCGGCTGACGCAACTCGCAGATGAACGATTCGTGGACGCCCCCGTCGGCTTCGGCAACCGGGATGTGCTCGACATCGCTCTCGGCAGCCTCGGAATCGTGCGAAATGTCACCATCGAGGCGACCGAAACCGCCGCCATCCCGGCCTTCGTCGCGGCAGGCCTGGGAGTCGCGCTTCTTCCGGGTCTGCTCATCCCGCCGACTATGGAGGCCGTCCGTGTGCCGCTGGCCGAGCGCATCGACTGGGACTTCAGCGTGGTGACCCGCACCTCGCCGGGCGCTGCGACGAAGGCGTTGCTCGATGCGCTGCTCTCGACTCACTGATAGGCATAGTGCTCGAGTGGTCAGGATGCTGCCGGTCAGGCGGCCAGCCGCGCCGCTACGACGGATTCACCGTCTCCCAGGCCGGCCCTCAGCGGGGACCGAGTTCGGCCTCGGCCCGGTACAGCCTCACGACGTCGCCCACCACGATGACGGCCGGTGATTGCACGCCCGCCAACGCCGCGATGCCGGCGATGGTGCCCAGTGTGCCGATGGTCACCCGTTGTCGCGGCCCGAAGCCGTCCTCGATGATCGCCACCGGGGTCGAGGCGGGCCGTCTCTCGCCGACCAGCGTGGCCCCGCTGGTGGCCAGTCCGCTCACGCCCATCAGCAGGATGACGGTGTGGTCGCCTCCACCCGGCACGACGTCCAGGTCCTCATGTCCGGTCAGCACGGTGAACCCGTTCGCGACGCCACGCGCGGTCACCGGGATGCCGACCGCGGCGGGCACCGACACCGCGCTGGTCACGCCGGGCACGACCTCGACAGGGACGCCCGCCTCACGGCACGCCTCGACCTCTTCATGCCCGCGGCCGAAGACGAACGGGTCGCCCCCCTTCAACCGCACGACCCGCTTGCCGGCAAGGGCGCGCTCCACGATCAGCCGGTTGATCTCCTTCTGCGGTACGGGATGGTGACCCGGATGCTTGCCCGCGTCGATCACCTCGACGGCGTCGTCGAGCTCGTCGAGAAGCGACCTCGGACCGAGCCGGTCGGCCACGACCACCTCGGCTGCGTGCAGCAGCTCCAGCCCGCGCAGCGTGATCAGCCCGGCGTCCCCCGGGCCGCCGCCGATGAGCGCGACGGATCCTGCTGCAGTTGCAGTCGAGGCTTCGGACTCCGCTCCGGTCACAGTGGACTCCCGACGGACCCGACGCGTGAATCCGCGGTGCGGGCGAGTCCCCTGCCGCGCGCGATCCTGCGCTCGATCGGCGCGAATACGAGCAGCTCGACGACGATCCCGATCACGAGGATGCCCACGATCGTCACGATCACGCCCGACAGGTCTGCGAGCTGACGGCTCTGGTCGAGCAGTGTTCCGAGGCCGAAGCCCATCGTTCCGCCCGTCGTGATGATCTCCGCTGCCATGAGCGAGCGCCAGGAGAACGCCCATCCCTGCTTGAGGCCGCCGAGGTAGCCGGGCAGCGCCGCCGGCATGACAACGAGCGTCGCCTGCTGCCATTTCGAGGCGCCTAGCACGGTGCCGACCCGGCGGAACTGCGGCGGAACCTGGTCGACGCCGGAAAGCAGGCCGTTCACGATCGACGGCGTCGCGCCCATCAGCACGACGAAGTAGGCCGTCGCGTCCGAGAGGCCGAACCAGAGGATGGCGGCGGGCACCCAGGCGACGGACGGCAGCACCTGAAGACCCGAGATGAGCGGGCCGACCGCCCGGCGCAGAAGAGGGACCTCGGAGAGAAGCAACCCGAGGGGGGTCCCGACGGCGACGGCGATGAGGAATCCGAGCACGCCGCGTTCCAGACTGGTCAGCACAGCCTGCTGCAGGCGTCCGCTCGACCAGAGGTCGCCGAACGACTGCGCGACGGCGATGGGGCTGGGCACGATGTCCGGTCGCGGCTGGGCGATCCACACGTAGACCTGCCAGACGACGATGAGCACGACCAGAAGCGCGACCGGCAGCAGCACGCTGCTCAGGGCTCGCCGCCACGACCGCGTCGAACGGTGCCCGCCGGACTGCAGCGAGTCGAGTCCGGCCTCGACATCAGAGAATGCGTATCGCTCGTGATCGGCGCGCGGCCGTGCCGTCGTGGAGGTGGATCCGCTGTACTCGGACCCGCTGTAGTCAAGCGACATGGCGCACCAGCTCCCCGCGCAGACGGTCGGTGATGCCAGCCGCGAGCTCCGCGGCATCCGCTTCGTCTTCGCCGCTGCGCAGACGCTCGTCGATCGTCCACTGCTCGGCCACGCGTCCGGGACGCGACGACAGCAGCACAACGCGCTGGCCCAGACGCACTGCCTCCCGCACGTTGTGCGTGACGAAGACGATCGTGCGGCCGGTCGTACGCCAGATGCGCTCGAGCTGGTCGTGCAGGATGTCGCGGGTGATGGCATCCAGCGCAGCGAACGGCTCGTCCATCAGGAGCACATCCCTGTCCTGGGCGAGCGCCCTCGCCAGGGCCACCCGCTGGCGCATGCCGCCGGAAAGCTCGTGCGGACGCTTGTCAGCGGCATCCGCGAGGTTCACGAGCTCGAGGAGCTCGACGGCGCGCCTCGACCTCTCCGCCTTGGCGGCTCCGCTCAGCTGGAGGGCCAGCTCCACGTTGCGACGGGCGGAGAGCCACGGGAACAGCGCCGCATCCTGGAACATGACGGCGGCGCGTCCGCTCGGCACGCTGACGGTGCCGGTGGTCGGCGCCTCGAGTCCGGCCACGATGTTCAGAAGCGTCGACTTTCCGCATCCGGATGCCCCGAGCAGGCACACGAATTCGCCGCGCGCCACCTGCAGCTCGATGCCGTCCAGCACGAGCGGCTGCGCTGCGCCGTAACGCTTCGTGAGTCCCTTGATGTCGATCGCCGGCGATGCTGCATCGATCGTGGCGTCGGACCGGCCGGGGGCGATCGCCGTGCCGCTGGTCATTTCACCCCGAGGCCGGCGGACGAGACGGCCGCCTTCTTCGCCGCCTTCAGCTGGGCGTTGACCGACGTGAGATCGAAGATGCCGTGCAGGTCCGCCGACTTGGAGAGGCCGAGCTTGATGGCGTGATTCTGCAGCTCCGGGAACGTGGACGCGATCGGATCGAGGCCGAATGTCACCTGGCCGAGGGCTCTCTGCAGCTCGGTGTCGTCGAGGCTCGTGCCGCTGTCTGCCTTGAGTTTCGCGTTGACGGCATCGGCGACATCCTGCCGCGAGTGGGAGTTCAGCCAGTCGACCGATGCCTGATGCCCCTTGACCAACGCATCGACGGTCTTGCCGTGCGCGTCGATGAACGACTGGTTCGCCACCAGCACCGTGGTCGGGAACTTTCCGCCCTTCCACTGCGACGTCTCGTTGACGAGCACGTGCGCTCCGCCCTCTATGACGAGACGGGACACCCACGGCTCGGGCAGCCACGCTCCGTCGAGCTTGCCCTGCTTGAACAGCGCGAGCGTCTGGGCGTTGTCGGTCGGCGTGATGGTCACGTCGCCGCCGCCTGTGAGCGAGGTGCTCAGCCCCTGCTTGGCCAGCCAGGTGCGGAGCGCAACGTCCTGCGTGTTGCCGAGCTGCGGAGATGCGAGCGTCTTGCCCTTCAGCTGCGAAGCCTTCGTGATGTCCTTCGACACCACGAGGGCCGCACCGCCGTTGGTCGCACCGGAGATGATGCGGATCGACTTGCCGCCGCTCGATGCGTACGAGCTGATCGCCGGGCTCGGTCCGATGAACGCTGCATCGATGGCGCCGGCGCTGAGCGCCTCGATCGTCGCGGGACCTGCGTTGAAGATCTCCGTGGTGAGCGTCGTGGATCCGAGGCTCTTCGCCAGGATCCCCTCCTGCAGCCCGATGAGCGCCGGCGCGTGCGTGACGTTGTCGAAGTACCCGAGGCGGAGCTTCGCGGCCGCCGTCCCGGCCGATCCGGCCTTCGCAGAGGCAGTCGGTGCGGCATCCGCTGCCGAACACCCGGTCATCGTCCCGACGACAGCGGCGCCCATGGCGGCGACGGTGAGCTGTGCGAAGGCGCGTCGGGTCAGGTGTGCGGTCATGGTGGTGTCCTCGTGTCGGTGGTGCGCGTATGGATCGGGGTGAGTGGTGTTCGAGTGTGCGGTGTGTTCGAGTGGTGGGAAGCTCGGGCCCTTTCGAGTGCGCTGCGCCAGCGGCAGCGGCCCAGACGGGGCGGATCGGAAGGGATTCAGATGGTGAACGCGTTCGCCGGATCGGTTTCGACGCCGGCCCTCGAGACGATGCCCGCGGCGAGCGTCGCGCCGTCCTGCGGCTGGATCACGACGAACGCCCCTGCCCTGCGGTGCTCGGAGTAGGCGAGCAACGGGAGCGCGGCGGCGAGCTTCAGTCGTGCCGTGCCGATGTCGTTGATCTGGAGGCGGTCCGCTGGTTCGAGTTCGAGCGTCTCGAGGTCGCGGCGGCCGTCGATCGTGGTGACCAACGCCTGCACCGTAGCCGTTCCGTACTTGACGAGCACGCGGGATCCCGGCTGCAGCGGCCGGGGGTCCAGCCAGAACAGCGACGCAGTCAGCTCGGAGACGAGCTCCGGCTCCTCTCCGGCGGCGACGATCACGCTGCCGCGTGCGGCATCCACGTCGTCGCTGAGACGCAGAGCCACGGACTGCGACGCAACGGCGGTGTCCAGGGAGCGTCCGGCCACGTCGATGCCCGCGACGCGAGTGCGGATGCCGGCCGGCAGAACGGTGACCTCGTCGCCGACGTTCACCGAGCCGGATGCCACCTGCCCGGCGAAGGCGCGGTAGTCGCGATAGGCGTCGGCGTCCAGTCCCGGCGCGAGCGCGCCCTGCGGACGGATCACCGTCTGCACCGGCAGCCGGAACGGTGCCAGCGTGTTCTCGACCTCGTCGATCACCTCGAGCGTCTCGAGCAGGTCGAGGAGCGGAAGCCCGTCGTACCAGGGCGTGTGCTCCGACGCGTTCACGACGTTGTCGCCCTCGAGCGCCGACACCGGCACGACGGAGACCTCGTCGATCCCTAAGTCGGCGGCGACGGCGAGCACATCCCGTTCAACGGACCGGAAGGTCGCCTCGTCGTAGCCGACGAGGTCGATCTTGTTGACGGCGACGATGAGGTGCGGCACGCGCAGCAGCTGTACCACCGAGAGGTGCCTCCGGGTCTGCTCGAGCACGCCGTGACGTACGTCGATGAGCACGACGACGGCATCCGCTGTGGTCGATCCGGTGACCATGTTCCTCGTGTACTGCACGTGGCCGGGGCAGTCCGCGAGGATGAAGCTGCGGCGGTCCGTGGCGAAGTAGCGGTAGGCGACATCGATCGTGATGCCCTGCTCGCGCTCGGCCCGCAGGCCGTCGGTGAGCAGCGCCAGGTCGACGCGCTCCCCGCCGGCGAAGCCGCGCTGCTCGCTCGCGCGGGTGATGGCATCCCACTGGTCGGCGAGGATCGACTTCGAATCGTGCAGCAGGCGTCCGACGAGCGTCGACTTGCCGTCGTCGACGGATCCGGCGGTGGCGAAGCGGAAGAGCGTTGCGGTCATGATGCCTCCAGATCCCTGAGCGAGCGGAGCGAGCTGAAGAGTGGGTGGCCGGCTCTGTGCGTCGTCCATGTCCTTGTGTCCCGAGCGCCGAGACGGCGGTCGGCGCCGGCGTCGCGCCGAAGGCCGGAAACGGCCTTCGGTCCAAGCTCCAGCGCGGGCATCAGAAGTACCCGTCCTTCTTGCGATCCTCCATGCCGGCCTCGCTGATGCGATCGTCGGCGCGGGTGGCTCCGCGTTCGGTCAGCGTGGATGCCGCGACCTCGCGCACCACGGCCGCGACGTCGACGGCGTCCGATTCCACCGCTCCGGTGCACGACATGTCGCCGACCGTGCGGTAGCGCACCTGTCGGATCTCGACCGACTCGTCTTCCCGTGCGGGCGAGACCGGCGACACGGCCCGCCACATGCCGTCCCTGGCATATACCTGGCGTTCGTGCGCGTAGTAGAGGCTCGGGAGGGCGATGCCTTCCCGCTCGATGTAGCGCCACACGTCGAGCTCCGACCAGTTGCTGATCGGGAAGGCGCGCACGTGCTGCCCTGGCGTGTGCTTGCCGTTGTAGAGGTTCCAGAGCTCGGGACGCTGGTTGCGCGGATCCCACTGGCCGAACTCGTCGCGCAGCGACAGGATGCGCTCCTTCGCCCGTGCCTTGTCCTCGTCGCGCCGGCCACCGCCGAACACGGCGTCATGGCCGTGACCGCGGATCGCGTCCAGCAGCGGCACGGTCTGCAGCGGGTTGCGGGTGCCGTCCGCGCGCTCGAAGAGTCGTCCGTCGTCGATGTAGTCCTGAACGCTGGCGACCTCGAGAGTGAGCCCGAGCCGGGCGACGGTCTCGTCGCGGAACTCGAGCACCTCGGGGAAGTTGTGGCCGGTGTCCACGTGCAGCACGGGGAAGGGGATGCGCGCCGGCCAGAACGCCTTCGCCGCCAGGTGCAGCATGAGCACCGAGTCCTTGCCGCCGGAGAACAGCATCACCGGTCGATCGAACTCGGCCACCACCTCGCGGATGATGTGGATCGCCTCGTTCTCGAGCACGTCCAACGCACTGTCGTGGGCCGAGGCCCCTGAGCGGGAGAAGCGAGCGTCGCCCTGAGCTCGTCGAGGCGCCGAATACTCGGCGGCTTCCCGTCCCACGATCGTTTCGACCGCGCTCACAAGTGGATCCCGCATTCGGTCTTCGCCAGTCCGGCCCACCGGCCGGAACGCGGATCTTCTCCCGGCGCCACCCGCTTGGTGCACGGCTCGCACCCGATGGACGGATACCCGTTCGAGAGCAACAGGTTGAGCGGAACCGAGTGCTCGCCCGCGTAGTCGAGGAGCTCGTCGAAGCTCCACGCCGCCAGCGGGTTGACCTTGATGAGGCCGTGGCGGTCGTCGAAGACGACGAGCGGGGTGTTGGTGCGCGTCGGAGCCTCGTCACGGCGCACGCCGGTGAACCAGAGCTCGTAGCCGGCCAGGGACTTCTTCAGCGGTGCGACCTTGCGCAGCTCGCAGCAGAGGCCGGGATCGCGGGCGAAGAGATCCTTGCCGTATGCGGAATCCTGCTCGGCGACGCTCTGCTCCGGAAGCACGTCCACGACACGCACGTCGAGCGAGCGGGCCACCTCGTCGCGCGTGATGCGCGTCTCGAGGAAGTGGTACCCGGTGTCGAGGAACAGCACGTCGACGCCGGGCAGTGACTGGGCGACGACGTGCGGCAGCACGGCATCCGCCATCGAGCACGCGACGGCCGCCGCGCCGACCTGCACGTTCTCGGCGACCCAGGCGACGACATCCGCAGCGGATGCCTCCGCCCCCGTCAGCGAGCGCAACTCGCGTTCGCCCGCTGCCGCGATGGCGCGGAGCTCGTCCTCGTCGCGCTTCGGAGCGCGCACCCCGGTCGTCGTGCTCGTGGTCATCGAAGTGCCTCCTCGTCGGCCGACAACGCCCATTCGGCGAAGGTCTGATCGTAGGTACGTTCCGCTATCCAGCGCCTAGTGATGCGCTCTACATAGTCGATGAGGTCGCTCGCAGTGACCTTAAGGCCGCGTACGGTTCTGCCCAGCCCTGCCTCGCCACGGATATCGGAGGCGAGGCCGCCGCCCAGGTGCACCTGGAATCCGGGGGACTGCACACCGTTCTCGTCGGTGATGAGCTGACCCTTCAGGCCGATGTCTGCCGTCTGAATGCGTGCGCACGAGTTCGGGCAGCCGTTGATGTGCAGGCTGATCGGATGCGGCAGGTCGATGCCCTTCAGCCGCGTCTCGAGCGCGGCGATGGCCTCGGTCGCGGTGTCCTTGGTGTCGACTATGGCGAGCTTGCAGTACTCCAGCCCGGTGCACGCGACGGTCGAGCGGCGGAACGGACTCGGCCGGGCGGAGAGACCGAGCGCGTCGAGGTCGGCGATGAGCGGCTCGACGTCGTCCTCGGCCACGTCGAGCACGACGAGCTTCTGGTGCGGCGTCGTGCGCAGCCGGAAGGAGCCGTGGGTTTCCAGGGCGTCGGCGATGGCGACGAGCCGGGTTCCCGACAGCCGCCCGACGGTCGGCGCGACGCCGATGAAGTACGCACCGTCCTTCTGCGGATGCACGCCGATGTGGTCGCCGGGCGTTGACGGCTTCGGCGCTGCCGGGCCATCGGCGAGGGTGAAGCCGAGGTATTCGCGCTCCAGCACCTCGCGGAACTTCTCGGGACCCCAGTCCGCAAGGAGGAACTTCATGCGGGCCTTGTTGCGCAGGCGGCGATATCCGTAGTCGCGGAAGATCGACGTGACGCCCTCCCAGACCTCGGGTGCCTGCGCCTCAGTGACGAACGCACCGAGGCGCTCGCCGAGACGCGGCGTCGTCGACAGAGCGCCGCCCACCCACAGGTCGTAGCCGGCACCGAGCTCCGGGTGCACGACACCGACGAGCGAGATGTCGTTGATCTCGTGCACGACGTCCTGGCTCGGGTGTCCGGTGATGGCCGTCTTGTACTTGCGGGGAAGGTTGGAGAAGGCGGGATCGCCGATGTACCGGCGCGAGATCTCCCTGATCACGGGTGTCGGGTCGATGATCTCGTCTGCTGCGATGCCGGCGACCGGACTGCCGAGGATCACGCGTGGCACGTCACCGCACGCCTCCGTCGTCTGCAGTCCGACGGCTTCGAGCCGACGCCAGATCTCAGGAACGGACTCGATCTCCACCCAGTGCAGCTGGATGTTCTGCCGGTCGGTGAGGTCTGCCGAGTCGCGACCGAACTCGCGCGAGATCTCGCCGATCACGCGCAACTGCTCGGTGGTGAGCGCTCCGCCGTCGATGCGCACGCGCATCATGAAGTAGCGGTCTTCGAGCTCCTCGGGCTCCAACGTGGCCGTGCGGCCTCCGTCGATTCCCGGCTTGCGCTGCGTGTAGAGGCCCCACCAACGGAAGGGTCCGTGCAGGTCGCCGGGATCGATGCTGTCGAATCCGCCTGCCGCATAGACGTTCTCGATGCGCTCGCGCACGTTGAGACCGTCATCGGCCTGCTTGAGTTCTTCGTTCCCGTTCAACGGCGCGCGGCCGTCGACCTTCCATTGGCCGTTAGGCACTCCGGCGCGCGGCGGGCGCACTCTCTGCGCCGGTCTCGAATCCACGGACGTCATGCTCACCTCACTGGTGGGTACCCCGACGCAGGCGAAGGGGCGGACGGATGTCGACCCTCACGCTACGAGGGCGTCGCGACCCCCGCGACGGGGGGTGAAACAGCCGTACACGTGACGTAACAGTTCGAGACGTGGTTGCGCAGGATGCGCGATGGCGCGACCCTGTGCACCCGCGCCGGCCGCGTGCGGCGGATCAGCGGAGGCGGACGATCTCCGGCAGCCCCGCCGCCGCCGATGCGTCAGACGCGCGGTCCAGCACGACGTCCACGAGCTGCCGAGGCGTCGAGTCCGGGGTCAGGAGCGGATCCGCGACGCGATCGGCACCGGCCTGCAGCACCAGGTCGAGGAAGTAGCCGGGGGCGAGCAGGTAGGTGGAGACCAGCACCCCGGAATCCGGTGCCGTGCGACGCGCCTCCGCGACGGCGTCGCCGAGCGAGGGCGACGCCGCGGAGAGGAAGCCAACGGTGACCGGCGTGGAGAGGCGGGCGGCGAGCATCCGTCCGGTGCGACGGCAGTCCTCGAGCGCGCGCGGATCGCTCGAGCCCGCCGCCGCGAGCACGATGCTGTCGTGCGGGGTTCGTCCCGCCTCGTCGAGTCGCCGAGCGAGCACGTCGACCAGGCGTTCGTCCGGGCCGAGCGCCGCCGAGACCGTCGCCGGAATCGAGGCGGAACGTGCGGCATCCGCGAGGTCGACGAACACGTGGTAGCCGGCGGAGAGCAGAAGCGGCACGACGATCGCGTGGTCCGCATCGCGCGCCTCCGCGATGGCTGTGGGAACGTCGGGCTGCTCGACATCGACGTGACAGCCGACGACGGGCATCGTCGTGGCTGCGGCGACCCGGGTGACGAGTGCGCGCACGGCCGCCTGCCCGGCGGGGGAGGACGTGCCGTGGGATGCTGCGAAGAGGGTGGCGGTCATGACGATCGCTCGATGCTACCGGCAGCACCCACTCCTGCGGCGTTGCCTACACGCCGATCGTGCGCTCCGGCGGGGCGTAGTCCCGCACCTCGTGGTGCAGCCGTTCCATCGTCTCGTCGAGGTGCGAAGCGGCATCGGCGGCTTCGGTCAGCCCGTCGATGAGGTGCTGAGGAACTTGGGTGTCGTACTTGTAGTAGGTCTTGTGCTCCAGGCTGGCCCAGAAGTCCATGGCGATCGTGCGGAACTGCACCTCGACCCGCACCTGCTCCGGTCCTCCGGAGAGGAACACCGGCACTTCGAGGATGACGTGCAGGCTGCGGTATCCGTTGGGCTTGGGGTTCGCGATGTAGTCCTTCACCTCGAGCACCGTGATGTCGTCCTGCGACGTGAGCAGCTCGACGATGCGGTACACGTCGCTGACGAAGCTGCAGATCACGCGCACACCGGCGATGTCCGACAGACCGGACTTGATGGCATCCAGATCGAGTTCCACGCCCTTGCGAGCAGCCTTCTCGAGCACGCTCTCCAGGGTCTTGACCCGAACAGAGATGCTCTCGATGGGGTTGTAGCCGTCGACGAGACTGAACTCCTCGCGCAGGATGTTGAGCTTCGTCTCGACTTCCGCCACGCCGAACCGGTAACGCATGAGGAACTTGGAGACCTGGTCGCGCAGTGCCGTGAGGTCCGACAGCGTGCCGCTGTCGGCGTGTTCCAGTAGGTCGAGCGTGCGGGCGCTGAGCAGCGGGCGGGGTCCGGGATGTTCGTCGGACCGGGCGAGTTCGGCGGAAGTCACGAAATTGACAGTATCCGTGTCAACTTGGCGAACCGTGTGTGCAGTCCTGATGCCGGCTGTGTTACAACTCCAACAGGAATCGGATGCCGCCCGGGAACGTGACGCCGATACTCGACCGGATCTCCCGCAGTCACGCATCGTCTGGGCTAAGGCTGAGCCAGGGCGACAACCCGAATATCGCCCTGGCTCAGCTCCCCCAGGTGTTGCCCCAAGTCCCCCCGACCGGGTGGATCTCCTCCAAGAGTCCGTGCAACAAGACAACTATCGCCGTGGCCGTAGTGCAGAGATAGTCAGCATTTGGGTGGACAGTCGGGGTACATTTCTTGGTCGTTTCTGGGAAAGGACGGCTCTGTCGGGCCTCGACGTGACCACTAGTGGGGGCGGAAGGACATGCCCGACCGCGCTGTCGGTCGACTGCGGCACGCCGGGCGGCGTGCACTGGAGCTAGGAGCGGAGGCCATTTCGGCCTCCGCGACGCCGGGGCTGTCGGCCGTGTCGGCCGCCAGGTTTCGGCGTGCACGTGAACTCAGTCGAAATCCAAGCTGAGCTTGCGGAGGAGGCCGGCGAGCCGGGTCTGCTCGCCGGCGGGCAACGTGCGCAGCAGTTCAGCCTCTGCGTCGACGAGCCGGGTGATCGCGGCGTCGACGCGCGTGAGGCCCTGTGCCGTCATTCGCACCAGGATGCCGCGCCCGTCGTTCGGGTCGGTCTGGCGCTCAACGAGTCCGCGTTCGACGAGACGATCGATGCGGTTGGTCATCGTGCCGCTCGACACGAGGGTCTGGGTGAGCAGGGCCTTCGGGCTGAGCCGGTACGGCGTCCCCGCCCTGCGGAGCGCGGAGAGCACGTCGAACTCCCACGACTGCAGATCGGAGCGTCCGAACGCGGCGCGTCGCGCACGGTCGAGGTGCTTGGAGAGACGGTCGACGCGGGACAGCACCTGAAGCGGAGCGAAGTCGAGATCGGGGCGCTCGCGCTCCCAGGCGTCGACGATCCGCGCGACCTCGTCAGCGTGCTCCGGCATCCGTCCATTATCGAGCAGGGAGGCGGGCGTTCGGCGGATGCGCGCCCGGCGTGCGCAGCTCGGCGGCCGGAAGGAGACCGCTCAGTGGTCCCGGGTGACGCGCCCTGGCCCGCACCGTTTCCTTAGGACGGAACTGCTCGGTTGTACGTTTCGTGCATCGCGCAGTTTTGAAGAAGCCGGTCCGGCAGGCTTCTGTCACGATCGGTTCCATGAGCGAGAACACGACGACAGCAAAGGCGGCGAAGCCGCGCAGCACGACGAAGCAGGCGAACTCCGTGGAGTTCACTGCCGACGAGCGGGCGGCCATCAAGGAGTATTCGAACGAGCTGAAGACGAACGCTCGTCGCGGCGGCAAGGCGACCAAGGCGGACGGCCTGACCGACCTGATGGCCCAGATCGAGAAGATGGTCGAGCCGGATCGCACCATGGCGCGCGAGGTGCACGAGCTGGTCATGGCGGCGGTGCCCCAGCTCACGCCGAAGACCTGGTACGGCATGCCCGCGTACGCGTTCAACGGCGACACCATCTGCTTCTTCCAGCCGGCCAACAAGTTCAAGGCCCGCTTCTCGACGCTCGGATTCGGTGACAAGGCGAAGCTCGACGACGGCGACATGTGGCCGATCTACTACTCGCTGAAGGAGCTCACTCCCGAGGTCCGGGACCGGATCACCGAACTGGTGCGTCGCGCCGTCTCCTGAGTCCATCCCGGTCGACGGCCTACCGCTCGTCGCACCCGTCGAAACAGGCTCGTATCGGCCGGTTCCGACGGGCTCCACGAGGGGTGAAGGACCGAGGCGCCCTCCGGCGTCTGGCAGACTGGAGGGCGCTATCCGCCGTGGTGTAATGGCAGCACGACAGCCTTTGGAGCTGTTAGGTCTAGGTTCGAGTCCTGGCGGCGGAGCTCGCCCGTGCTTGGAGCGGCGGAGCTCGGTGGTGGCACAGCGGCGGAGCCCGAATGGCAGGCGACGCCGCAGTGCGGGAATACTGTCATGGTGACCGATCCCAACCTCGCCATCATCGTTCTCGCCGCAGGCCAGGGAACGCGCATGAAGTCCGCGACGCCCAAGCTGCTGCATCCGCTGGCCGGCGCGCCGATCGTGAGTCACGTGCTCGCGACGGCTCGAGCGATGGATCCGGCGTTGATCCTCGCCGTCGTCCGCCACGAGCGCGACCGCGTGTCCGAGGTGATCGAGGCCGAATTGCCCGACGCCGTGATCATCGACCAGGATCACGTGCCCGGCACGGGACGCGCCGTCGAACAGGCGGTGGCCGATCTGCCTGAGGGCTTCAACGGGGATGTCCTGGTGCTCAACGGCGACGTGCCGCTTCTGGATGCCGACACGCTGCGCGAGCTCATCGACGGCCACCGGGCCAGTGGCGCTGCGGCGACGGTGCTGAGCAGCGTGGTTTCGGATGCCACTGGATACGGCCGCATCGTGCGTGCGGCCGATGGCGGGCTGGAGCGCATCGTCGAGCACAAGGACGCCACAGCCGCCGAGCGCGCCATCGACGAGATCAACGCGGGCATCTACGTGTTCGGCGTGAGCGCGCTGCGCGACCAGCTGGCGTACCTGCGCACCGACAATGCCCAGGGCGAGAAGTACCTCACCGACATGGTCGAGCTGCTGCATCGTGCCGGCAGCAGTGTCTCGGCCGTGCCGGTCGCCGAGTCCTGGAAGGCGGAGGGCATCAACGACCGCGCCCAGCTCAGCGAGGCCGCAGCACGCCTCAACGCGCTCATCGTGCGCGGCTGGCAGCTGAACGGTGTGACGGTGCAGGATCCGGCGACGACGTGGATCGACCTCACGGTGACGCTCGCGCCGGATGTGACGATCCTTCCCGGCACGCAGCTCAAGGGCGCGACGACCGTCGAGAAGGATGCCGTGATCGGTCCTGACACCACCCTCGTCGACTGCGAGGTGGGCGAGGGCGCGAAGGTGAAGCGAACGGACGCGACGCTCGCGGTGATCGGTGCACGGGCATCCGTCGGTCCGTTCTCCTACCTGCGCCCGGGGACGGTGCTCGATGCGGACGGCAAGATCGGCACATTCGTCGAGACGAAGAACTCGCACATCGGCCAGGGAAGCAAGGTGCCGCACCTCAGCTACATCGGCGACTCGAACGTCGGCCGCGGCGTCAACCTCGGCGCGGGGACGATCACGGCGAACTACGACGATCTGACGAAGCACCGCACCGAGATCGGCGACGAGGTGCACACCGGGTCGCACAACGTCTTCGTTGCGCCGGTTAGGATCGGAGACGGCGCGAAGACCGGCGCCGGTGCAGTCATCCGCAAGGACGTCCCGGCCGGTGCCCTGGCTCTCAGCGTCGCCCCTCAGCGCAACATCGAGGGATGGGTCGAGAAGAACCGATCGGGCACGGCGGCCGCCGAGGTCGCTGAGCGTGCTCGATCCGCACAGGAAGCGAACGATGGCTCGCAAAGACAAGACGGTTGATCTCGACCGGGACCGGGGGATAGCTCCGGGTCTCGTCGCCAAGACGAAGAAGCGGCTCGTCGTCTCCGGCGGGCGCTCGCATCCGGAGCTCCTCGCCGCCGTCGCCTCCGAGCTCGGCACGGAGCTGGTTCCCACCGAGTACCGCACGTTCGCGTCCGGGGAGATCCTCACACGCTTCGAGGTGTCGGTGCGCGGGTGCGACGTGTTCCTCATCCAGTCGTTCGGGCCGCCCGTCAACGAGTGGCTCATGGAGCTGCTCATCATGCTGGATGCCGCCAAGCGCGCATCAGCCAAGCGCATCACCGTCGTCGCGCCGTACTATCCGTACTCGCGTCAGGACAAGAAGGGTCGCGGCCGCGAGCCGATCAGCGCCCGGCTCGTCGCCGACCTGCTGAAGACGGCAGGGGCCGACCGCGTGATGAGCGTCGACCTGCACGCCGCGCAGATCCAGGGCTTCTTCGACGGACCCGTCGACCACCTCTTCGCGAAGCCGGTGCTGCTGCACCATTTCAAGGAGACCCTGTCTCCCGAGGACCGCGAGAAGCTGACGGTCGTCTCTCCTGACACCGGGCGTGTGCGCGTCGCCGACCAGTGGTCGGACAGCCTCGGAGCGCCGCTGGCCATCATCCACAAGCGTCGCGATCCGAACGTCGCCAACCAGGTCACGGTCAACGAGATCGTCGGCCGGGTACGGGGCCGCGTGTGCCTCATCGTCGACGACATGATCGACACCGGCGGCACGATCGTCAAGGCGGCACAGGCGCTCAAGGACGCCGGCGCCGAGCGGGTCATCGTGGCGGCGACCCACGCGGTGTTCAGCGATCCGGCGACGGAACGGCTGCAGGACGCCTCGATCGACGAGGTGGTCGTGACTGACACGATCCCGTTGCCGGAGGCGAAGAGGTTCCCGTCGCTGACGATCCTGCCGATCGCCCCGCTGCTGGCACGGGCGATCCACGAAGTGTTCGAGGACGGATCCGTCACCTCGATGTTCAACGGCGAGGCTTAGCCGCAGCTACGAACCGCGCTGCCGGTCAGCGCTGGATGAGCGTCGAGGCGATGCCGACACCGCACGCGGCGAGCGTCGCCAGTGCGAGCAGCGCGAGCGGGATCGTGGGAGTCGCTCGGGGCATCCGGTCGTGGTGTCTGCCGTTTCCGGCGAGCGCCCGCCCGCGCAGGTTCCCGTAGAGCACGAACGCGGCGGCGACGGCGATCAGGATGACACCGGTGACGATCAGCGGGCCGGCGTCGTCCTGCCAGCCGTCGCGCAACGCCAGGAGTCCGTTGACGGCCAGCGCCAGGCAGGTGCGCGACCAGGCCAGCGCCGTGCGCTCTCCCTGCAGACCCGGGTCGCGGAGGGGAGCAGCGCTCATCGGCCGTAGACGGCGATCAGGATGGTGATCACGGCGCCGACGGCGAGTACGACGGCCGCTATCAGCGGCACGGCGATGGTGAGCGGCAGGCGCTTGCCGTTGCGCATCGCGATCTCGTTGGCGCGCCAGCGCAGGTAGGCGATCACGGCCAGCACAGCCGAGAGGGCACCGAGCACGACCGCGAGGATCACGATGATCCAGTGCGGTCCGATCTTGTTCGAGAACTCCTCGAGAAGCACGCCGCCGGCGAGGATGGCGAGCGCCGTGCGGATCCACGCGAGGAACGTGCGCTCGTTGGCGAGGGAGAACCGGTAGTCGGGGTCCTCACCGGTCTCCCGCCACTTCGGTTCACGCATGCGCCGGCACCGGACCGGGAACGAGTTCAGGCATGCGTCAAGGCTACCGACACGCGGATGTCACCCCCGGTAGCTACGCTGGCCCGATGACCGAACGGGGAACGGCCACATCCACGACGAACGGCTCGCGGAGCGCTGACGTCGATGGGGCGGAGCAGCGGGATTCCAGGGTGCTCTGGCTGCTGCTCGTCGCGACGTTCGTCGTCATTCTGAACGAGACGATCATGTCGGTGGCGATCACCGACATCATGCGCGACTTCCACGTGGATGCCAGGGCGGGGCAATGGCTGACGACCGCGTTCATGCTGACCCTCGCGGTCGTCATCCCGATCACCGGGATCCTGCTGCAGCGATTCAGCACCCGGTCGATGTTCATCGCCGCGATGTCGCTGTTCAGCGCTGGGACCTTGATCGCGGCCACCGCGCCGGTCTTCGGCGTGCTGCTCGCGGCACGCGTGGTGCAGGCGTCAGGGACCGCGATCATGATGCCGCTCTTGATGACGACGATCATGACGGTCGTGGCACCCGGCAAGCGGGGGCGCACGATGGGCAACGTCTCCATCGTGATCTCGGTCGCACCGGCGATCGGGCCGACCATCGCGGGCATCATCCTGAGTGCGCTGCAGTGGCGCTGGATCTTCTGGTTCGTGCTGCCGATCGCCGTCGTCATGCTCGTGGTCGGGGCGCTGCGGGTGCGAAACGTGTCCACGCCCGCGCAGGTGCCGATCGACGTGCTGTCGGTCGTGCTGTCCGTCTTCGGATTCGGTGGACTCGTCTACGGACTCAGCCAGATCGGTGCGACCGACCAGTCGGCGGGCGCCGGTTCCATGCCGATGATCCTCGCCTTCGTGGTCGGCGGCGGTGCGCTGATCTGGTTCGTCCTCCGCCAGCTGCTGCTGCAACGCAAGGACAGGGCACTGCTCGACTTGCGCACCTTCGGCTCGAGCACCTTCACGGTGACGATCGTGCTCATGGCCATCAGCATGGCTGCGCTGCTCGGCACCGTCATCCTCCTGCCGATCTTCATGCAGCAGGTGCTGGGACTGGAGCCGCTCGCGATCGGGTTGCTCCTCCTGCCCGGTGGCCTGATCATGGGGCTGCTGGCGCCGCTTGTCGGCCGGCTCTACGACCGCGTCGGTGCGAGGCCGCTCGTGATCCCCGGAGCCATCGCCATGAGCGCTGCGCTGTGGATGCTCGCCTTCGTCGGATCAGCCACGCCGCCCTGGTACCTGCTGACCGCCCACGTGGTGCTCAGCATCGGCCTCGCGTTCCTCTTCACGCCACTGTTCACAGCGGGACTCGGCGCCGTGCCCGAACGCTTCTACTCGCACGGCAGTGCGATCATCGGCACCGTTCAGCAGGTCGCAGGCGCCGCAGGCACGGCGCTCTTCGTCGCCGTCATGTCGGTGCGCGAGGCGACCGTCGTCGCCGCGGGATCCAGCGTGCGGGAGGCGACGGCATCCGGGATCGGACTGGCGTTCTTCGTCGGCGGTGTGCTGTCGCTCGGCGCGGTGCTCGCCGCGTTCTTCGTGCGGACGCCTGCAACGGCAGCGGATCCGCATGACGCGTTGGCCGACGCGGCGATCTGATCGCAGTGGCGCCCGCCGCGCTTTCCCGTGCGTCCGGCCGTAGTGGATGACGGTCGCGCCAAGGCGACGGTCGATGGTTGAAATGCGGATCGGCGGGCACGCTCTCGTTGCGTGCCCGCCGATCCGCGATCCTGGTGGCGTCGGTGTGTTCCGACGGCCTCGGTGTCAGGTCGTCAGTGGGTGGACGGTGTCGTCGCGATCTCCGAGCGGTCGCCCGACCACAGCGTGTGGAACACGCCGTCCTTGTCGACGCGCTTGTAGGTGTGCGCGCCGAAGAAGTCGCGCTGACCCTGCACGAGCGCGGCCGGCAGACGGTCGGCACGAAGGCCGTCGTAGTACGCCAGGCTCGAGCTGAACGCGGGGGACGGGATCCCGGCTTGCGCCGCAGCCACGACCACCCGACGCCACGCCTCCTGCGTGCGCCCGAGCGCCTCGCGGAAGTACGGGGCGGTGAGCAGCGCCACGAGCCCGGCATCCTCGGCGTACGCCTCGGTGATGCGGTTGAGGAACTGCGCGCGGATGATGCAACCACCGCGCCAGATCGCCGCGATGTCGCCCTTCTCGATGTCCCAGCCGTACTGCTGCGCGCCGGCGACGATCTCGTCGAAGCCCTGCGAATACGCGACGATCTTGGAGGCGTACAGCGCCTTGCGCACGTCCTCGACGAACGCGTCGGGATCCGAGACGCTCCACGTCTCCGACGGGCCGGGCAGGTCGGATGCCGCGGTGCGCTGCGCCGGCTTGCTCGACAGCGAGCGGGCGAACACGGCCTCGGCGATGCCCGACACGGGGATGCCGAGGTCGAGCGCCGTCTGCACGGTCCAGGCACCGGTGCCCTTGGCGCCCGCCTGATCGAGGATCACGTCGACCAGCGGTTTGCCGGTCTCGGCGGCGACCTGTCGCAGCACCTCGGCGGTGATCTCGATGAGGTAGCTCTCCAGCTCGCCCTTGTTCCACTGCGCGAAGATGTCGGCGATCTCGGCCGGCGACTTGCCCGTTCCGCGGCGGATCAGGTCGTACGCCTCTGCGATGAGCTGCATGTCGGCGTATTCGATGCCGTTGTGCACCATCTTCACGAAGTGGCCGGCGCCGTCGTGGCCGACGTGCGTGACGCATGGCTCGCCCTCGGCGACCGCGGCGATCGAGCGCAGGATCGGGCCGAGGGTGACCCACGACTCGTCCGATCCGCCCGGCATGATCGACGGTCCGTTCAGCGCGCCCTCCTCACCGCCGGAGATGCCGGCGCCGACGAAGTTGATGCCCGTGTCGCGCACGGCCTTCTCCCGGCGGATGGTGTCGGTGAACAGTGCGTTGCCACCGTCCACGATGATGTCGCCCGGCTCGAACACCCTGACGAGCTCGTCGATGACGGCATCGGTTCCGCGTCCGGCCTGCACCATGATGATCGCGGCGCGCGGCTTCGACAGGGTGGCGGCGAACTCTTCGTAGTCGTACGCGGGCAGGAATCCTGCCTCGGGGTGCTCGGAGAGCAGCTCGTCGGTGCGGGACCGCGTGCGGTTGTAGACCGCGACGGTGTTGCCTTCACGGCTGGCGAGGTTGCGGGCGAGGTTGGAGCCCATCACCGCCAACCCGACTACACCGATGTTCGCAACGGACTTCGCGGATTCCGAGTTCTCGGCCACGGCACTTCTCCTCGATGACGGGTCTTCATGAAGACGGGGGAGGGGGATGTCTCTCGCGGCTGGTATCCCAACGCCGCGGGCTTCCCACTCTAAAGGACTGCCCATGTCGCGCGTGGCAAACCATCTGCCGCGCACGCGGCCATCGGACAGAATGTCTGCATGACCGTCGTGCCACCCGCCCAGCTTCCGCCCATCGTGCTCATGGGGGTGTCCGGTGCAGGAAAGACCGTCGTGGGCAACGCGCTCGCAGATGCCTCCGGCCGCGTCTTCATCGACGGCGACGACCTGCACCCGGCTGTGAACAAGGAGAAGATGCGCGCAGGCATCCCCCTGACCGATGCCGACCGCGAACCCTGGCTGCGGATCATCGGCGAGCGGCTGGCCGTCGGCGACGGCGTGATCGTGGCGTGCAGTGCGCTGAAGCGCCGCTACCGCGACCTGCTGCGCGGATACGCGCCCGACGCCTTCTTCGCGCACCTGGATCCGAGCCGCACCACGCTCCAGCACCGAGTCGATTCCCGGGTGCACGAGTACATGCCTTCAGGGTTGCTCGACTCCCAGCTCTCCGCACTCGAGCCGCTCGAGCCCGACGAGTTCGGACGGGTGTTCAGCGACGACGAGTCGGTCGAGCAGACCGTGGAGGACATCCGGTCGGCCCTCGCGGGCGACGGTGGATCGGCCTGAGGGTCGCCGCGCAGCTGCACTCGCTCAGCGGGCCCGTAGGGCTGCGGCTGCGCCCGCTCAGCGGGCTCCGGCCCGTCAGACGAAGACCATGGCCGCGTCCTGGCCGGGTTCGAGGGGGAAGACGCCGATGAACTCGACATCGTGGTCGAGGGCATCGAAGCGCTCGATCTTCGAGCCCTCCGGTTCGTAGAAGACGTCGCCCGGCTGCAGGATCCGCTCCTCGCCGCCCGCGATCACGTAGCGAACCCGTCCGGCCAGGATCGCGCCGAAGACGGGCCCGTTGTGCACGTGCGCTCCCGATGGGGTGCCGGCGAGCATCCGGATGCGTCGCACTTCCACCCGCCCGACGTGCTTCGTCGCGGGAAAGGTCGCATCGAGTTCGAGCACGCGAGAGACGCGTTCACTGAGATCTGCCATGGATCCAGAAGTAGCAGAGCGGCAGCCCGATCGACGTGGTACTGGGCCTGACCGTGAACGTCCAGCCGCGCCCTGCGACAATTGACGGGTGAGCGAGACGACGATCCGGACGACCGGCCGTGCGACGACCCGGGAGGGCGCCGGCGCGGACGCCGCCTCGCGCCCCCAGGTTCGCCCGGCGACGGAGGGCTGGACCCAGCAACTGGCGGCCGACGGCCGCCCTGCCCTGCAGTTCGCGTCGCCGCGCCGCAAGCAGCCGGAGACGCACCTCGCCGACCTCACGCCTGCTGAGCGCAAGGCGAAGGTCGAGGAGCTCGGACTCCCCGGCTTCCGCGCGAAGCAGCTGGCGACGCATTACTTCACCCACTACACGACGGATGCCGCGGCCATGACGGATCTGCCGGCATCCCGTCGCGACGAACTCGTCTCGACTCTGCTCCCGCCCCTGCTCACCGAGGTGCGGCGCTTCCGAACGGATGACGGACGGACCATCAAGTTCCTCTGGCGCCTCTTCGACGGCGCGCTCGTCGAATCCGTGCTCATGCGCTATCCGGGACGCATCACATTGTGCATCTCGTCGCAGGCCGGATGCGGCATGAACTGTCCGTTCTGCGCGACCGGCCAGCAGGGACTGACCCGCAACCTGTCGTCTGCGGAGATCGTCGACCAGGTGGTGGCCGCGAACCGCGCCATCGCCCAGGGCGAGCTGGGGCACAGCCCGAGCGGTGCGCCTGAGCGCGTGCACAACATCGTCTTCATGGGCATGGGCGAGCCGCTGGCCAACTACAAGCGGCTGATGACGGCGGTGCGCACGTTGGTCGCACCGCAGCCCGACGGGCTCGGCATGTCCGCTCGCGGCATCACGGTGTCGTCGGTGGGACTCGTGCCCGCCATCCGCAAGCTCGCCGACGAGGACATCCCGCTCACGTTCGCCCTGTCGCTGCATGCGCCGGATGACGGTCTGCGCGACGAGCTCATCCCGGTGAACTCGCGCTGGAAGGTCGACGAGGCCCTGGATGCCGCCCGCTACTACTTCGAGAAGACCGGCCGCCGCGTCTCCATCGAGTACGCGCTCATCAAGGATATGAACGACCACGGCTGGCGCGCCGACCTGCTCGCGCAGAAGCTCAACGAGCGCGGGCACGGCTGGGTGCACGTCAACCCGATCCCGCTCAACCCGACCCCGGGTTCCATCTGGACCGCGAGCGAGAAGGATGTCACCGACGAGTTCGTGCGCCGGCTCGAGGCATCCGGCATCCCGACGACCCTCCGCGACACGCGCGGCAAGGAGATCGACGGCGCCTGCGGGCAGCTCGCCGCCGCGGAGTAGCGCCCTGCGCCGGATTCGGCGCGCACCGGGAGATTGTCAGCAGGTAAACGGCTGAGCTGAGGCTCGCGACGCCCGCACCGACGGCATCAGCGCGTCCAGAAGTCCTCTGGCCGACTGCCGGGGCGGAATCCGAAGTACTCCACCATGGCCATCGCTTCGGGGAAGTTCGACGCGAGGCCCTCGGCCTGGTGCGCGTCGCTCCCGAACGAAACGGCGCGGCCTCCCTCCTCAGCCCACCACTGCGGGATCCACGGCCAGAGGCGCCTGGTGTTCATCTCCAGGGCGCGCTCGGATTCCGCGATTGCTCGCATCGCCGTGCGGAACCCCTCCTCGAAGTCGTACGGGTCGAAGGGCCCCGCCGTCGCGACGGGCCACGACCGCACGGCGTAGTCGATGTGCGTGAAAACCGCGAAGGAGTCGGATCCCGCAACCATGAGCGGAATCTCCTCGAGATACGCGTTCATGACATCGTGCGCGTGCCGGTATCGATACAGGGTCGTCGGCTCCGTGCGATCCCCGCCCTCGAACGCGAGCATGTGCAGCGACCCGTTGACGCGGTCGATCGCACCGCTCGACAGCAGCGCGGCGGCCTTCGCATCCCAGAGATGCGGTTGCCCGTACTCCACGCCGGTGAGGATGCGCAGATCGGCGAAGTCGCGTCGGCACCGTCCGATGGCATCGAGGTAGCCCTCGACGTCGAACCTCGGAAGTCGCACGTGCCCGGTGCCGTCGACGTACTTCTGCGCGTGGTCCCCGATGTCGCCGTCGTCGGCTCGCCAGGCATCCTCGAAATCGAGGTGCTCGGTGAACACGACGGCAGGCAGCCCGATCGTGACCGCCCGCTCGCAGATGCGCCGCATGGCACCCGCCGAGGCCGGATCCGAACCCGCGTCCCACGACCACTCGCTGTGGACATGCGCGTCAGCTGTCAACCTCGTCACGCGGACGAACGTACTCCGCAATCGGCAGGCGCTCGCGATGCACGTCGCGTCCGCGTCGGACACCACTCTGGCTCGACGCGGCAGGCGGTCCGGGTGTCGCCGGGCTATGCCAGGGTCGAAAGGATGACTTCCCTCAACCATTCGGACTCCGATCGTTCGCGTTCCGTGCCACTCGATGCCGACCATCCGAACCCCGCGCACGGCTGTGCGCATCCCACCGGGGCGACCGCGGTACGCACCTGCACCGGACGGGTGGGTGCTCACGCATGATGGGCGCGCATCACGCCGTCAGCGGTGCCGCCGTGTGGCTCGCCGTCACGGCGACCGCACCGGCGATCCCGTTCGTGGCGGGACGGGTGCTCCCGATGAGCACCGGGCTCGATGTGCAACCGCCGGAGGTCGCACTGCTCGGGGCTCTGGTCGTCGCGGGGTGGGCGCTGGTGGCGGATCTCGACCATCATTCCGCGACGATCTCGCGGTCCGTTCCCGTGCTCGGCAAGCTCGCCTCCGAGGCGGTGGCAACGGCATCCGGCGGCCATCGCAAAGGGACGCACACCGTGTGGGCGGCGGTCATCGCCGGCCTGATCGCGTGGGCGGCCTCGCTGCTGGTGTGGGACACACACTCACCGGTCGGAACGCTGTCCGTCGGACTCCTGCTCGTGACCGCCCCGGCGATCGCATTCGCGACGCACACCATCAAGTCGATCAAGATCATCAGCACCTGGCCGCGTGCGTGGCTCGTGGGCGTGATCGGTGCGCTCGCGATCGACACCGGCATCCGCACGAGCTTCGGATGGCTCCTGCTTGCCGTCGTGCTCGGATACGCCGTGCACCTCGTCGGCGACTTCCTCACGGTGGAGGGGATTCCGCCGACCTACCCGTGGGTGCCGAAGCCGCCGCACTGGTGGCGTCGCAGTGCGCTGCTCGGGCACTTCTGGCACGACAACGGATACGTGAGCCTGCCCGTCCTCGGGCGCACCGGTTCCAAACGCGAGTGGTTCCTGGCCGTCGTGCTCACTCTTTACGTGCTCTACGTCGTGTTCTTCGAGGTGCATGCACTGGTGAACCTGCACTGGCGGCTCTGACGCGGCGCGCGGGCGTCACGGCCCCGGCCGGCGCGGGTGCGGACGTCCGCCGCGAGTTGTGTGTGCGGACGATCCGTCTCCCGTGACATCCGTGACGTACGCCCGGCGTCCGCTCAGGCCGCTGTCGGCTCGGCCGCGGTCCGTTCGGAAGCCGGTCGACGACGCAGAGCGCTGGTGCCGATCTCCGGGCCGCGGTACACCATGTCCATCGCGCCGACGCTCTCTCCCGGCGGGACGATCTCGTCGATGCGGTCGAGCACCTCGTCGGGCAGGGCGACGTCCACACCGGCCAGGGTGTCTTCGAGCTGCTCCATCGTGCGCGGTCCTGCGATCGCGGACGTGACGCCCGGATGGGCGATCACGAACGCCATTGCAAGGTGGGTCAGCTTGATGCCCACCTCGTCGGAGAGGGCGATGAGTCGTTCGACGGTCGCGATGCGACGCTCGTCGCGCAGGTGGCGCATGCCGGTTCGCGTCGAGCGGAAGTTGTCGTTCTCGGCTCCGGCGCGGTAGCGACCCGTCAACATGCCCCCGGCCAGCGGGCTGTAGACGAGGGTCCCCATGCCGTAGCGCTGAGTGACGGGCAGGATCTCGCGCTCGATCTCCCGGTCGAGGATCGAATAGTTCGGCTGCTCTGTGCGGAATCGCTCGAATCCACGACGCTCGGACATCCACTGCGCCTCCACGATCTCGGATCCGCGCATGGACGACGATCCGATTGCCAGCACCTTGCCCTGTCGCACGAGATCCGTGAGAGCGGAGAGCGTTTCGTCGATGTCCGTTTCGGGGTCCGGCCTGTGCAGCTGGTAGAGGTCGATGTGGTCGGTCTGCAGGTTGCGGAGCGAACGCTCGACGGCGTGCATGATCCAGCGCCGGGAGGCGCCACGATGGTTGATGTCGTCGTCGACCGACCCCCAGAACTTGGTGGCGAGCACGACGTCGTCGCGCCGTCCCTTGAGCGCCTCGCCGACGACCTCTTCGGAGTCGCCGTAGCGGTCGGCGGTATCGACGAAGTTGATGCCGGCGTCGAGGGCGCGGTGGATGATGCGGACGCCTTCCTGTCGATCAGGATTGCCGAGCGAGCCGAGCATCATCGCTCCGAGAGCGAACGGGGTGACCTTGATGCCGGTACGGCCGAGTGTGCGGTACTGCATGTGTGTTGCTCCTCGCGAGTTGCGACCGTGGCGCCGAGAGGGCGGTGCCGTATGATCGAATTAATCGGAACAGCATTCCGGGTGAGCTGGAACGGCTTACCGGAACAGTGTTCCGCTTACGAGAGTGGACTGTACACGCTTGCTCGCCGAATCGCACTGCCTCGTCGCGCGAACCGTCCGCTCCTGATCAACACCTGCCACCACCCATGTCCGCGTCCGTCGCCGAGGAGCTCCGAATGTCCTCAACCCCGAGCGCAGAGTCGGTTCTCGCTGACGCCGCCTCGCCCCGGCGGATGCGGTCGGATGCGCGCCAGAACCTCGATTCGCTCCTGGAGGCGGCCAAGAGCGTGTTCGCGGAATCGGGCGTGGATGCGCCGATCCGGTCCATCGCGGCCAGGGCGGGTGTCGGCGTGGGAACGCTCTATCGCCACTTCCCGCTTCGATCCGACCTGATCTCCGCCGTGTTCCGTCGCGAGATCGACGCGTGCGTCGACGCCGCGCCGGAACTGGAGGCCGCATATCCGCCCGGCGAGGCGCTCGACCGCTGGATCATGCGCTACACGCAGTTCGTTGCCGCCAAGCGTGGACTGGCGGCGGCGCTGCACTCAGGGGATCCGGCCTACGAGCCGCTCGCCGAGTACTTCGCCACGCACCTCGCGCCGACGCTGGAGCGCCTGCTCGATGCGGCGCGCGCATCCGGAGACATCGTTCAGCAGGTCGACGCCGCCGAGTTCCTGGCTGCAGTCGCGAACCTCTGTCATGGCGGCGAGCCCATCGAGGCCGAGGCCTCGGGACGCACGAGGCGGATGGTGCTGCTGCTCCTCGCCGGGCTGCGGGCGCCCGAAGACACCCTCGCGGCCCAGGCCGGCTGATCGATCTCGGCGTCGCGCAGTGCGTGGCGTCCCCGGTCGGAGCCGCCGGTCGGTGATCGATCCCCTCCGGTTGTCGGATGCGCGACTCATCAGTCGACGTCTGAAGCGAGGGAGGATCGCATCATGGTCGACACCGTGGTTCATGCCGAGATCATCGGAGAGCATCCGGACGAGCTCCGCGCGTTCTACTCCGCACTCTTCGGATGGGACGCGCCGCCCGGTGATCCCGTCGCCTCAGAGGTTTCCGATCCGGAGTCGTATTCGTTCAACCCGTCCCCCGGGGGAGACGGCGTTCCGGTCGGGATCGGCGGCGGGTCGGGATTCGCTCCGCGGGTGGTCTTCTACGTCGGAGTCGACGACGTTGCTGCGACCCTGGGGCGTGCCGTGGCGCTCGGCGCCACGATCGTCGTCGCCGTGACGACGCGACCCGACGGCGGAGTCCGCGTCGCCCAGTTCGCCGACCCAGAGGGCAACATCATCGGACTCGCCGGGCCGGCGTAGTCCCAAGGCCCGACGACCCGGGATCCGTGGCCGCAGCCACGCGCTGGGTGAGGAACAGCGCGGCGCGATCGAGTGCGTGATCCGCTTCATCGAGGACGCCGGCCCACGCCTGGAACACGTGCGGGACGTTCGCTGTGACGTCGAGGATGACGTCCACGCCCGCCTCCCTGGCACGATCGGCCAGACGGACCGAGTCGTCGAGGAGCAGCTCGTTCGTGCCGACCTGCAGCAGGATCGGCGGAAAGCCGGTGAGGTCGGCGTACACGGCCGGAGTGGCGAGCGGCTGGCGGGCGTCCTGGCCGTTCAGATACAGGTCGCCGTTGCGTTCCAGCCCGGCGAACGTGAAGAACGGGTCAACGCCCTCCTTGATGCGCATGCTCGCTCCGGTGCGCGTGTGATCCAACCCCGGCGAGAACGCCACGATGGCAGCCGGAAGCAGCAGCCCGGCGTCGCGAGCTGCGAGGCTGACGGTGACGGCGAGCCCGCCGCCCGCCGAGTCGCCGGCGAACGCGACGGTGGACGCATCCGCGCCGTTTTCCAGGAGCGAGCGGTAGGCGGCGACTCCATCGTCGATCGCCGCCGGGAACGGATGCTCCGGCGCCAGCCGGTAGTCCACCGAGACCGCGCGCATGCCGGTGCGCACGACAAGGTTGGCCGTGACGGCCATCGCCGTCTCCGGGGATCCCTGCGAGAATGATCCGCCGTGGAAATAAAGGATCGTCCCCGGCCGGACGTGCTGTTCAGCCTCTACGACAACGGCCCGCCGTCCGCCCAGCATCGCCGTTGTGCTGCGCACACCGGCGGGAACCGGGAACTGGCCCATGAAGGCGGCGAATCCGGCCCGAGCCTGCTCGATCGTCGCCGGTCCGGCCGGCTGGGGCGTGAACCTCAGCTGCGCGTCGAGTTCGATCCGTTGCTGTGCGCTCATCGTCATCCTCACCGCCGCGATCGCTTGACTTCGCGGACATGTATATGCCGCGGCATCTAGTTTGTAAACTGTATGCCGTGGCATCCAAATCTGCAAAGACGCGACATGGTGGCTTCTTCGACGACCTGGTGAGGTGCGAGACGCGTCTGTACAACGCCGTCGGCGAGACCCTGAGGGCGGAGCACGGTATCGGCACGTCCCAGTTCGAGTTCCTGCGGTACCTGCGTGACCATCCGGGCGCCAGGGTGGCGGACATCGCCACGGCGTTCGCCGCGGGTGTCGGCGCGATCAGCAAGGGCGGTGACCGGCTCGTGGCCGCGGGATGGGCGTTCCGCTCACCGAATCCGGCTGATGGGAGATCGTCGCTCCTGAGCCTGACCTCGGCGGGCGAGGTCCTCGTGGCCGAGGCCGAGGAGACCTTCGACAGGCGGCTCGACGAGCTGATCTCCTCCGTCGTCGATCCAGGCGATCTCGAAGTCGCACGGTCGGCATTGTCTGAGCTTCGGCGCGCGTTCGAGGCGAATCGAGTCGGCCTGCCCATCGGATAGCGATCCCGATCTGTTCGGATCGGCTCGGTCCGGATCGAAGAATGGTGAAGTGTCTGGGATACCCCTAGGGGGTACTATGCTGTTGAGCGCATACCCCTAACGGGTATAGCCACGGAGAGGACGACGGCATGACGACGACGGAGTACCGAGTGACAGGGATGACCTGCGAGCACTGCGAGCGTTCGGTGCGCGACGAGGTCGGTCTCGTGGCCGGCGTCGACGGCATCCAGGTGAGCGCGCAGACCGGAAAGCTCGTCATCGACTCGACCGACGTCCTCGACGATGCCGCCGTGCTGGCCGCGGTCGACGAGGCCGGATACTCGGCCGCGCGCATCGCGTGAGCACCGTCGCCCCGGTGCCCGCACGAGGCATACCGGCCGGTCGCGCCTCCGTGACATCCGCTCAAAGCTCCAGCGTCGAGCTGGAGCTCGGGGGCATGACGTGCGCGTCGTGCGCGACCCGCATCGAGCGCAAGCTCAACCGGCTCGACGGCGTCACGGCCACCGTCAACTACGCCACGGAGAAGGCGACGGCCGCCGTACCCACCGGATTCGACACCTCGCTGCTGATCGCCGAAGTCGAGAAGGCCGGCTACACGGCCGTGCTTCCCGCGCCGCCGGCCGAGACGGCACGGGAGGCGGAGACGGATGGCGCCGGCGAGTCGGATCCGGAACTCGGCTCCCTGCGCACGCGACTCGTCGTGTCAGCCGTGTTGTCCCTGCCGGTCATCGTGCTCGCGATGGTGCCTGCGCTGCAGTTCACGTGCTGGCAGTGGGCGTCGCTCGTGCTCGCGGCGCCCGTCATCGTGTGGGGCGCGTTGCCCTTCCATCGGGCCGCCTGGACCAACCTCCGGCACGGCGCGGCGACGATGGACACCCTCATCTCGATGGGCACGCTCGCCGCGTTCCTCTGGTCGCTCTACGCGCTGTTCCTCGGCACCGCAGGGATACCCGGCATGACGCATCCCTTCGAGTTCACGCTCGAACGAGGCGACGGATCGTCGCAGATCTACCTCGAGGTCGCCGCCGGCGTGACCACGTTCGTGCTCGCTGGCCGCTACATCGAGAGGCGCTCGAAGCGGAAGGCCGGGGCGGCGCTGCGGCGGCTGCTGGAGCTCGGTGTGAAGGACGTGTGCGTCCTGCGCGGCGGTGTTGAGACGCGGATCCCGATCGCGCAGCTGCACGTGGGAGATGAATTCGTCGTGCGTCCTGGCGAGAAGGTCGCCACCGATGGCATCGTCACCTCTGGCACGTCGGCACTCGACACGTCGACCTTCACGGGAGAGCCGGTGCCGCGCGAGGTCGCGGCGGGCGACGACGTGACCGGCGGAGCCGTCAACTCGGGTGGACGCCTCGTGGTGCGGGCCGTGCGGGTCGGATCCGAGACGCAGCTGGCCCGGATGGCCCGTCTCGTCGAAGAGGCCCAATCGGGCAAGGCGCAGGTTCAGCGTCTCGCCGACCGCATCTCCGCCGTCTTCGTGCCCATCGTCATCGGCATCGCCGTTGTCGCGCTCGTGATGTGGCCGGCTCTGGGGTATCCGGCATCGGCGGGGTTCACCGCCGCCGTCGCCGTGCTCGTCATCGCCTGTCCCTGCGCTCTGGGACTCGCGACGCCGACGGCGCTCCTGGTCGGAACGGGGCGCGGGGCGCAGCTGGGCATCCTGATCCGAGGACCGGAGATCCTCGAGTCGACCCGCAAAGTCGACACGATCGTGCTGGACAAGACCGGCACCGTCACGACCGGACGCATGACGCTCGTCGACGTCGTCACCGAGCCCGGAACGGATCGCGCCGAGCTTCTCCGTGTGGCGGGGGCTCTGGAGGACGCCTCCGAGCACCCCATCGCACAGGCGATCGCGAAGGCGGCGACGCAGGAGGCAGGAACGCTTGCGCCCGTCGAGGGGTTCACGAACCTCGAAGGCAGGGGAGTGCAGGGGGTCGTCGATGGTCGCGCCGTCGTCGTCGGGCGCGAAGCGCTTCTGAGCGACCGGGGGCAGAAGCTCGGCCCAGCGGTCTCGGCGGCGAAGGCACGAGCGGAGCAGGGCGGCAAGACCGTCGTGACGGTCGGGTGGGACGGTGCCGCACGCGGCATCCTCGTCGTCGCCGACACGGTGAAGCCCACCAGCGGTGATGCCGTCGCACGGCTGAAGCGCCTGGGGCTCACCCCCGTTCTGCTCACCGGAGACAACGCGGCGGTCGCGCACCGGATCGCGGCCGAGGTCGGCATCGACGAGGTGCTGGCCGAGGTGTTGCCCGAGGACAAGGTCGACGTCGTCGCACGCCTCCAGCACGACGGCCACGTCGTCGCGATGGTGGGCGACGGCGTCAACGACGCCCCTGCGCTCGCCACTGCCGACCTCGGGTTGGCGATGGGAACCGGCACGGATGTCGCCATCGAGGCTTCCGACATCACCCTGGTCCGCGGGGACCTCCTCGCGGCCGTCGACGCGATCCGGTTGTCCCGCGCCACCCTCGGCACCATCAAGGCGAACCTGTTCTGGGCGCTGGCGTACAACGTCGCCGCCCTGCCGATCGCGGCGCTCGGGCTGCTGAATCCGATGTTCGCCGGCGCGGCCATGGCGCTCTCGAGCGTGTTCGTCGTGGGCAACAGCCTGCGACTGCGACGGTTCCGGAGCGTCGGGCGCACGGCATCCGGTGCGGTTTCGCGCTGAGCGGATGAGCTCTGAGCAGCGCGGGGCCGCGTTCCGAGGGCGAGCCGGTAGCATCCCGTAGTGCGCGCTGGAGCCCGGAGCGAGGCATTGTCGTGCCTCGGCCCGCGTCGATGTCTCGTTCGTTCGCGTTCGGCATCCGGCAGCGGAATCAGATGCATCAAGGAGGACCCATGCCCCACTTCGACCTCGTCGTGCTCGGAGCCGGACCCGGCGGTTACGTCGCGGCCGTGCGCGCGGCGCAACTCGGCCTTCAGGTCGCGGTCGTCGAACAGCAGTACTGGGGCGGGGTGTGCCTCAACATCGGCTGCGTCCCCGCGAAGACGCTGATCCGCAACGCCGAGGTGTTGAGCCTCGTCACGCGCGAGGGTGCCCAGTTCGGCATCTCGGGCGACATCCACGCCGACTACGGCGTCGGCTGGGACCGCAGCCGCCAGGTCGCGGATGCCCGCGCCAAGGGCGTGCACTTCCTCATGCGCAAGAACAAGATCACCGAGTTCGACGGCCACGGATTCTTCACCGGCCCGAAGTCGATGGATGTCGCGCTCGCCGCGGGCGGCACCGAGCAGCTCACGTTCGAGAACGCGATCATCGCGACCGGGTCGACCGTTCGCCTGCTGCCGGGCGTGACCCTGAGCGAGAACGTCGTGACGTACAAGGAGCTCATCCTCGACCGCGACCTGCCGAAGTCGATCGTCATCGTCGGCGCGGGCGCCATCGGCCTGGAGTTCGCCTACGTGATGGCCAACTACGGCGTGCAGGCCACGGTGATCGAGTTCCTCGACCGCGCGCTGCCGAACGAGGACGTCGACGTCTCCAAGGAGATCACGAAGCACTTCAAGTCGCTCGGCGTGCCGATCCTCACCTCCACGAAGGTGGAGACGGTGGTCGACGACGGCAACCAGGTGACGGTGACGTACACGGCGGCGGACGGCTCGACCGGCACAGCGGTGGCCGACAAGGCGCTCATCTCCGTCGGATTCGCCGCGAACGTCACGGGTTTCGGCCTGGAGAACACCGGCGTCGAACTGACGGATCGCGGCGCCATCGCGATCGACGACTTCATGCGGACCAACGTTCCCGGCATCTACGCCATCGGCGACGTCACGGCCAAGCTCCAGCTCGCCCACGTGGCCGAGGCGCAGGGAATCGTGGCCGCCGAGACGATCGGCGGCGCGGAGACCATGGCGCTCGGCGACTACCGCAACATGCCCCGCGCGACGTACATGCAGCCGCAGGTGGCGAGCTTCGGACTCACCGAGCAGCAGGCGCGCGACGCAGGGTACGACGTCGAGGTGGCGACGTTCCCGATGCTGGCGAACGCCAAGGCGCACGCCCTCGGCGACGCCAGGGGATTCGTCAAGCTCGTCGCCGACACGAAGCACCACGAACTGCTCGGCGGCCACATGGTCGGGCTCGACGTCTCGGAGCTTCTGCCCGAGCTCACGCTGGCCCAGAAGTGGGATCTCGGAGCACTCGAGCTGGCCCGCAACGTGCACCCGCACCCGAGCCTCTCGGAGTCGATGCAGGACGCCTTCCACGGCCTCGTCGGCCACATGATCAACCTGTAGCCCACACGCGTTCGTCCGAAGGGGCGCTCTTCCCAAGGGAAGGGCGCCCCTTCATCGCGAGGGTGCCCGTTCCTCCGGCCGAGGGTGCCCGTTCCTCCGCGCGAGGGTGCGTGTTTCTCCGGCCGAGGGTGCCCGTTTCTCCGCCCGAGGGTGCGTGTTCCTCCACGTGAGGATGCGTGTTCCTCCGCGCGAAACGTCAGAGGCGGAAGGTTCCGATCGGCACGTCGGCGACCAGGCGGCGGGCGACGCCGAGCGCGTCGTCCTCGCTCAGCTGGTGCGTCGCCACGAGAGATGCCAGGTGCCCGGCATCCAGGCGACGCGACATGTCGTGGCGGGCCGGGATCGAGCAGAACGCCCTGGTGTCGTCGATGAATCCGCTCGTCTTGACGAATCCGGCGGAATCGGTCACCGCCGAGCGGTAGCGCGCGATCCCGGCGGGGGAGTCCAGGAACCACCACGGCGCGCCCGCGAACACGCTCGGATAGAAGCCGGCCAACGGTGCGATCTCACGCGAGAACAGCGTCTCGTCCACCGTGAACAGCACGATGCGGAACGTGGGGTCCACGCCGAAGTCGCGCAGGATCGGCGTGAGCGGCACGGTGTATCCGCCGACAGCAGGCAGGTCGTGCCCGGTGTCTGGTCCGAACGCGTCGAAGGTCGGCCGGTGGTGATTGCGGATGACGCCGGCGTGCAGCTGCATCACGAGCCCGTCGTCGGCGCTCATCTCGGCGAGACGGTAGAGCATGTTGCGACGGTAGGCATCGGCATCCGCCTGGCTGATCGTTCCGACGAGCGCTTCGCGGTGGATGCGCTCGGCGTCCGCGGTGTGCAGCGGCTCGCTTCCGGCGTCGATGACCCCGGTGTCGGTCGCCGTTCCGCCGGCAGCCTTGAAGTACGCGCGCCGCGACCGCAACGCGTCGAGCAGGCCGGCGTAGGTGCCGCAGTCGATGTTCGCCGCTGCAGAGAGCTCATCGAGCTTGCCCCGCCAGGTGGGCTCGAGCGGATGCATGTACCGATCGGCCCTGAACGTCGGCAGCACTCGGCCGTCGAACGAAGGGTCGTCCCGAAGCTCGAGGTGTGCGGCGAGGTCGTCTGCCGGATCGTCGGTCGTGGCGAGCACGGCGATGCGGAAGCGCTCGAACAGCGCCCTCGGACGGAACTCGGGTCGTGCGAGGGCGTCGGTCAGCTGGTCGTACAGGGCGTCGGCGGTCTGCGGGGACGGGGCATCGGTGAGCCCGAACACCTCGCTGAACTCGCTCTCGAACCAGTAGCGAACAGGCGTGCCGAGGAACACGTCCCAGTTCTCGCAGAGCGTGCGCCAGATTTCGCGTCCCGAGACCGCGGGTTCGGCCGAACCGGAACCGGATGCGGCTGCCGTGCCGCCGGCGCCATCTCCGTCGCGACGCACGACACCGAGCCGCCCGAGCGGCACACCGACGGCGTGCAGCAGACGCGTCACGTAGTGGTCGGGGGTGATCAGCAGCTGAGCGGGATCGCCGAACGGCTCGTCGTCGAGCAGCATGTCGGCCGGGACGTGGCCGTGGGGCGAGTAGATCGGGGCGTCCGCGACCTCGGCGTACAGTCGCCTGGCCACATCCCTGGTCGCCGGATCTGCCGGCAAGAGTCGGTCGGGATGCGGTGCGAGTGCGGTCATGTCGGCGATCTCCTCGGGAACTGGATGGGCGATGCTGGGCTCAGGCGTCGAGCTGCGCGGCAGAAGGAACGGACTCCGTACCGGAGTCCGCATCAGAACTCGGTGCGGCGTGCGATGTCGGTACCGCTTGGGGCGCCGGTGCAGATGCAGGTGCGGAGACAGGAGGCTCGGCGGGCGCCGCGCCGGTGGACGCACGCACCGTGAGGTGCGTGGGAAGCACGGCGGCGTGGCGTGCGCTCGGCGCCGACCGCGGATCCAGCTGTGCAGTCAGCAGCGAGACGGCGAGCCGTCCGGCCTGCTCGATCGGCGCGGTCATGGTGGTCAGCGGAGGGTTGCAGAAGTCAGCACCGAAGATGTCGTCGCATCCCACGATGCTGAGGTCGGCGGGAACGCGGATGCCGCGGCTCGCCAGATGCTGCAGCATGCCGATCGCGAGCAGGTCGTTGAACGCGATGGCGGCCGTCACATCCGCGTTGAGAACGGCGTCCGCCGCCGCCGCACCGGCGCTCTGACGAGGTGAGAACGGACCCAGCCGTACCGCGCGCACGTCATGCGCCTTCGTGGCCTTCACGAAGGCGCGCCAGCGGCTCTCGTTGGGCCAGGAGGTCGCTGGGCCCGAAACGTACGCGATGGATCGGTGGCCGAGCGACACCAGGTGCTCGACGGCCTGCACGGTGCCGCTCGGTGTGTCGATGAAGACGCTCGGCACGCCCCGCGTCTGGCGATTGATCGCCACGAGCGGCAGTTCGGCGGCGAGGGTTGCAAGCGCCCTGTCCGAGAGGCGGGATGCCGCCAGGATCGCGCCGTCGAACGAGGAACGCAGCCGGTGCAGAAGCGCATCCTCGTTCTGGTCGGACTCCTCGGTGTCGATCAGCAGCTGCGAGTATCCGGACGCCTTCAGCTGCCGCTGCGTGCCGCGGATGATGTCGAAGTAGAACGGGTTCGTGACATCCGACACGAGAACGGCGACGGCGCCGCTGCGGCCGGATGTCAGGGCGCGGGCCTGCGAATTGGGGGAGTATCCGAGCTCTGCGGCGATCCGCTCGATGCGCTCACGGGTGGTGACGTTGACGCGTCCGGGATTCGAGAGCGCTCGGGATGCGGTCGAGATCGCCACGCCGGCGCGCTCCGCCACGTCGGCGAGCGTCGCCGGTCGCGCTGCGCGTTCGCCCTGGTCCTGCATGGAGACAGCAAAGCAAGCGATCCGCCGATTCGGCAACAAATGGCAAACGTTTGCCAAGTCTCTGTCCGCAGGGGCAGTGGCGTCGAGGTGTCAGCGTGCGGCCCCGGGCAACGGACCCGTCACAGTCTCGACGACCGCGAGAACGCTTCGCTCGAGGAACGACAGGAATTCGGCCGCCGCCGCGTCCCCGGCTTCGCCCGGCTCGAGTTCGCCGTCCACGAGCGCGCGCTCCGCGAACGAGACCCAGGCACGGAGCGCGACGCGCAGCAGCGGCGACGAGGGAACGCCGAGCTCGTCGAACACCGCGATCACGCGCTCCGTCTGGATCCGCTCCGCTTCCTCGACAACGGCGCGTACCTCGTCGTCGCCACTGGCGACGCCGTGCACGAGCGAGACGAACGTGCTGCGGTGATCCCGCACGAACGTCACGATCTTCTCCAGCGTCGCGTGCAGCCGTTCCAACGGAGGGAGGTCGAGCTGGGGCTCTGTCGCATTCAGCATGCCGTCGCGCGCAGCACGAACCACCTCGCGATGGAAGCCCTGCTTCGACTCGAAGTAGTAGAAGAGCAGGCCACGGGAGACCCCGGCCTGCGCGGCGAGGTCCTCGACGTTCAACTGTCCGAGCGGACGGTCGGCGAGAGCGGCGACACCGAGTGCGATGAGCTGGGCGCGACGCTCGTCCGGCGTCATGCGGGTACGGCGCTCGGCGGGCATGCAATGAGCCTAGGGCGTGCTCGGGCGCGCCCCTCGCCGGGAAGACGGATGCCGTCGGTCACGGCTCTATCGGAGCGTGGACCCCGCGGATTAGCATGACCCCCACCTGGGGGACGAAACTGGGGACTGGCATCCGTTATTGACTCGTGGTAAATAGTTACTGACGCTCGGTCAATAGCGATGCAACCCCGCGACTCCGAGCCGCGTTGGCGCATCGCGTGCCCTCACCGCAGCGCACGACAGCTCCGCAGTTCACATCATCAGCACTTCGGATCAAGGAGGATCTATGAAGTTCCGTTCCCTGACGTCTTCGCGCGCTGGCCGGGTCGCACTGGCGGCCGTGCCGGTCGGAGTCGTTGCGAGCCTGCTCATGACGGGGGTCGCCAACGGCGCCGTGCCTGTCGCGTTCACCGTCTCCGGCTCGACGTTCCAGGTCGGCGCCAGCGAGCTCGATGCCACAGGGTTCTCGCAATACTCCGGCGTGGCGAAGCAGCAGGACGGCACGACGCACCCCGTGTCGGTCGCGAACATCTCCAGCGCGAAGCTCTACGACCTCTGCCAGTCCGTCGTCGTGCCCGGCATGCCGGTCGGTTTGAAGATCACGGCAGGCGGGGGCGGTAATCCAGCGACCGCGACCGACATGCAGATCGGCATGACGGACCTGCAGGGCGACGCGACGTTCAACAACATCCGCATCGGCGTCGACGCGTCGACGGTGAACACGGACGCCAAGGGGTCCGTCGGCGACTTCGCCCAGGATGCCGACTCGGTGGTCATCAAGGGCCTGAAGCAGACCGCGTGGAGCACCCAGGCCTCCGTCTTCAACCTGTCCGGCCTGCACCTGCAGCTCACCAACGGCGAGACCTGCTTCTAGCCGAACGCTCTCGCGACGGGTGGCGGATGCAGCCGGCGAGGCATCCGCCACCCGCCCAGTTCGTACTTCCTCACTCTGCGCTGCGCCATCCGCTCCGCAGCCAGACCCGACGGCACCGTCCCGAATTCCAGCCCGAATGGAGAACACTGTGCAGACCGCCAGCAGGTGGCACGCCTTCGTCGCGTGGTACCGCAAGCGACCGTTCATCGGTGGAGTCCTCACCGTGCTCGGCGGAATCGAGATGTTCTTCTCCGGCCAGTTGTCGCTCGGCGACATGAAGGTGCAGGTGGGCATCGAGGGGTTCCAGGCGACGCTGATCCCGATCGTGCTCGTGCTCGTCGGCGTGCTGGCGACGCTGATGCCCCAGCACCGCATCTTCTACGGCGTGATCGCGCTCGTCGTCGCCGTCTACTCGCTCGTCGGCGTGAACCTCGGCGGGTTCTTCGTGGGCATGATCCTGGCGAGCGTCGGCGGGGTGATGATCGTCTCCTGGATGCCGCGTCACGCCGCAACCGCGGAAGCCGAGGGCCGTGCAGAGTCCGACGACGACCCGGCCGATCGTGACAGTGTGACCGATAAGGCGGACCACGACTCCGACGGCGAGACGGACGACCAGACGAGTGCCTCAGCGGATGCCATCGCCGCGCTCGTGCCACCTTCGGACGACGACCTGCCGCCGGTTCCTGACGCATTCGACGATTCCGCACCGGTCGCGACCGCGAGCCCGGCAAGAGCAGCCGCACCAGCTGCGTCGGTGCGGCGTCGTGGATCCCGATCAACGGGAAAGGGAGTCGGACGAAGCACCGCGGGCGGAGCGCTCGCGATCGCGCTGACCGTCACCGTCGGAGTCGGACTCACTACCGGCCAACCGCAGCGGGCTGCTGCTGCCGAGGCGACGGGTGTGTGCATCCTCGGATTCATCGGCGACTGCTCGACCCCCAGTCCCACGCCCACGCCGAGTTCGACGGGGACCCCTGCGCCGTTGGGCACGGCGACGGATCCGTCATCAGGCGGGGCCACCGGCGCCGGCACCGGCGGCGGCACGGGCGGCGGCACCTCCACTCCTGCGGTCCCGGCCGGACCGCAGCTCATCGCGCCGGCATCCGCCTCTCCCGTTTTCACCGGCAAGCCGGCGCTCCTGCAGGGCTCGTCCCTCGCCTTCTCGGGGCTTCGCTACCTCGGCCTCGCCACGGTGCGCCTCTCCGATGGCAGCACGGCGACGGTGCTCAAGCTCTCGATGGACAGCGTGACGATCCCCGGATTCCGGCTCGACACGCGGGACGCCGACGGTGAGGGAACCGACACCGTCGCGACCCAGATGGCGTTCAGCGGCGGCGTCGACACGTACTGCTCGTCGCTGAAGGGGATCCTGCAGAACGGCGCCGCAGTGCAGTACGACATCTCGCACCCGCCGTCGACGGATGGATCCGTTCCCGTCACGCGGATCATCTCCCTCGAGGTCTTCGGCATCACCGGCGGCAGCTCCGCCCTGACCGGGTTCCACGAGATCATCAGCTGAGGCGATGGCTCGTCCTGGCGCCGGTGCGGTGCGGCCCATGGCAAACCGTGGCAAACGTTTGCAGTCGCATCCAGCGGCTGCCTAGTGTCGATGGCATGAGCTCCGCCACGGCCGCTGAAGGCCCCACCTGGCTTCTCTCCGGCTTCGGAGACGAGATCCATGCAGACCCGAATATCCAACTGGCCGTGCTCGAGGCGCTCGGCGCCCGGCACATCGAGGTGCGCAGCGCCTGGAACGTCAACATCGTCGACCTGGACGCCGATCGCCTGGCCGAGCTGAAGACGCTGATCGATGGCGCAGGGTTCGGCGTTTCCGCCATCGCCTCCCCGATCGGCAAGGTCGACATCTCGCTGCCCGTCGAGCACGAGGTGGAGCGCCTGAGCAGAGCGATCGCTGCGGCCCACGCACTCGACTCGCGCTACGTGCGCATCTTCTCGTTCTACCGGGGCGAGGGCATCGCGGCAGAGGACATCCGCGACGACGTTCTCGTGCGGATGCGCGCGCTCGCCGATCTCGCCGAGCGAGAGGGTGTCGTGCTGCTGCACGAGAACGAGAAGGAGATCTACGGCGACGTGCCGTCCCGCGTGCTCGACATCGTGGAATCCGTCGGATCCGACGCCCTCCGCCTGGCCTGGGACAACGCCAACTTCGTTCAAGTGGGCGTCAAGCCGTTCACGGATGCCTGGCAGCTCCTGAACCAGCACGTCGAGTACCTGCAGGTGAAAGACGCGCTCTTCGCCGATGGCAGCGTCGTGCCGGCCGGAGAGGGCGACGGCGAGTTGCTGCAGACCGTCACAGCCCTCAGGGATGCCGGATACAGCGGCTTCGCCTCCCTCGAACCCCACCTCGCCGACGGATTCGCCCTCGGCGGCTTCTCCGGGCCACGCGCCTTCGGCACCGCCGGACGCGCGCTGAACCGCCTCCTCGACCGGATCGGAGTATCCGCAGCATGAGTTCCCTGTCTCAGACCACTACGGGCATCGACGCCGGGCCCCGCCTGACCGCTGCCATCGTCGGCTGCGGCGTCATCGCCGACAACCACGTGCGAGCGCTCGCCGCTCTCGGGCAGTTCGACACGGTCGCGCTGATCGATCCGGTGACGCCCGCTGCGGAACGCGTGGCGGGGCTCGTCGAGCTGACCGGTCAGCCGCGCCCTGCACTGTTCGCCGATCTCGGGGAAGCGCTGGAGGCGCATCCCGTCGACCTGGTCGTCATCTGCACGCCGAGCGGCCTGCACGTGCAGCTCGCCGAGACGGCGCTGAAGGCCGGAAGCAACGTGGTGATCGAGAAGCCGCTCGATGTGTCCGTGCCGCGGGCGAGGCGCATCCGCGAGCTGGCCGACGAGGCTGCAGAGCGCGGCCTGGTCGCATCCGTGATCAGCCAGCACCGCTTCGACCCGGCCTCGGTGGTCGTCGCGAACGCCGCGCACTCCGGCGAGTTCGGCGTGCTGACCAGCGCCGTCGCATCCGTTCCGTGGTGGCGCACGCAGGAGTACTACGACTCCGGTCAGTGGCGCGGCACATGGGAGCTCGACGGCGGCGGAGCCGTCATGAACCAGGGTGTGCACACCGTCGACCTGATGGTGTGGTTCCTCGGGAAGCCGGTCGCGGTCTACGCGCACACGGCCAGGCTCGCGCACGACAGGATCGAGGTCGAGGACACGGCCGTCGCCACGGTGCGGTTCGAGAACGGTGCCCTCGCGGTGCTGCACGCCACGACCGCCGGATTCCCCGGACTCCCCGTGCGCGTGCAGGTGCACGGCTCGAACGGCTCGGCGGTCGTCGAGCAGGACCAGCTGGCGTACTTCGTCTCCGGTGGTGCAGCCGGCGACTCGAACGCGGATCCCACACGCTCCAGCACGCAGAATCGCGCGGCGGAACTGGTCGGTCCGGGCGACCTCTACGGAACGACTCGACCCGCCGACGCCTTCGTCGAGGGACACGAGCGCCAGTACCTCGACATCGTCGACGCCATTCGCACGGGCCGTGCGCCGGGCGTGACCGTCGCCGACGCACTGCTGTCGTTGGCCGTGGTTCGCTCGGTGTACCTGTCGGCGACCCTCGGACGCGAAGTCCTCGTCGACGACGTGCTCGACGGCGTGTACGACGACGAGCCCGTGCACACCGAGATCGTCACCGAGTCGGTCGACGCGTGAGGACCCTGCCCGTGTCGCTGAACGTGAGCGGACGTCGCCGGAGGCCCGCGGATGCCCTCGGTCGCTGACGCCCGCTCCTCGCGCCCCGAGGTGCGCATGGCGCATCTCGGGCTCGGCTACTTCCACCGCGCGCATCAGGCCTGGTACACGGAACGTGCGAACGCGCTTCCGCCTGCCGACCGCGATGCCTGGGGCATCGCCGCGTTCACCGGGCGTTCGCCGCGCACCGCCGCGGCCCTCGCCGCGCAGGACTGCGTCTACACGCTGATCACCCGTGCGGCGGAGGGTGACAGCGCTGAACTCGTGCAGTCGATCGTTCGGGCGCACGACGGAGCCGGATCCGATTGGGAACGGACCGTTGCGGATCCTTCCGTCGCACTCGTCACCGTCACCGTGACGGAGCGGGCGTACGAGACGGCTGAGGAGCAGTCGGGTCACGCCGAGCCTGCCGATGAGACGGCGGGAGCGCGGATCGTGCGCGGTCTCGCGGCGAGGGCGCAGGCATCCGCCGGCCCCATCGCTTTGGTGAGCTGCGACAACCTCACCGGCAACGGCGAAGCGCTGCGCCTTGCCGTGCACCGTGAGGTGCATGATGGTGCGCTCGCCGAGTGGATCGCCCAGAACGTGTCGTTCGTCTCCACGATGGTCGACCGCATCACTCCGCATACCACCGACGCCGACCGCGACACCGCTCGGGAGCTCACCGGATACGACGACGCCGTCCCCGTCGTCACCGAGCCGTTCAGCGAGTGGATCATCCAGGGCGACTTCCCGGCCGGACGTCCGGCCTGGGAGCTGGTCGGCGCGCGTTTCGTCGACGACATCGAGCCGTACGAGCGACGAAAGCTGTGGCTGCTGAATGCCGGGCACACGCTGCTGGCCGCCACAGGCATCCCGCGCGGCCACGAGACCGTCGCCGAGGCGTTCGCCGACAAGGAATGCCGCATGCTGCTCGAGGATCTCTGGGCTGAAGCACGTGTGCTGCTGCCCTTCGACGAGGCCACGACGGATGCCGCGCTCTCCGCCCTGCGCACGCGCTTCGCCAATCCGCGCATCGCACACCGGCTCGTGCAGATCGACGACGGCAGCCAGCAGAAGCTGCGGCAGCGGCAGGCCGCCATCATCACTGCCAGGCTCGACGCGGGCGACGAGCCGGGCAGGGCATCCCTCGCCACCATCGAGGAATGGGGGAGGGTCAGAGGGCTCGACCTCGCCGAAGCCCTCGACGTTCTGCAACCGGGGCTCGCCCGTCGCGCGTACCTGGGCTGAGCCCGCTTTCCGTCGCAGCCCACTCTCTTACTCCGGACCCATCACGAGGAGAATCCGCACATGATCATCCAGTCCGCCGAGGTGCTCGTCTCGAGCCCTGGACGCAACTTCGTCACCCTTCGCATCACGACAGACGACGGTTTCACCGGACTCGGAGATGCGACGCTCAACGGCCGCGAGCTCGCCGTCGCCGCCTACCTGTCGGAGCACGTCGTGCCTCTGCTGGTCGGACGCGACGCCAGCCGCATCGAGGACACCTGGCAGTACCTCTACCGCGGCGCGTACTGGCGCCGGGGACCCGTGACGATGGCTGCCATCGCCGCCGTCGATACCGCGCTCTGGGACATCAAGGCCAAGGCAGCAGGCATGCCGTTGTACCAGTTGCTCGGCGGACGGAGCCGCGATGGCCTGCTCGTCTACGGCCACGCATCCGGAGTCGACCTGCCGGAGCTGTTCGACTCGATCCGCGAGCACCTGGACGAGGGATATCGCGCCATCCGGGTGCAGACCGGCATCCCTGGCCTGCCCTCGGTGTACGGCGTTGCGCACTCGAGCAACGCGTCAGCGGGAACGGATGCCGGATCCGACGCCCGCTACGACTACGAGCCCGCACGCCGCAGCGCCCTTCCCGTTGAGGAGAGCTGGGACACCCGTGCCTACCTGCGTCACGCGCCGACCGTGTTCGAGGCCGTGCGCAACGAGTTCGGCCCCGAGCTGCCGCTCCTGCACGACGCGCACCACCGGCTCACGCCGATCCAGGCCGCTAAGCTCGGCAAGTCGCTCGAGCCATACGACCTGTTCTGGCTGGAGGACGTGACGCCGGCCGAGAACCAGGCCGTGCTGCGCCGTGTGCGAGAGCACACCACGACGCCGCTCGCCATCGGCGAGGTGTTCAACACGATTTGGGACTACCGCGAGCTGTTCGAGGAGCAGCTGATCGACTACGTGCGCAGCCCCGTCACGCATGCGGGCGGCATCACGGGCCTGCGGCGCATCTTCGACTATGCGGCCGTCTACCAGATCAAGTCGGGTGCGCACGGGCCGACGGATGTCTCGCCCGTCGGCCTGGCCGCCGCCGTGCACCTGGGCCTAGCGATCCCGAACTTCGGCATCCAGGAGTACATGCAGCACGCGCCGGTCACGCACGAGGTGTTCCGCACCACGTACACGTTCGAGAACGGCATGCTGAACGCCTCGGATTCCCCGGGCCTCGGCGTCGAGTACGACGACGAGGTCGCTGCGGCGCATCCGTACGCCGGCGCCTACCTCCCGGTGAACCGCCTGCTCGACGGTTCGATGCACGACTGGTGACGCTTCCGGCTCAATGCCCCGCCAAGTGACCTGAACTCGTCGAGTCGCCCCTTGCCGCCCACTCGCCCCACTGCAGCACGCAGTATCAGGGTGAGTCGGCGGCAAGGGGCGGGTCGATTTGCGGCGTGCGGGGCTGGTAATGTCACCGAACGTGTGCGGTGCGATCATCCGCACGAACCTGCACCAGGTGGTGCCCGAGTGAAGGAGGTGTTCAACGTGGCCGAAGTCTTTCGTGTCCCGGTCCGATCCTTCACTCGACGCGGGGCCGCTCGCCGCTAGCATCCTCGCCGACGGCCGCGGCCTCCCCACCCTTGGAGACCGCAGTGTCCTTCTTCGGCGACGACTTCGTCGTCCCCACTTTCACCGTCTTCGACATCGACGACGGTCAGCGCAGGTCGACCTGGCCTGCCACCATGCCCAGCGAGCGCGGTCCCAGACCGCATCCCGACTGGGTCGTCACGTCGGCGGCTGCCGTCGACACCGAGCTCGGCATCCTGAAAACTGGTAAAGAGGCCGACGTCTTCCTGCTGGAGCGGGCAGTGCCGGGCATCGTGCCTGATGTAGATGGCGGACGCTCCGTCGTGCTCGCCGCCAAGCGCTACCGCGGCGCCGAGAACAGCGACTTCCACCGATCCGGTGACTACACGGCAGGACGCCGAGTGCGGAACACACGCGACATGCGCGCCATGGCCCGCAAGTCCGACTACGGGCGCTCGGTCGCCGCTGTGCAGTGGGCCGCTGCGGAGTTCAGCGCGCTGTGCGGTGCGTGGAGCGTCGGCATCCCGGTTCCGTATCCGGTGCAGGTGCAGGGCACGGAGATCCTGATGGAGTTCATCGGCGATCCGCTCGCGCGCAGGGCTGCCCCGCGCCTGGCGTCTGCGTCGCTGACCGACGGCGACCTCCGCGCGTGCTTCGACCAGGTCGTGGAGATCATGCACCGGTTCGCACTGGCGCAGACCGCCCACGGGGATCTCTCGCCGTACAACCTCCTGGTGCAGGACGGCCGGGTCGTCGTCATCGACCTGCCGCAGATCGTGGACCTCATCGGCAACCCGAACGGATTCGACCTGCTCGAGCGCGATGT
Source organism: Planctomonas sp. JC2975 (assembly GCF_012985205.1). Taxonomy (NCBI): domain Bacteria; kingdom Bacillati; phylum Actinomycetota; class Actinomycetes; order Micrococcales; family Microbacteriaceae; genus Planctomonas; species Planctomonas sp. JC2975. The sequence continues at coordinate 1,175,303 of NZ_JABEKS010000001.1, read as the reverse complement.
GCGCAACGTGTGCACGTGGTTCGGGCGACGCGGGGTGCCGAGCGACCCGGATGACCTGTTCGGTCAGCTGTGCGCCGACGCCATGGGGTAGCGGCAGGGATTGGCTTTTCGCTCAACCGACGCAGCGCAGCCGCCTCGGCGCTGGCGCCCCCAGCGGGCTTTCACTTTTAGCTCCAGCGCGCTGGTAGACTTGTACACCGAACTTCGGCGAGGGATGCCGGCACCGGCTCGAACGCGGGTAACGCGGCTTCGCAGGTGCAGCATCCGTGATCGACGCGGTGGACCAGGCTCACGTCTGTCCTCACGCTGACATGCAGCACGAGTTGACAACGAATCCCCAATACGACGTGGGCCGAATGCCCACCGAAAGCGAGACATCACCATGGCTGACGACAGCAACAAGGTTGTCGCGGAGACCCGCGACCAGTTCGGCAAGGGCGCTGCGCGCAAGATCCGCGCCGCCGGCAAGATCCCTGCCGTGCTCTACGGTCACGGCACCGACCCGCAGCATGTGACGCTGCCCGCGCACCAGCTGGGTCTGATCCTGCGCAAGGCGAACGCCGTGCTCGACCTCGACATCTCCGGCAAGTCCCAGCTCGCCCTGGTCAAGGACGTGCAGAAGGATCCGGTGCACCAGATCATCGAGCACATCGACCTGATCATCGTCCGCCGCGGCGAGAAGGTCCAGGTCGAGGTTCCGGTGCACATCGAGGGCGAGCCCTTCTCGGGCACCATCGTCGTGCAGGACCTCGCGACGGTGTCGCTCGAGGCCGAGGCCACGCACATCCCGGAGCGCGTCGTCGTCGACGTCGAGGGCCTCGAGGAGGGCACGCACATCACGGCGGCCGAACTCGTGCTGCCGTCCGGTTCCACGCTCGTGAGCGACCCCGAGGCGCTCGTCGTCGCCATCACCCTGCCGGCCGCTCCGGTCGAGGAGGAGACGGAAGAGGCAGAGGAGGCCGCCGAGGCCGAGGCTGCCGAGTCCGAGGCTTCGGCCGAGTCCGCCGAGTAGTCCTCCTCCACAACTCAGCACTAGAACAAGCGGAGCGCGCGCATGGCGGAGCAGCCCTGGCTCATCGTCGGCCTCGGCAACCCGGGTGCGCAGTACGAGCGCACCCGCCACAACATCGGACAGATGGTGGTGGACGAGCTCGCGCGTCGCGCATCCGCCACGTTCAAGACGCACAAGACCAACGCGAGGGTCGCAGAGGGACGCATCGTCCCCGGCGGCCCTCGCCTGGTCTTGGCGAAGCCGAACACGTTCATGAATGTGTCCGGCGGCCCCGTTGCCCAGCTCGTGCGGTTCTACTCGATCGAGCCGTCGCGGTTGATCGTCGTGCACGACGAGCTCGACATCCCGTTCGACACCATCAAGCTCAAGTCCGGGGGCGGACACGGCGGCCACAACGGCGTACGCGACATCGCGAGCGCCATCGGAACGCCCGACTTCATCCGCATCAGGGTCGGTGTCGGTCGACCGCCCGGACGCACGGATGCCGCAGACCACGTGCTGAGCCCGTTCACGTCCGCCGAGCGTCAGGTGCTGCCGAACCTCGTCTCCGACGGGGCGGATGCCGTGGACCACGTCACAACGGAGGGCCTGACCTCCGCGCAGCAGCGGTATCACACCGCCGCGCAGTAGCACCGTCCGCGAGCAGCACGAGTCCCGCGCGTTCGGGCCGCATCGTCACGCGCGCCAGCTTCGTTGACGGTGCGTGCGGGAGAAGAGCCGCGGATGCCTGCGGCCGGCAACGACGACAGACGTCGTGTTGGCCGTGGCGGGATAGATGTGACCGTCAAGTCCGATGATCAGTTCGGGCAGGCCGCCGGGGATCTCGCTCGGCAGCGGCGGGTGCACTCCAGACATCTTCACTCCTTGTTCTGGTTCCGACGTCGAAGAGGAGCGTGACTTCATCGTTCTGATACACCGGCAAATAATCTTGTTGTGGCGTATCAAACCCCGATGAACAGGCTCCTGTTGATCGAAGGAAGGTTCGCCATGGAGAAGACATCGACGAAGTCGGTGACGGAGAACGACGCTGGGTCCAGTTCCGAGCGGTCACCGGCCGAGCGCCGGGATGACCACCTCGCTCGGATAGCGTTCGAAGTCACCCAACCGATCACGGTCATTCGGCTTCCGTGATCGTCTTGCAGCAGCCGGGCGCACGCGCCACAGTGGTGTCCATGGGGGCCGGCGAATCCGCGGAGGCATCCGCGCGTCCCGTTCACGCGGTGGCGGCGGATGCCTTCCGCTCCTGGCTGGACGGCGACCGCACCGCTATCGTCCGTCTGGTGCAGGCCATGAATCCCGTGCTGTGGCACGTTGTGCGGGCGTATCGCCTCGACGAGGCCACGGCCAAGGATGTCGTTCAGGAGACCTGGGCGAGGTTCGTGCGCGGCTACGTCGCCATCGAAGACCCGACGGCCGTCGCAGCTTGGCTGACCGTTACAGCGCGTCGTGAGGCGTGGCGCACGATGAAGCGGCTCTCTGACGCGATGCCGGTCGAACCCGTCCAGCTCGAACCCCGACTGGACGCGGCTCCCTCTGCGGAAGACGCGGCTGTGCGGCGCATGACCGACGCCGACCTGTGGCGATGCGTTCGCATGCTGTCGACGCGCTGCCAGCGGCTTCTGCGCATTGTGGCGTTCGACGACAAACCTGATTACCGCAGGATCGCCGAGGAGACGGGGATGCGTATTGGAAGCATTGGACCGACCCGCTCGCGCTGCCTCGAGAGACTCAGGGACGCACTCGAAGCGGAGGCGGTCGGATGAAGCCCGACGCACTCGGTGACGCCGAACTCCTCGCTGCGCTGCGCAGAATGTGGCGACGGATGGATACGCCGCCCGATGACCTCGATGCCCTCGCTGTCGAGGCGTTCGAACGTGCGGAGCTCGACGGAGACCTCCTCGTGCTCGAACTCCTCTCCGAAGACTTCGCCTTCGAGAACGTGCGCGGCGACGGAGAGCGAACGCTGCGCTTCGTCGCCGGCGGGTACGAGGTGCTGCTGCGCGTCGTGCGCGAGTCGGACGGCTACCGCATCGACGGCTGGAGCACGCCTGCCGTACAGGGTGAGGTGCACATCGACGTCGACGGGCGGGAACGCACCGTCGACTCAGATGACTTCGGCCGGTTCGCGTTCGCCGGCATCGGTCCCGGAGAGGCGGCGATCTCCTTGGTCGCGTCGGGATCGACTCCCGTCTGGACGACCGCCGCGTTCATGCTCTAACCCCCTCGAAGACGCCCGGACCCGGAGGAACTCCTTCCGTGGCTGCGCTCACTCCGATCCGAAAGGAAAGACCATGGCCGAGAACACACGCGCAATGCGGCACGTGAGGCATTGGAAGCCGCAGACACCGCCGGCCGAGCTGGGAATGCTGACAGCCGAGACGGCGAAGGCGGTTCCCGTGCCGGGGGTGGTGGCCCATCCGACCGTGTACGCACCTGACCGTCTCCTGGTCTCGACCCTGGGCGACGTCGATGCGACGCTCGACCTGCTGTCGCAGGCGGCGGAGACGTTCGGCTGGACCATCGCGCGAGACCGCATCGCCGACGTCGCCCACCTCGACGAAGAGGACGCCGTGCGGTCGCGCAGGGTGCAGCGGCATCCGTGGGCCACCGGTCCTCTCGGGGTGAAGAGCATCCCGATCGTCGCGGGCGAAAGCAGTGTGCAGGCACCCAACGCCTGGCTCGTCCTGCAGCGGGCACGGATGCTCGCTCCTGACAACACGATCCAGGGCGTCGGCCTCAACCACGTGTTGAGCGTGGGTGCGGACGTCACCGCGCAGCCGTATGAGCAGACGAACCCGTATGAGCAGACGAACCCGTACGAGCAGACGAACCCGTACGAGCAGACGAATCCGTACGGGCTGCGGAACACCCGGTCCGGTTTCGCCGCGCTGTCCGGATACGCCATGTCCGGGTCGGGAGGGCTCGAGCCCGTGGCCGTGACGCTGGTGCCTCCCGAGCGGCACGCACTTGCGGAACGCAGCAGGGTGGCCATCCTCGACAGCGGATGCGGAACGCATCCCTGGTTCGACTCGCGGTCGGGGGACGCGGTCGTCTCGCGCGACATCGGCGTGCGGATGCCGGACGGGACCGTGAAGGCGATCGGATATCGCAAGGGCCGCACGGATGGCGTCTCGCACGCCGAGAGCGACGAAAGGCTCGACGGCGCACTCGATCCCATCACGGGACACGGAACGTTCATCGCTGGCCTGATCCATCAGGCGAATCCGGACTGCGACATTGTGAGCTGGCGGGTGGTCGAAGCGGATGGAACAGTTAACGAGGACGCGCTGCTGGCCGCACTCTCGGACGTTGCCCGCTTGGTGGGCGAGGACGCGGCAGGCCGCGAAGGACTCCGTCTCGACGTACTCACGCTGTCGATCGGTTACTACCACGAGACGCCGAAGGACGATCTCTACGACATCACGCTCTACGAGCTCCTGGCGGCGATCGGGCGGACCGGCACCGTCGTCGTCTGCTCCGCGGGCAACGATGCGACGGATCGCCCGCAGTTCCCGGCGGCGTTCTGGGACTGGCCGAACGAGTCAGGCGCGTCGTTCGTGCGGCCGGTCGAGGATGCGACGCCGATCCTCTCCGTCGGGGCGCTCAACCCGAACGGAACGACCGCGTTGTTCAGCAACGACGGCCCGTGGGTGCGCGTCTGGGCACCCGGGGCGTCGGTGGTCAGCACGATGCCGCCGGTCAACGGAGGATTCAACCCCCTCGCCTCCCGCAGTTTCGAGGGACATCGGAGGGCGTCGGTGGATCCGGACGACTTCCGCGGCGGATTCGCGGTCTGGAGCGGTACGTCGTTCGCCGCGCCCGTAGTGGCCGGACGCATCGCGGCGGCGCTCGACCGGCTCGGCGATGCGACGACGCCCGCGGAGCGGCGCACGCGGGCCGGGCGTGCCATCGAGGAGGTGGTCGGGGATCATGAGGGGGTGTAGCGAGTTGGGCGCCCGGTGATGCTCTGCGCGCGCCGCCGGGCGCCGATAATTGAACCGTGCTCAGTGCGGAGGCGCTCTATGACCGCGCTCTGACCCTCTCCAATTCGGGGCGTCACGCGCTGGCTCGACGCGCCCTCGCCGCGGCGGAGGAGCGCACGCGAGACTCGAACCTCCTGGCGCGGATCGCCGGCACGCGTTGTTACCTCATGCTTGAGCGCGGCGACATCTCGGACGCCGAAATCGTCTGCCGGAGTGCGCTCGACAGCAGCGGCCTGACGGCGCATACCCAGGGTGTTCTGCAGGGCCAGCTCGGCTTGATCGAGCTCCATCTGGGCAACCGCCGCGAGGCGCTGCGGCTCTTCGGGCTGGCCGTCGAGAGCCTGGACGTCGATCCTGTCGGCGCCGCGCGGGTGGCGATGAATCGCGGCAACACGTTGCTCGAGCTGGGCGATCCGGCGGGGGCGCTCGCTGACTTCGACACTGCCGCTCGGCTATTCCACGAGGCCGGGTTGCCCGACACCGCGGCGAAGGCGAAACACAACCAGGGTTACGCCGCACTCATCACCGGCGACCTCGTCTCGGCTCTGCGGTATATGAATGCGGCACGCGATCGTGCGTCGGCAGCGTCTCCTGTTGATGCCGCAGTGGGCAACGTCGACCGGGCAGAGGTGCTTGTGGCAGCAGGCATGCCGTTCGAGGCGGCGGCAGCGTTGGCCGATGCCGCCGCCGTATACCGTGCAAGGCGTCTCCGTCTCCGTCAGGCCGACGCGGTGTGGCGCAGGGCGCGCACGGAGTTGTACTTCGATCCACCAACCGCACGGCGCCTTGCTCGCTCGGCGGAGCGGTTGTACGAGTCGCACGGCAACGAGTCGGGCGCGTTGCGGGCGCGTGCCGTGGTGTTGCGCGCTGAAGTCAGGAGCGGAGGGCGCTCCGCGCGGCTGGAGGCCGACCTTGCCGGCACCGCGCGTCAACTGTCACGGCACGGCCTGCACGACGACGCCAAGGAGTTGCGGCTCGTGCTGCAGCGGGTGCGTGTGCGTCGTGGAGGTGACAGCGGTGCGCGGGAAGCGCTGCGACGGATCCGTGTCGAGGCGAATGCTCCCATCACTAGGCGCATCCTGGCGCACGAGGTGCGGGCGGAGGCGGCCCAGGCACTGGCGGACGATGGTCGCGTGGAGCGCGAGGCCCGCCTCGGACTGGACGAGCTCGCCGAGTGGCAGGCGGTGTTCGGCTCGGTCGACCTGCAGACCAGTGCGGCCATGCACGGTCAAGCGCTGACCACGGCCGGGATCTCGGCCGCCCTTCGGTCTGGCGAGGTGCACGCCATCTTCGAATGGTCGGAACGTGCCCGAGCCATCGCGAGTCACGCGGTCGCGCCAAGACCTCCCGACGATCTGGCGGTCGCCGCAGCGCTGACCGAACTCCGCGGGCTCCGACTCTCCCCGATACAGACTCCCGCCGATCTTCGACGCGAACTCGAGCTGAGGGAGAGCATCCGCAGCAGCCAGTGGACGAGCCTGGGCTCCGGCGTGGTCTTCGCGATGGCCTCCCTCGACGATGTCCGGACGTCACTCGACGATCGAACCGTTCTCGTCGCGTATCTGTGGTCCGGCGACCGCCTCGTCGCACTGGTGCTCGAAAGGGACTTCGCACTGACCGTCGAGCTCGGCGCGGACGGAGTCGGGACGACCGAACGGGCGGCACTCTTCGCCGACCTCGACATGCATGCCGCCCGACTGGGCGGCGCCCTGGGCGACGCGGTCGAAGGATCCCTCACCCGCCGCCTCGAGAGACTAGACGACCTGCTGATCCGACCGGTGCTCGCGGCTTCCCAGCGCGCATCGGCACGCGGCACGAAGATCGTGATCGTGCCGCCCGGCATCCTCGCCGGGATCCCGTGGTCGATGCTCGGCGGACTATTCGGGCATCCGGTGACGGTCCCCTCGTCCGCGACCCGGTGGCTCGCGGATCGGAATCGAGCGGCGTCCGACGATCGCCGGGGGACTGAGACCGTCGGGTTCGTCACGGGGCCGGGAGTGCCGCGCGCCTCCGAGGAGGTCAGACGGGCCGCCGCAGCTTGGCCGACAGCGACCGTCGTCGAGGGCCCTGACGCGACGACGGCGGCAGCGGCGGAACTCGCGGCCGAGGTCGACGTCTTTCACGTGACCGGGCATGGCCGGCACGCGGCGGCCAACCCGCACTTCTCCGGTATCGAGCTCGTCGACGGGCCATGGTTCGGCTACGACATCGAGCGCCTCCGCCGGATGCCGTCCACCGTCGTCATCTCGGCCTGCGAGCTCGGTCGCTCGTCGGTCGGCTGGGGCCACGAAGCACTCGGAATGGCACGCACGTGGCTGCAAGCGGGGGCCCGCAGCGTGATCGCCTCCCCGGTGTGCGTGAACGACGACGACGCCTGCGAGGTGCTGAGCGAGGTGCACTCCGGACTGGCGGACGGGATCTCACCGGTGGCGGCCCTCGCGGAGGCGACGGAACGCACCGGCATCGCGACCCCCTTCCTCTGCTACGGCTCCGGATGGTGAGGCGAGGATGCGGGGCGCGTCGACTACGGGAGGGCTGTCGGCAGTCTCAAAGGCTGCTCGGAGGTGACACGACGCATTCGCCGGGCATCCGCACATCACCGCGCCGTAACGTCGCAGCATGCAATTGTTCACCCGGGAGTGGGGCACAGGCGACAGGGTTGCGGTGCTGGTGCACGGCCTCTTCAGCAGCTCTCGCACGTGGCACAGACTGGGACCTGAACTGGCCGACAAGGGTTACCGGGTCGTCGCCGTCGACCTCGCCGGCCATGGCCAGAGCCCTCGGTCCCGCTGGTACTCGTTGTCCGGCCTGGTGCGCGGCATAGCCGAGAGTGTGCCGGTCAAACCGGAGTTGGCGATCGGGCATTCGCTCGGCGGGCTCGCCCTCTCCCGTCTCGTGCGCGTGCTGCAGCCGGAACGGGCCGTGTACATCGACCCGGCGTTCCTCGGCAACCGGCTGCCGTGGTGGCAGCGTGCTGGTGCGCCGATGCTGTTCCACGGCATCCTCAACAGGCGGGAGCGCAGCGTCGCCCGCAGCAACCCGCGCTGGGGCAAGGACGACGTCGAAATCGAGGTCGGCGACTACGCGTCGTTCGACCGCTCCTTCTTCAAGAACTTCGGCGACGGTCGGGCGATGCCGTTGAGCGAGCCCGATCGCATGACCGTGCCATCGATGATGATGCTGGCGGACCGCTCGAAGCTGGTCAGCGAATCCGTGTCCGAGCGGATGCGCCGCCTCGGCTTTGAGATCCGTACGGTGGCCGGTGCCGGGCACACCGTGCACCGCGACGACTTCGCGGGGTTCCAGAAGGCGTTGACCGGCTGGGTCTGACGTCGCTCCCGTTCCTGACCGTCGCACGCTGTACTCCGCCGCGAGCACGCCTGTCGTGGTCGGGCTGGTCCACTCGAGTCCGAGGTCGACCCAGTCGATCTGCCCGAACATGCGGGTCTCGGTGCCGAGCACGATCGGATAGATCAGCAGGCTGTACGTGTCGGTCAGCCCGGAAGCGTGCAAGGACCGGAGGAGTTCGCGGCTGCGCGTGAGCATGAGGTGCTGCACCTCGTCGCTCTCGCGCAAAGCGCTCAACGTGTCGACCGCGTCTCCCGCCAGCAGCACCGAGTTCGGGAATACGAGGTGCGTGTCGGCGGAGCGTTCTGGAGACGGCCGATCGTGGTCATGGTGGGCTCCCTCCATCACGCCAGGTCGGCGCGTCCACCCGTATGACGAGTTCATCATGCGCCGATCGACCGTTCGTCGCCGGCATGATCAGTGGCTGATCAGCGGTTGACCGGGATCCGACCAGCCTGCGCAGATACCCTCGATGAGGATCGGCCGCCCGGTCGCTCCCCGGACGAGACGCGCCGTACCCGGATCGGACGACGACGCTCATGGAGAGCATCGTGAACATCGTCATTCAGATCGTGGGATCACTTCTCGTGCTGGCGGGCTTCGCGCTCGCGCAATGGGAAGTGCTGGATCCGAAGTCGGTCTGGTATCTCGTGTTGAACGTGATCGGCTCGGGAATCCTGGCCGTCGACGCGGTCTTCGAGGCGCAGTGGGGGTTCCTCCTGCTCGAGGGTGTCTGGGCGATTGTGTCGCTGATCGGCCTCATTGGCGTGCTGCGCTCGAGGACGGCACGTCGGACCATCATGGAGCCGACGGTGGCGGCGTCACGTCGCGACGACGGCGCTCGTCGTGAGGATTAACGCGCACATCGAGCCCGCGCAGCGGATCCCGCGGGCTCGATGTCCGCTTGCTGACTAGTTCGTCCTGTCGTATGGATTGGGCAGACGAACAATCAGTGCGACCAACCATGCATAGTGCTGCTCCTTTGCTTCCGGTTCTGGTGCGAACGGAAGGACGCTATCGGCGGGGTTTAAGGAACGATATACGAGGTGCGGGTACTCGAGGACGAGTAATCCGGGGCGGAAGGCGATGTCGCTTCGCGACCCCACCCACCCCTGTCGAACGGCTCGAGCTCAGCGTCCGTGCGCCGCCAGGATCTGGTCGAGGTCGATGTGGTCGAGAAGCTGCTTCCAGTCGAGGTCGCGTGCGACCTGCTCGACGTCCTTCTCGGCGAACACCTTGCCGTTGCGCTGAATCACGACGCCCTCGGGGATGATCGCATTCAGTTCTGCGAGCACGGCGTTGTTGACCGCCTCGGTGTCGAAGTCCGCTCCGTAGCGCGCATACACGTCAGCAGGCACGGTGTAGTCGATGGTCGTGATCTCGGTCGCCATGTCGCGAGCCTAACCATGGCGCCCCGACCCCGCCTCCGGAGCAACCGCCGGCGGGCTCGACCGCCACATGCTGACCGCCGCTGACGCACCGAGCCACCTCTGAAACACCGAACCACCCCTCTCTTCGCCCGAAGGGAGGGGTGGTTCGTCAAGAGGGTGCGGGCTCGCTTCGCCGATGGATGCGGCGCGAGCCGGCGGACGCGCGTCGCGCGCCACGAGGCTTTAGGCCTGGTGCGCGGCCTGCAGGTCGATCGTGATGGTCACGTCGTCGCCGAGCAGCATGCCGCCGGTCTCGAGAGCCGCGTTCCACGTGAGGCCGAAGTCCTCGCGCTTGATGACGGCCTTCGCGCTCGCGCCGGCCTTGTAGTTGCCGTACGCGTCGGGGCCGAAGCCGCCGAACTCGAAGTCGAAGGTCACCGGCTTGGTGATGCCCTTGATGGTGAGGTTGCCGTCGACGAGCAGGTCGCCGTTCTCGACGCGGGCACCGGTGGAGACGAAGTCGATCGTCGGGTACGTGTCGGCCTCGAAGAAGTCGCCGGTGCGCAGGTGGTTGTCGCGGTTCGGCTCGTTCGTGTTGATGGATGCCACCTCGGCGTGCGCCTCGACGGTCGCCTCGAGCGGGTTGGCGGGCGTGACGAACGTCGCGTGGAACTTCTCGAACTTGCCCTTCACCTTGCTGATCATCAGGTGACGGATGCTGAAGGAAACCTCGCTGTGCGCGGGGTCGATCACCCAGGTGCCCTCGCGGTAGCCGGGGATGTCGAGCGTGGTCGTGGCGGTGTCGGTCATTGTTCTCCTAGTACGAGCGGATGGAGGAAAAGGATGCGCGGACTGGGCCGCACTCCTATGCAAACGCATGCGAAGCGGGAGTATTCCGAATCCGTGAGGAAACGTTGCCGGTGCGTTCGAGGGGGTCCCGCTCCGGCAGACTACCGGCGGCCCATGAACTGTCGCACCCAGTCCGTACACTTGATCCAGTGATCCTCGAGGGCTTGACCGAGGCGCTTTCGCGCGCCCAGACGTTCGCCGACGCTGTTGACTACGCCCGACGCGATGCGGACTTCTCGGTCACGGCGGGGCTGAGGATGCCGCTCGCATCCGCACTGCTGCGGGCGCGTCCGTCCGACAAGCAGGTGCTGCTCGTCGTCACGGCGACGGGACGCGAGTCGGAGTCGTTGCGGCTGGCACTGGCATCCGTCGCGCCCGACGCAGAGGTCGTCGAGTTCCCCGCGTGGGAGACGCTGCCGCACGAGCGGCTGAGCCCGAGCCCGGAGATCGTCGGACGCCGCCTGGCCGCCCTCCGAAGGCTGGGGACGTGGACGCCGGATGCCGGGCATCCGCTGATCGTCGTCGCATCCGTGCGCGCCGCCCTGCAGCCGCTCGCCGCCGGTCTCGACCTGCTGGAACCGGTCGTTCTGGTGGAGGGGAGCCGCGGACACGACCTCACAGGGATCTCCTCCCGCCTCGTGGACCTCGCGTACGCGCGTGTCGACATGGTCACCCGTCGCGGGGAGTTCGCCGTGCGCGGTGGCATCCTCGACGTGTTCCCGCCGACGGCGGAGCATCCGATGCGCGTCGACTTCTTCGGCGACGAGGTGGAGCAGATCCGGGCGTTCTCGGTCGCCGACCAGCGCTCGCTCCCGCACGACGTGCCGCAGGTCGAGCTCGCGCCCGCGCGCGAACTGCTGCTCACGGATACCGTGCGTCAGCGCGCCGCCGAGATGGCACACGAGTTCCCAGGGCTGGAGCAGCTGCTGACGAAGGTGGCGGAGGGCATCCCGGTGGAGGGGATGGAGTCCCTGGCGCCCGCGCTCGTGGACCGCCTCGTGCCCCTCACGGATTACCTTCCGGACGGTGCGGCCGTCGCCGTCATGTCCCCGGAGCGCGTGTCTGCGCGTGCCGTGAGCCTCGCCGAGACCAACCGGGAGTTCCTCGAGGCCGCCTGGAGCGCGGCGACCGTCGGTGCGGCCGCGCCGATCGACCTCGCATCCGGCGACTTCATCACGCTGCGACAGCTCCGCGACGCCGCCCAGCTGAGCCGTCCGGGGGAGTCCGCGCCGGATCATCCGTGGTGGACCTTCTCCAGCTTCGACACCGGCGGAGCCGAGCCGATCGTCCCGATCGGGGAGCAGTCCGTCGAGGACCTTGTGGAGTCCGCCGGCGACTATGTACGGATCAACGCATCCGCTGTGCCGAGTTTCGCCGGCAACGTGGACGGCGCGATCTCGCACGTCGCGCAGCGGCTGTCCGACGGATGGCGCGTCGCCATCGTCGCCGCAGGACACGGCTTGGTGGAGCGCGCCGTCGACGTGCTTTCCGAGAGCGGACTCGCCGCCCGGCAGGTGGACTCCTACCCTGCGGATGCCGAGGCCGGCGTGGCATACGTGCTTGCGGCATCCGTCGAGCAGGGCTTCGAGGTGCCGGAGGCGAAGCTCGCCCTGATCGGTGAGACCGAGTTCTACGGCCGCACCATCGGCTACGACTCACGCCAGGTGAAGAAGCTCGGCGTGCGGCGCAAGAACGTGGTGGATCCGCTGCAGCTGAAGCCGGGCGACTTCGTCGTGCACGAGACGCACGGCATCGGCAAGTTCGTCGAGCTGGTGCAGCGCGAGGTGTCATCGGGCGGCCGCAATGCTGTGAAGTCGAAGCGCGAGTACCTCGTGCTGGAGTACGCACCGTCGAAGCGCGGATACCCCGGTGACAAGCTCTACGTGCCGACCGACCAGCTCGACCTGCTCAGCAGGTACGTGGGCGGTGAGGCGCCGCAGCTCTCGAAGATGGGCGGCAGCGACTGGGCGCAGGCGAAGGGCCGTGCCCGCAAGGCTGTACGCGACATCGCCGTCGAGCTGGTGAAGCTGTACTCGGCGCGAATGGCGTCGAAGGGGCACGCGTTCGGACCTGATACGCCGTGGCAGCACGAGCTGGAGGAGGCGTTCCCGTTCGTGGAAACGCCCGACCAGCTGCAGACCATCGACGAGGTGAAGGCCGACATGGAGCGGCCCATCCCGATGGACCGGCTGATCTCGGGTGACGTGGGATTCGGCAAGACGGAGATCGCCGTTCGGGCGGCGTTCAAGGCCGTGCAGGACGGCAAGCAGGTGCTTCTGCTCGTGCCGACGACATTGCTGGTCAGGCAGCATTTCGAGACATTCCAGGAGCGGTTCGCCGGGTTCCCGGTGCACCTCAGGCAGTTGAGCCGTTTTCAGACGGACCGCGAAGCGAAAGAGGTCATGGACGGCCTGGCCGACGGCACCGTCGACGTGGTGATCGGCACGCACCGTCTGCTGGCGAAAGGCCTCTCGATGAAGGATCTTGGCCTCGTCATCATCGACGAGGAGCAGCGCTTCGGCGTCGAGCACAAGGACGCGCTGAAGAAGCTCAAGACGAACGTCGACGTGCTCGCGATGAGCGCGACGCCCATTCCGCGCACCCTCGAGATGGCGGTCACCGGCATTCGCGAGATGTCAACGCTCGCGACACCGCCAGAGGACAGGCATCCGATCCTCACCTTCGTTGGTCCGTACTCCGAGAAGCAGGTCGCAGCGGCCATCAGGCGCGAGCTGCTGCGCGAGGGCCAGGTGTTCTTCGTGCACAACCGGGTGTCCAGCATCCAACGGGTCGCGGCGCAACTGGCCGAGCTCGTGCCGGAAGCCCGCATCGCCGTTGCCCACGGCCAGATGAACGAGCACGTGCTGGAGCAGATGGTCGTCGACTTCTGGGAGCGCAAGTTCGACGTGCTCGTCTGCACGACGATCATCGAGACCGGCCTCGACATCGCCAACGCGAACACGATCATCATCGACCGCTCGGACAAGTACGGCTTGTCGCAGCTGCACCAGCTGCGCGGCCGGGTGGGGCGAGGTCGAGAGCGCGCGTACGCCTACTTCCTCTGGGATGCCGACAAGCCGCTTTCCGAGACCGCCCACGATCGGCTCTCCACCATCGCGGCCAACAACGAGCTGGGCTCCGGCATGCAGGTGGCGCTCAAGGACCTCGAGATCCGCGGCGCCGGGAATCTGCTCGGCGGTGAGCAGTCCGGCCACATCGCGGGGGTCGGGTTCGACCTGTACCTGCGCATGATCGGCGAGGCTGTCGGAACCTTCCGCGGTGAGGTCGCCGAGGGTCAGACGGAGTTGCGGCTCGAACTGCCGGTCGATGCGCACATCCCCGAGGAGTACGTGGACTCCGAGCGGTTGCGGCTGGAGGCGTATCAGAAGCTGTCGGCGGCATCCGGCCCCAATGCGAAGGCGGATGCCATCGACCTCGTGCTCGAGGAACTCACCGACCGCTACGGCGAGCCGCCGGAGGCCGTGACCAACCTCATCACGGTGTCACGGCTGCGTCGGCGTGCGCAGCAGGCCGGACTCTCGGATGTCGTGGCCATGGGATCCAACCTGCGGGTCGCCCCGGCGGAGCTGCCCGACTCGATCCAGGTGCGCCTGCAGCGCATGTATCCGAAGTCGCGACTCATCGCGGCGCAGAAGGTGGCGCTCGTGCCGCTTCCGGTCAAGGACGGCGAGTCGCTGCCCGACGCGGAGCTGATCGCTTGGGTGCGCTCGCTGCTGGATGCGATCTTCCCTCTGCCCGAGCCGGAGACGAGCGTCGAGGAGGATGCCGGGTCGGCGAAGGGGGCGTCGCGGGCCAGGGGCGCTGCGGCCTCCTGAGCCGAAGCGCGTGCCGGACTGCGGTGTCGGTGCCACCCGGTACGTTGGCGCCCGACAAGGAGGGCCATCATGACAACGCTCGAAGGTCGCGAGGCGACGGCTTTGCTGGTGCTCGACGTGCAGAACGGCGTGATCGGCAACGCGTACAGACGTGACGAGGTGGTGGAGAACATCCGTGCTCTCGTCGACCGGGCGCGAGCAGCCGACGTTCCCGTGGTGTGGTTCCAGCATTCGGACGAACACGTGCCGCTCGGCAGCGAGGCGTGGCAGTTCGTGCCCGACCTGAATCGGGACGATGGCGAGCGGGTGATCCCCAAGCGCTACCCGGATGCCTTCGACGAGACGACACTGGAATCCGCGCTCGCCGATCTCGGCGTCGGTCGGATCGTGGTGGCCGGAGCGCAGTCCGACCAGTGCATCCGCGCGACCATCCACGGCGCATTCACCCGCGGATACGACGTCACTCTGGTCGGCGACGCGCACACGACAGAAGACCTCAGCGAGTGGGGCGCTCCGCCGCCCGCCGTGATGATCGGTCTCGTGAACTTCTTCTGGACGGAGCACGAGGGGCCGAGGCGCACCGCCGAGGTGGTCGACACCGCGGACGTGGACTTCGGCTGAGGCGCCGTATCGGTCGGCTGCGGTGCTGCCCGGCGCTGCACGGTGGGGCGGCTGCAGCGCCCGGCCGTCTCCACGCCGACGATAGGCTCGTGCGGTGTTTCCCTCCGGACTGTCGATGCTCTGGGAGCAGACCGATCCGCGGAACGCGCTACGGGAGCGATTCGGGTTCGAGCGGTATGAGGATGCCGTCTCCTGGCTCGGCGAGGAACTCGCGCGATCGTGGGCGCTCGACGTTGTGGCGTGCGACCGCATCCTGATCAGCGCCCACAACGCGATCGCCTGGGTGCGTACAGCGAATCAGCATCTCGTGGTCAAGTGGTCGCACGCGTCTCCGCTCTTCCCGAGGTTCTCGGCGGTGAGCGATCTGGTCGGCCGCCTGCACGACGCGGGACTGCCGGTGGTGCCGCAAGTGGCATCCGTCAACGGAGAGTCGCGCGTCGTCGTGCGACCACGCGGCGTGCAGTTGTCGATGGCCGTGCAGAGGAGCGTGGAGGCCGACCACCTCGACGTCGTCGACGACGAAGCGGTCGGCAACGCGGGCGCCGTGCTCGCGCGTTTGCATCGCGCGCTCGCGGCCTGTCCGGACGATCGACTCGACCACAACCCGCAGCGCAACGGCGAGACCGCACCGCCCGCCGACCTGCGTGCTCGCATGACGCGCTGGCTCGACGAAGACGATGCCGGCCGAGCACCGGATGCGTCGGCTCGGCTGCGCGTCGACCTCGAGTCCCTGCGCCCGATCGGGGTGCCGCAGCAGCTGGTCCACGGGGACTACCGGTCGGGCAACATCCTCACCGCTGGATCAGAGGTCGTCGCCGTGCTCGACTTCGACGAGGTCTCGCTCGACCATCGCATCAACGACATCGCGAACTCGCTCGTGCTGCTCGGAACGCGGTTCACGCAGTGGCGGCCGACGCCGCGCGAGGTCCGCGACGTGTTCCTCGCTGGGTATCAGTCCGTGCAACCGCTTACCGCGGACGAACGGCGCTGGCTGGATGCCGTTGTGCTGTGGCGCGGGATCCTGGCCATCCCGGCCGGCGAGGATCCGTTCGGCTGGGCGGAAGCGCTCTGATCGAGCCGTCCCTCCGCTCCGAGCCTTGTGCACCATCGCTACCGTTGACACCGTGACCTTCGCCCCCGCTCCCGCTTTCACGACCCGTCCCACGCTTCGCGGCACGTTCGGCGTGGCGGCTTCGACCCATTGGATCGCCACCGCCAGCGCACAGTCGGTGCTCGAGCGCGGGGGAAACGCCTTCGATGCCGCCGTCGCCGCCGGCTTCGTGCTGCACGTCGTCGAGCCGCACCTGAACGGTCCGGGCGGCGACCTCGCCGGCCTGTTCCGTCCGGCAGACGGCGACGTCCGCGTGCTGATGGGTCAAGGGCCGGCTCCGGCCGCCGCGACGCTGGAGCGCTACCGCGACGTCGAAGGGCTGACGGATGTCCCGGGTGCCGGCGCCCTCGCGGCAGCCGTTCCCGGGTCGGTCGAGGCGTGGCTGTGGCTCTTGGCCAAGCACGGAACGTGGGAACTCGGAGACGTGCTGGCGTACGCGATCGGATACGCCGAGCACGGGCATCCGGTGCACCAGAACGTCGTCACGACGATCGAGCGAATCCGCACGCACTTCCTGGATCACTGGCAGACCTCTGCGGCGCTCTGGCTCGATGCGGAGGGCAATGCGCCGAAACCGGGCGAGCTCATGGTCAACCCGACGTACGCCGCAGTGCTCCGCCGGCTAATCGATGCGGGGGAGGGCCGGGCGACGCGGGCCGAGCGGATCGCCGCCGCCAGTGAGGCCTGGAAGACCGGATTCGTCGCGCACGCGATCGAGCGCTTCGTGCGCACGCCGCATCGCCACAGCGACGGCCACGACCACGCCGGCGTGCTCACGGCAGCCGACCTGACGGCCTTCGAGGCGGGCGACGAGGCGCCGGTCAGCATAGAGTTCCACGGGTTCGCTCTGCATAAGACCGGGCCGTGGGGGCAGGGTCCCGTCCTGCTGCAGACCCTCGCCATCCTGGATGCATACGGTCGCCTCCACGGGCTCGCCGACGAGCACCTGGATCCGTCGACCGCGTTCGGCATCCACGTCATCGCCGAGGCGCAGAAGCTCGCGCTGGCCGACCGGGATGCCTGGTATGCGGATCCGCGATTCGCCGACGTTCCGCTCGCTGCGTTGCTGTCCCCGGAATACGCGGAGGCACGTGCGGCGCTCATCGGCGATGAGGCGAGCGCAGAGCTCCGCCCCGGGTCGCCGGATGGTCGCACTCCGTACCTGCCGGCCGTCGGGGCCGGCATCGGCAAGGACGGGCTCGCGGAGGTCGACGACGACTCCGGCGACGACGAGTGCTCTGACGGCGCTTACGCCGACGAGGCGGGCGATGTCGCAGCCGGAACGGCCGAGAGCGCTGCCACGGCCGCGTCACGAAACGACCTGCCGGCCGGAGTCGGTGAGCCGACCGTCGACCGTCACGGTCAGACGCGCGGCGATACCTGCCACCTCGACGTGGCCGACCGCTTCGGCAATGTCGTCACGGTCACGCCGTCCGGTGGATGGCTGCAGTCCTCGCCGACGATTCCGGAGCTGGGCTTCTGCCTCGGCACGCGTCTGCAGATGGCCTGGCTGGATCCGGAGTCCCCTGCTGTGTTGCGGCCGGACGCCCGCCCGCGCACGACGCTCTCTGCGACGCTGGTGACGGCATCCGCTCCCAACGGCAGCACGCGGGTGCTCACGCTCGGCACGCCTGGTGGTGACCAGCAGGACCAGTGGCAGTTGCCTGCCCTGCTGCGGATGCTGGTGGCCGGCTGGGATCCGCAGGCCGCGATCGATGCCCCCACGTTCCATACCACGAGCCACGTCTCAAGCTTTTGGCCGCGCGTGTGGGAGCCGGCGGGCCTGGTCGTGGAGGATCGCGTCGGATCCGACGTGATCGCCGAACTCGAGCGCCGCGGGCACAGCATCACGGTCGCCGGAGGGTGGACCCTGGGACGCCTGAGCGGTGTCGGCAGCACGACGTCGCAGGGGATGTCGACGCCGCGCGAGCTGTGGGCCGCGGCCAACCCGCGGGGGGTGCAGGGGTACGCGGCCGGACGATGAGTGCACGCGGCGGCGCCCCGCTCGCTAGCGTCGTCCCCATGGCAGATATCGAATACCGCACTCTCGGTCCCTCCGGCCTCGTCGTCTCGACGGTGGGTCTCGGCTGCAACAACTTCGGGCGTCCCGACACCCGCACCGAGACGCAGGAGGGGACCAGCGCGGTGCTGGACGCCGCCGTTGAGGCCGGTGTCACGTTCCTCGACACGGCAGATGTCTACGGCAAGACGCCGGGACTGAGCGAAACGCTCATGGGCGTTGCGCTGAAGGGCAAGCGCGAACGCGTCGTGCTGGCGACGAAGTTCGGCATGGACATGCGCGGCGCGAACGGTCCGGACTGGGGCGCCCGTGGTTCGCGACGCTACGTACGGCGCGCGGTCGAGGCATCCCTCACCAGGCTCCAGACCGACTGGATCGACCTGTACCAGCTGCATCGTCCGGACCCGCTGACGCCCATCGAAGAGACCCTCGGCGTGCTCGACGACCTCATCTCCGAGGGCAAGGTGCGCTACATCGGGCACTCGAACTTCGCAGGGTGGCAGATCGCCGACGCGGAGTATCAGGCGGTGCTGCACGGGCATCCGCGGTTCATCTCAGCGCAGAACGAGTACAACCTCGTACGTCGGGATGCCGAGCGTGAGGTCCTCCCTGCGGTGAACGCGTACGGACTCGGGTTCCTGCCGTTCTTCCCGCTGCACAACGGACTCTTCACCGGCAAGTTCTCGCGGTCGGGCGGTCCCGACGACAGCCGTATCATGCGGCAGCGGCGTCACATCATCGACGAGGCGCCGTGGGATGCGCTGGATGCCTTCCAGCGCTTCTGCGACGTCCGCGACATCTCGATGCTGCAGGCCACGTTCGGATGGCTGCTCGCGCAGCCCGGCCTGACCAGTGTGATCGCCGGCGCGACATCCGCCGAGCAGGTCACCTCGAACGCGGATGCAGCTACTGCATGGACCCCGACGCTCGACGAGGCGGAAGAGATCTCGGCACTGTTCCCGGCCTGACCCCACGCGCGAACGGGCCGGTCCGCACGACGCGGCCAGCGCGCGCCCCGGCACGGTCCGCTTGTCGTCGACACCCCCACCCCTTCGTCCTCCTGCATATCCGGACCCACCGGCGGCAAACGGATCCGGGCGAAGCCGGCTTGTATCACTTGTGTTATAACTACTAGTACAAGCGATACAGGGAGGCGTGATGCAGATCGAGATCGACCCGATCTCCGAGGTTCCGCTGTACCAGCAGCTGCGCGACAGGGTGGTTGAGGGCATCGCAGCAGGGCGGCTGCGCCCCGGCGACAAGCTCACGCCCGTGCGTCAGCTTGCCGGACAGTTCGGTATCAACATCGCCACGGTCGGCAAGGGTTACGACCTGCTGCGGGCCGAGGGTCTCGTGCGGACGAACCGCACGGCAGGATCCGTGATCGCGCGCGGTCCGCACACGAACGACGGTTCGGCACCCGAGTGGGATGCCGCCGCGCGGGCGGGCTGGGAGGCGCGCCTCACGACGGTGCTCGCGGAGGCCGTCGCGCAGGGCGAAACGGACGGCACAGTGCTGACGGCGGCGGGGAGCATCCTCGCGGACTTCGCCGATCGGCGCTCGAATGGTGACACCGGAGCAGGAGAGAACGACAACCGATGAACGCCGCAGTCTTCGTCACGATCCTCGTGACCTTGATCGTCATCGCCGCGATCATGCTCCTGCTTCCGGCGATGATGCCGCCGACGGTGCCGATGGGTGTGAACGTGCCCGTCGCACGGCAGGACGAGCCGGTGATCCGCTCCGCTCGCCACCGCTATTTCTGGATGATCGGCGCGGCCTGGTTGCTCGCGGTCGTCGTGCTCGTGGCGCTGGTCTTCGTGTCTCCGGTTGCGGCCGCGATCGTCAGCACGCTGCTCTTCGTCGTGGGCACTGCCGTTGCGTACATCGTCGCCAGGCAGGCCATCGTCCGCGCGAAGCACGAGGGTCAGTGGTACAAGGGCGTCCAGGTTCGGCTCGTCGGATCGGTGACGGTCGACCCCGTGCACGCGCCGGTTCCCGCCGGGTGGTTCGCCGCATCCCTCCTCCTGCTCGCGATCGCCGCAGCGATCGGCGTCGGCGTCTACGACTCGCTGCCGGCACAGGTTCCGGTCCACTGGGGAGCCGGCGGAGCGCCTGACCGCTATGCGGAGAAGAGCATCTGGGCCGTGTTCGGTCCGCTGATCATCGGCGGGATCGTGCTCTGCGGAATCTTCGCCCTGTCGTTCCTGAATCGCGTCGTACCGGTGCGAGGGCTCCCCTCCGCCGAGGCGGAGCAGAACGTGCTGCGAGCGCGCGCCATCCGATCCGCCGTTTCCGCGCTCCTCGGCCGGCTGATGTTCGTCATCACCCTGACGCTCGCCTGGATCTCGGTCGTCTCCTGGCTGTTGCCGGAGTCGCACTGGGCGGTGTCGGCCGGAACGCTGGTGATGCTGGCGCTGATCCTGCTCGTGCTGGTGCTGTTCCTCGTGCGGTGGGGCCGGATCATCCGCAGCGGTGTGCCGAAGCCGGCGGCGTCGAAGTCCGCAGCGGATGCGCCAGACGACGACCGCTTCTGGAAGGCCGGCATCTTCTACGTGAACCCCGACGACCCGTCCATCATGGTGCCGCGACGCTTCGGCGTCGGCTGGACGATCAACCTCGGGCATCCGGCGGGCATCGCCATCTGCGTGGCGCTCCTCGTCGTCCTCCTCGGCATCATCGTGTTCGCCATGGTCTCGCGGGCGCCGCGCTGATCGCGAGTCCATCGATCCAGCGTCGTCGGTGAGCCGGTCGACGCACCTTCAGCATCAGAATCCGCTCCAGCGGAACCCTCTCAGCCCAGGAGGAACCATGACGTACGACGAACACGCAGCCCGATCGGGAACGGCGGAGTCCGCTGCCGCGCTGCCCCCTGTCGATGCGGACGAGGCATCCGCATCGCCCTTCCCCGTGAGGGTGCCCTGGCCCGCCGTCGGCACCTATGTCGTCATCGCCTTCGGGCTCGCCTGGCTCATCTGCCTGCCGCTCTGGCTGAGCGGCGAGGGTCTGAACACGCCGGGGGCGATCTTCCTGATCGTCGCCATGATGTACACGCCGGCCGCTGCCGCGCTCATCGTCGCCTTCTTCGTGCAGCGGCCACGACCGCGTCCGCTGAGGGAGTACCTGGGCGTGTGGCCGCTCACCCCGGCCAAGCGCGTGATCGGACTCACGGTCGTCGGGCTCCTCGGCAGCATCCTGGTCGTCGTCGCGAGCGTGTTCCTGGCGGCGGCTCTGGGGCTCGTGAAGCTCGACCTCGTGCACTTCTCCGCGTTCAGGGAGCTGCTCGCCGCTGCTGCGCACGGCAAGGCGATCCCGCTGCCGATCGGACTGCTGGTGCTGATCCAGCTCGTCTCGCTGCCCTTCGCGTCGGTCTTCAACACGCTCGCGACGGTAGGCGAGGAGCTCGGCTGGCGCGGCTGGCTGCTGCCGAGCCTGCGACCGCTCGGCACCTGGCCTGCGCTCATCCTGACGGGAGTCGTGTGGGGGCTCTGGCACGCGCCGATCATCCTGCTCGGCTACGACTTCGCCCAGCCCAACCTGTTCGGGCTGCTGATGATGGTGGGCGGATGCCTGTTCCTCGGCATCCTGGTCGGCTGGCTGCGCCTGCGCAGCGGCTCGGTCTGGCCCTCGGTGTTCGCGCACGCTGGGTTCAACGGCGCCGCCGGGATCCTCACCCTGCTGGCGGCGGCCGGATCCCGGCCGGATCCCGTCATCGTCGGACCGCTCGGTCTCGTCCCGTGGATCGTCATGGCCGTGATCGCTGTAGTCCTCGTGCTCACCGGCCAGTTCCGCAGGCAGCCTCGGCTCGGCCGCGTGCCGCAGCCGGCCGCCGTCACGAGCCGGTAAGCGGCCGTCCCTGATTCAGGTGCAGTCGTGTTCGCCCAGAACGACGGCGATCTCTACAGACGGGTGGGCTCGAGCAGCCGCAACGCAAGCAACGGGCACACCCGCGTCGCGCTCCGCGCGGCATCGACCAGGTCGGATGGCACGGAGACGTTCGACCGGTCGCGGGTCTGCGTGGGCAGCGGATAGCCCCATTCGTCCCGATCGAGAAGCTCTGGGAGGAGCTCCGCGCACAGGCCGCGACCGTCGCAGCGGGTCCAGTCGATGTGCAGACGGGCGTCGTCAGACGGTCGGTCGCCGCCGATGGCTGGCATGGGGGTCCTCCTAACGTCCCTCTGCCGCGAGGCAGCGTCCGGCAAGGTGGGCGTGGACGTCGTCGCGGAACACGCCGAGCGCGCTCGCGATCATCCGTGTGGTGCCGTCGGGGTGATGACATGAGCCGCGGCCTGCGACGTCTGCGGAGAGCGCGCGGAGTCGTGCGGGAAGATCCTTGTCGCGGATCCCCGCGGCGAGCTCACCGAGCATCCTGGCCAGCTCGGGCAGGCCGAACATGCACGGTCCGCACTGACGGGCCGACTGGTCGGCGAGGTAGCCGGCGATGTCGGCCGTTGCCCGAAGGCCGCATCGGCGACGACCGAGCACGAGCAGCACGCCGGCGCCCGGAGCGGCGCCCAGAGGGGCGAGGCCGTCCGCGGAAAGCGGTGCGTCGAGCACGTCGGCAGGGACCCACGCGCCGTGGTATCCACCGACCAGGACCGCGCCGACTGCGGCGATGTCGACGCCGGCTGCGAGCAGCATATCGCCGAGGACCGCGCCGCCAGGGACCTCCATGACACGTTGCTGCGGAACATCGCCCGAGACCGTGACCAGTCGTGTGCCAGGATCGCGCGAGGTGCCGGCGGTTCGGAACCATCCCGATCCGTAGCGCGCGATGAGTGCGAGGTGGGCGAGCGTCTCCGCGTTGTGCACGAGCGTCGGGCGGCGCTTCAGGCCGGTGTCGCTGAGGCGCCGGATGCGGTCCTGCGGCAGAGCGATTCCGTTCTCGATGCCGTTGACGACCGCACTCGCCTCGCCGGCGATGAAGGTGTCGGGAGCTTCGCGCAGGACGATGCTGTCGGCATCCTCCCGCTCGGTGATGGCCGCCGCGATCGGCTCCAGGCTGCGCGAGGCCGCATAGAGGTAGGTCGAACCGGCGTGCACGGCAGCGGCCGCTGCGAGGAGTCCGTCGATGACGAGGTGCGGAGCGTGCTCGAGCAGCGTCTTGTCCTTGAGGCTGCGCGGCTCGCCTTCCGCACCGTTCGCGATGACCACGGGTCTGCCCGCCATGGCGCGGCTCGTACGTGCGTCGTCAGTCGCCAGCACCTTGCGCCATGCGGCGAAGCCCGCACCGCCGCGTCCGGTCAGGCCGGAGCGCTCGAGCTCGCCGAACAGCGTGACGGAACCACCGCGGTCCTGCGGACCGTAGGTGGCCAGATGCGCACGATGGTCGGCGTGCGGTCCGGCCGCGAAGAGGCGTTGCACTGCCTGTGGCGAGGTGCGGGATGCCATGGCCGGCTCATTCGAGAGGGTGTTCGTACTCATGACAACCGTCCTTCTCGTCGTGCCCTGGCGGTCTCCGTGAATCGATCGGTGAGCCGCCAGATCACGGCCGCCGCGACCAGCAGGCACGCGATCGCAGATCCGGCGAGGAACCAGGCGTCGGTGCCGTTCGTGCCGTTTCCGATCGCATGGGCGACGGCGATCGGCCACATCGCGTAGGTGAACCAGTGCACGAAGCGGAAGGTGCGCTGTCCGATCACCCGCCGAAGCAGGCCGGTGATCACGATCGCGATGACCAGGTCGAACGCGACGGTTCCAAGGCCCTGCCAGAACGGCTTGAACGATCCGAAGAACGGAACGACCACGTCCGCAAGGTTGAGGTGGGCGTAGCTGTCGAACATGAGTGTTCCGACGTGCAGCACGAGGAACGCGGATGCCAGCAGCGCAACGTTGCGATGCACGAGCGTCACGGAGAAGCGCGGCATCCCGATGAGCGGGCGTCCGGAGCGAGTGAGGATCCCGAGGATCACGGTCAGGGTGAAGAGGGCGAGGGCGAGGATCCCGCTGATCCGTCCGAACGCCCACATCGCGTCATCGAACACGGCGATCACCGCCATCGTCGTGCGGCCAGCCGTCGGTCGTGAGGATGCGGCCTCTGTCGTCCACGAGGCGAGCGGGCGCTCCCTGCCGCGCGAGCCATCCGATGGCCCCTCGCCCGCGCACGACCGCGGCCGTGCTCAACGCGTTGGCCCGGAGACAGGTGCTGGCCACGACCGTCGTTGTCCGCCACACGTCGGATGCCGGCAGACCGGACCTCGGGTCGAGGATGTGGTGCATGCTGCGGCCACCGAGCATCCAACGCCGCTTCTGCGTGCTGGAGGTGGCCATCGCCCAGCCACCCTCGAGGCGAACGTGCTGCGCCGGATCGTGCGGCGTGTCCTGGACCAGCACATCCCATCCGCCGGTGCGCGGCTCGCCTTCGGTGGCGATGTCGCCGCCGAGGCTGACGAGCACGGCGGTGCCCAGTCCACCGGCGATGCGCCGTGCGGCGAGGTCGGCGGCGGCCGCTTTCGCGCTGGCTCCCAAGTCGAGTGCCAGGTCGTCCGGTACGGTCAGCAGGCGGTGCGCCAGTGCGATGCGCGTCCAGCCGGGCTCTGAGCGTCGCAGCATGCGCACGGACACTCCAGGTGCGGCCGACGCCCGTGATGGGCCGGCCGCGGTGCCTGCGCCGCCGATATCCCCTGCGGCAGTCGGTGCTCGGGCGCCCAACACTCGCGCGAAGTCCGTGTCGTAGCCCAGCGCGTGTAGCTCGTTGCCGAGCGTCGGGTCGACGTCGCCGCCGCTCAGCTCGGCCGCTTCGAGGGCCGCCGCGACGAGCGTGGCGAGCATCGGCGACACCTCGGCGCCCGTCGACAGGCGTCCGCGCAGCAGCGACAGCTCGGAGTCGTCGCGGAACCTGCTGCACGCGCGATCCACGTCGTCGAGTACCTCGCGCATGATGCGCTCGGCCGAGTCCAGCGCGGCCGGGTGATCCACGACCAGCGAAGCCTTGAGACCCCAGACGGTCCAGTCAATACGAGTCGGTGCGTCGGTGGTCGTACCCGTGGTGGTCATGCGGTGCCTCTCCTTCTCGTGCGGCGTGTGATCGGTGGATTGGACTTCGGTGCAGATCGCGTCGGTGCCGGCAATCCTCGGACGGTCGCCGGCACCGACCGCGTCGGGGCCTCAGGAGCCCGAGGAAGTGGCCTGCGACGACCCCGACGAGTCGCCAGAGGTGACCGGAGAGGTTCCGGCGGATGACGAGCTGCTGCCCGTGCTCGATGAGCTGCCCGAAGACGGAGTGACCGATGGTGTGCTCGACGGCGTCGAGGTCGCAGACGGCGTCGAGGTCGACGTCGTGTCCTTCGACGAGCTCGAAGTCGACGTCGAGCTCGTCTTATGCGATCCGGTGGTGCTGTTCGTGGAGGCCTCGGCCGTGTTGTGCCACAGCAGCGCTCCGGCGATCACGGCGATGGCGGCGCTCCCGCTGCCGATCACGGCCGTGACGGCGCGGGCGAGACGGGTCCCGCGGTTCCTGGCGTTCATCGGTGCTCCTTCCGAGAGGGTGCGTCTGCGCTCCACTCTCGGCGGCCGATCTTCCAACTTTCTTATTCGGGCTGGAAGCAGTCAGCGAGGAGCCTATGTCGTTCCTATGAGGGGCAGTCGCACGACCACCTCGGCGCCGCCGGCCGTCGACCGGTCGATGCCGACCGTGCCGCCGTGCCGGGCGGCCACCTCGGCGACGAGAGCCAGACCGAGACCGTAGTGGCGCGATCCGTCTTCGGGGGCAGAAGTGCTGGTGCGCGTTCCGGCGAATCGGTCGAAGGCGTGTTCCTGCAGGTCTGCCGGGAAGCCGGGGCCGTCGTCGCCGACGCGGATGACGGCATCCGCACCGCTCGCCGTGACATCGACGGTGATCGCGCCTCGGGCGTGGTCGAGCGCGTTCGCGACGATCGCGACCATGAGCCGGGACAGCGCAGTACGGGCGCCAGAGACCACCACGGCGGATTCCGCTCCGGCCCTGGTGATCGTGATGCCGCGGTCGGCGGCCTCCGCTCGAGCGCTTGCGACGACATCGTCCGCGAGCGCGGTGAGGTCGACGTCGGCATTCTCCGCAACCGCCCGAGGATCCGCCGCGATGAGCAGGTCGTCGAGGATCTCGGTCAGCGACTTGGCGTCCTGGACGACCTCGTCGACGCCGGTGGCCAGCGCATCGGATCCGTCCGTCGGTAGGCGTCGCCTGAGCATCTGCGCCCGCGTGCTGAGCAAGGTGAGGGGCGTGCGGAGCTCGTGCGAGGCATCCATCACGAAGCGCCGCTGAAGGGCGAGCGCTTGAGCCATCGGTCGCATCGCCCTCCTGGCCATCCACGCCGCCGCGAAGCCTGCAGCGATCACGGCGACGAGACCGGCAGCCCCGAACGCAATGGCCAGCCGCTGCAACTCCTCTTGGCTCTCCCGCTTGTCGACGGCGACCTGCACGACCCTGCCGGTGTCGCTGTCGGTGCGCACGGCGTACTGACGGCCGTCGAACGACCCCGTCGTCTCGACGGCCTGTCCGGTGCGCTGCACCTGGGCGATCGCGCCCTGGTCGGGGAAGCCGTCCGGCGCGTTAGGCGACACCTGCGTTCCGTCGCCCTGGACGATCGCGATGTACGTGCCGGGCGCGGCATCCCTGGGGGAGTCGACATGCTCGGCGTCGATGAGCGACTGCCTGATGGACTCGTTCTGGCTGGCGATCACCACGATGAACACCACCCCGCCCACCACCACGATGAGCGCGACCATGAGCGCGGCGAAGCGCAGTGCCAGCCGACGAGATGCTCGGCGCAGCTCGGTCGCCTCCGCACTGCTGCCGCGTCCGGCGCTGCTCACGTCGCACGCCCCAGTCCGTAACCGATGCCGCGAACCGTGAGGATGCACCCTCGTCCGAGCTTCTTGCGCACGTAGTGCACGTACGTGTCGACCACCCCGGTCTCGTCGGCGTCGGCGAACACGATGGCGAGCAGATCGTCGCGGGTGAAGATCTGCTGCGGACGTCTGGCCAGCAGCGCCAGCAGGTCGCCCTCGCGCTCAGACAGCACCACGACGGCACCGGAGTCCGTCGTCACCTCTCGTCGATCCGGATCGAATCGGCCCCCCGGGATCCTGAGCACGGGCACGCTCGGATTCAGCCGCCGCCGCAGCACGCGAAGCCGCGCCAGCAGCTCGTCGATGTCGAACGGCTTGGCGAGGTAGTCCTCCGCGCCGCGGTCGAGCCCCTCGACACGGTCGGCGGGGTTGCCGAGCGCGGACAGCACCAGGGTGGGTGTCACCACGCCGCTCGAGCGGAGCCGACCGAGCACGTCGAGGCCGTCCATGACAGGAAGTCCCCGGTCGAACAGCATGACGTCGAACTCTCGGGTGAGGCCCTCGTGCAGAGCGCGCTGCCCGTCGTGCGCGAGCGCGACGTCGTAGCCCTCGGCCGTCAGAAGCTCAGCGAGCATCGATGCGAGTCTCCTGTCGTCTTCGACGACGAGGATCCGCGGTGCGTCCGCCTGCATCATGCTCGCAGTATAGGAAGCCGTACGCTCCAATAAAGTGCTGAGAACCTCGCCGTACCCTCGCGTCTGGCCGCCGTCCGCGGCCACGGAACGGAGGGTGCATGTCGGGCACGAAGTCGGCGAGCGGTACCGCACGCGGAGCAGATGGTGGCGCAGCACGGATACTGACGCGGCTGGGCATCGATTGGCCGCTCGGCACCCGGCAGCCGTCGTGGTGGCGGTTCCTGATCGCTACCGCGGTCGCCATCGGCGGCTCGCTCCTCGCATGCCGCCTGCTGGTGGTCGCCGGCGAATCCGTCTTCCCGTCCACCGTGGGATACGGCCATTTCGCGTTCGCCGACTACGCGAAGCTCACGGTCGTCGGCGTGCTCCTTGCGTGCCTCGCGTGGCCCGTCGTGACGCTCGTAGCCGGCCATGCTGCACGGCTGTTCTTCTGGCTCACGGTCATCGTCACCGTCGTGTCGTTCGCGCCCGACGTGTGGGTCTGGCACCTCGGCCAGGCGGCGGACGGCGTTTTCGTGCTGGCCGTGATGCACGTCGCCGTCGCGGTGGTCACGTATCCCGCCCTTGTGCTGATCGCACCGCAGCGCGATTCGCGTGCACGGGTGCAAGAGGCCTGATTCTGCGTCCATGCCCGGCGCATCCCGCCTCAGTGCGCCGGATGCGGATGCAGCCGTCGGTACCGTCGCGCCACGAGAGCCACCGTGATCCCGCCGGCGACGATGGAAACAGCCGAGCCCAGCAGCACCGCGAGCACTCCCTCGTCGCGCACCTCGGCGCTGGAACGAAACGCGAGTTCGTTCATGAGCAGCGACACCGTGAACCCGATGCCGCCGAGGGATGCCACCACCAGGGCGCCCGACAGGCTGAGCGACGGCCCTCGATCGCGTCCGAGCTTGCCGCCGAGCCAGCCGCCGATCGAGATGCCGACGAACTTGCCGACGGGCAGCGCGACGAGGATCCCCCAGAACGACGCGGACAACTCGGAGAGCGGCACGTTGGGGATGGTGACCAGCGCCGCCGAGAACGCGAAGAGCGGCAGGACGATGCCGTTCGACCATGGCTCCAGCACGTGCGTGACCCGCCTGGCCGGTTCGCGAGACATGACGAGTCCCAACGCGACGCCGGCGATCGTCGGATGCACGCCGGAGTCGTGCACAAGCGCCCAGGAGAGGAGGGCGACGAGCACCATGAGAACGGCGATGGGTGCGCGCATCCTGCCGTGCAGCATTCGGCTGAGAAGTCCGAAGGCGGCGACGGCGAGGGCCGCGAGGCCCAGGTCGATCAGGTTCGGGCTCGATGTGAAGAGCACGGCGATGATGATGATCGCGATCAGATCGTCGAGCACGGCGAGCGCGAGCAGGAAGACCCTGATGCGCCGCGGCAGCCCGCGTCCGAACACGGCGAGCACGCCGAGCGCGAAAGCGATATCGGTCGCCGTCGGCACGGGCCAGCCGGATTCGTAGCCGCTTCCCGCGGTGAACGCGATGTACACGAGCGCCGGAGCGATCACACCGCAGACCGCGGCGATCGCCGGGTGCAGAGCCTTCTGCCACGAGCTCAGCTCACCGACCGTGAGCTCGTGGCGCAGCTCGACGGCGACAATGAAGAAGAAGACGGCGAGAAGTCCGTCGCTGATCCAGTGCGAGATGCTCAGCTCGAGTCCTGAGGAAGACACACCGACCGGGATCTCCATCAGATGCTGCAGGGCGGGCCCCACCGCGGTGTTCGCGAGCACGAGCCCGAGTGCGGCGGCGCCCAGCAGGATGCCGGCAGCCGCCCGTTCGGACCGGATCAGGCCCATGCGCGCACCCCTCGTCGCGACCGCGGATGAGACAGGCCGCTCGTCACGAGCGGCGGCAGCCGCGGGCCGACCAGACTTCCCGGCACACCAGCAGCGAGTCTATCGGGCCGCTCGAGTCAGACCGCTGCGCGGTCGAGCGGTGTCACGAGACAGATCACGTGTCCGTCGGGATCGTGCAGCACGGCCTGCCGCTCGCCCCACGGTTCGTCATCCGGGCCGTGCACGATCTCCGCTCCGGCAGTCACCGCAGCTGTCGTGGCCTGGTCGACGTCGTCGACCGTGAACGTGGCCGCGATCCCGTGGTCGCCCGGGGTCGGCTGCCGCCTGTGCAACATGACCTCTACGCCGTCGGCGTCGAGCGTCGCCACCTCGTCGTTCGACCACGCAACGGAGAGCCCGAGGGCGCCGGCGTACACGCCGAGCGATCGTTCGAGGTCCGACACCGACACGACGATCCGACGCACGCTGGTCACCCCGCAAGCCTAGGGGGTATCGGCACAGCGCAATCGCGGCGATGACGGAACAGACGCCCATGACACGATGAGATCCGACGACGGGAGGCGCGATGATCGATCACGCGAGTGGCGACGACCGGAACGAGCGCGAAGCCGGGGGCGGCGGGTCGCGACTCGACCTGTTCGCGGATGCCATGGCATCCGTCCTCGACAAATGCGTCTGGTCGCAGACGATGACCCACGAGACGCTCGTGCCGTACCTGATCGAGGAGTCGTACGAGCTGGTCGAGGCGATCGAGGCCGGCACCACCGACGAGATCATCGAGGAGCTCGGCGACGTGCTGTGGCAGGTGGCGTTCCACTCGGAGATCGCATCGCGCACGGCAGGCGAGCGCTTCGAC
Organism: Planctomonas sp. JC2975; assembly: GCF_012985205.1. Taxonomy (NCBI): domain Bacteria; kingdom Bacillati; phylum Actinomycetota; class Actinomycetes; order Micrococcales; family Microbacteriaceae; genus Planctomonas; species Planctomonas sp. JC2975. Next base: position 1,145,032 of record NZ_JABEKS010000001.1, on the reverse strand, counting down.
ATTCAGGATGTCGCGCAGCGCGTCACCGAGAAGATGGTGCGCCGTCATCCGCACGTCTTCGGCGACGAGGTCGCGGAGACGCCGGAGGAGGTCCTTCGGCTCTGGACGGCGGCGAAGGCCGCCGAGAAGACCATGCGTCGCAGCGTGCTCGACGGCATTCCTCGTTCGATGCCGGCCCTGGCGCTCGCGGACAAGGTGCTGGGCCGTGCTGGGCGGCTCGGCGTGGTCCCGCGGTCGCTGGCCGCACCCGAGCTCGCTGAGCGAACGCAGCGCTCCCAACTCCCAGAGCGAGCTGAGGCGGTCGAAGGGCCGTCGGTTCCGAGTGACGAACGCGGCCTCGGTGACCTGCTGCTGTCGATCGTTGCGTCGGCCCGTGAGCGGGGCTTGGACGCCGAGCGCGCGCTGCGCATCGCGATACGTGGGCTCGAGGACGAGGTCAGGGCTGCAGAGCAGTCCTCGTCCGGTCACGACTGAGGCACGGCACTCGTCGCGCTCGGCCGAGCACCGCACTCTGATCACTGTGCGGCCGCGGTCTCCGTTGGAGTCGTGGACGTGCCGACCTGCAGTGAACGCCGCGTTGGCATGAGCAGCACGGCGGCGAACAGCGCGACGCCGATCACGGCGATCGCGAGGAACACGAGGTGTGTCGCCACCTGGAGCTGCGGGCCGTGCGGGGCGCCATCAGGCCCGACCGTCGCGTTCGCGTTCACGATCGCGCCGAACACGGCGACCCCGACCGCCGAGCCGATCGAACGGGCGAACATGTTCGTTCCGGTCACGAGCCCGCGCTCCTGCCAGTCGACCGAGCTCTGCGCGCCGATCAACGTCGGCACGGCCGTGAGACCCATGCCCGCGCCGATCACGAAGCAGAACAGTGCGACCAGCCAGACGCTCGTGCCTGCGCCGAGCGTGGTGAGCAGTACGGTGCCCACGACGACGATCGCCGAACCGATCACGGCTGTCCAGCGGAATCCGATCCGCAGGTAGAAGCGCCCGGCGATGGATGCCGTCAACGGCCAGCCGACGGTCAGGGCCGCCACCGCGAATCCGGCGATCAGGGCGCTCGTACCGAGCACGTCCTGCGCGTAGATCGGCACGTAGGTCGTGAGCCCGAGAACGACGGCGCCGATGATGAGCGAGGCGAGCGTGGAGCTCCAGATGATGCGCCGCTTCAGCACACCGAGCGGCAGGATCGGATGCTCCGCCCTCAACTCCACGAACACGAACGCCACCAGCGCAGCGGCTCCGACCGCGAAGATGGCGATCGACGCTGCGGAGTTCCACGCCCACGCCGTCCCGCCCTCGAGCAGCCCGAGGATGACGAGCGCCGTACCGACCGTGAGCAGGATTGCCCCCGGATAGTCGATGCGCGGGCGGCTGCGCTCGCGCCCGGTCCCGTCGTCGAGCCGGCGCTTCTCGTCGAACTTGCGCCACAGCATCCACGCGGCGAGCAGCGACAGCGGGATGTTGATGAAGAAGATCCACCGCCAGCTGACGAACTCGCTGAAGACGCCGCCGAGCGTCGGACCGACGACCGCGGAGATGCCCCAGACGCTGGCCAGGTAGCCCTGGGTCTTGGCGCGCTCCTGCAGCGTGTAGATGTCGCTGGCGATCGTCATGCTCATCGGCAGCACGGCACCCGCGCCGAGGCCCTGGATGACGCGCGACGCGATGAGCACGGGCATCGACCAGGCGAAGCCGGCGAGGATCGAGCCGACGAGGAAGAGACCGATGCCGATCAGCATGAGGTGCTTGCGCCCGAAGAAGTCGGCGAGTCGGCCGTAGATCGGCACCGAGACCGCCTGGGCCAGCACGTAGATCGAGAACAGCCAGGGGATCTGCGCGAAGTTTCCGAGCTCGCGCGCGATCGATGTCGAGGCCGTCGCGATGATGGTCGAGTCGAGGGCGACGAGCGCCGTGGCGAGCATGAGGGAGAGGAGGATGGGACCGCGCTCCGAACGAAGCCCGACGCTGCGGCGCGAAATCGTGTTCTCTGACATCGCTGGATGCAATCCGGACCCGGTCTCCGCTATTCCCGAGGGACGACGATTCTCACGCCGGAACCCGACGACGCACCGCCTCGACCGGATCCAGCGGCTCCCGCCCGAGCAGCGCGGCCAGCATGCGGTGCGGGGTGCCCGTCCATCCGTTCCGGAAGTCGGCGTACAGGCCCTGAAGACCCTCGACGAGGTCGTCGCCGAGTCCTTGTTCGCGCAGGTATCGGTCGTACGCGTCCGGCTCGACCCGTCGGTACCGGATGTCGCGGCCCTCCAGCTCCGATGCCAGCGCCGCCAGTTGGGTCCAGTCCAGGCTGCGCGCGGCCGACAGCTCGTAGCACTGCCCGTCGTGACCGTTCTGCGACAGCACGACGGCTGTCGCCTCGATCAGATCGGATGCCGCCGCCGCGGCGCATCGAGCGTCCGCAGCCGGCGCGACGAGTTCGCCGTCCCGCCGTGCCCAGCTCACGTCCCGCGCGAGTGCGTCGGGGATGCCCACGCCGAGCCTGAGGATGGTCCAGGAGCCGCTGCGCTTGCGGAGCGCGCCCTCGGAGACGGCGAAGTCCGCCACGAGCGGCGACGTCGTCTTCTCCGGATCCGGCCAGCTGGTGAGCACGACGCGACCGACGCCCGCACGGTCGGCCGCATCGATGGCGGCCGCGACGCGCCGTGCACGGGTCGCCGGTGGAACGCCGAAGAACGTGGCGTTGATCAGTACCGTGTCGGCGCCCGCGAAGGCGCTCGCCGCCGTGTCCGGTTCGTCGAAATCCACGTGCTGCACGCGGATTCCGCGTCCGCTCAGTACGGCTGCACGCGAGGGGTCGCGCGTCGCGGCGACGAGACCGCTGACGGGGATCCGCTCCGCCAGTGCCTCCACGACTCCACGGCCGAAGGGCGCGGTGGATCCGGTGATCACGATCGTCATGATTCCTCCTATGCTGGAAACGATGCTGAAACGGGGCGAATGCCCCGGTTAAAGATACGGGGCGAGCGCCCCGTTTACAAGGAGGTCGTCATCGGTACCGCGAAACCCGTCGATGAGAGGCCGCTCCGCGCGGACGCCAAGCGCAACCGCGAGCGTGTGCTGCAGGCCGCGAAGGAGGCCTTCGCGGCCTACGGCGCCGACGTTCCGCTCGACACGATCGCGGCCAGCGCCGGCGTCGGTGCCGGCACTGTGCACAGGCACTTCTCGACGAAAGAAGCCCTGATCACGGCCGTGGTCGCCGACCGTCTCGACGGCCTGGCAGATCGTGCGGAGCGGTGCGCGGCATCCGACGATCCTGGCGAGACGTTCTACGCGTTCGTGGCCGATCTGACCCTCGAGGCGGCACACAACCTCGTGCTCACATCGGCACTCGGCGGTGCGGCGCTCGGCGATGACGGAGCGCGCGCCGGCGCGAGGCTGTCGACGGCGCTCGGCGAGCTGCTCGAACGGGGGAAGGCATCCGGTGAGGTGCGGGCCGATCTCACGGTCGCCGACCTGCACGCGCTCCTCGCGGGCGTGATCGAGGCCCAGCGACGCCTTCCCTCCGATCGCGCCGGGTTCGCGCTCGAGATCGCAGTCGACGGACTCCGTCCGCGTCCGTGAGGCGCCTTCACCGCTGAACGGAGGGTATGGGCCGGGTGCCCGGGAGCTGTCCGCAGAACACGCGCGATGCATCCGGGACGGGCGCGCCCGGGGGAGTGGCACTCCTTCTGCCCTGGAAGAATGGAGGAATGGCTCAAACGGTGAATCCGCCCCGCGGCATGCGCGACTTCCTCCCCGCCGACAAGGCACGCCGCGAGCACGCGTTGGGCGTCATCCGCTCCAGCTACGCGGCTCAGGGCTTCGACGAGATCGAGACGCCCGTCATGGAGGATGCCTCGCGCCTGCACTCCGGGCTCGGCGGCGACAACGAGAAGCTCGCGTTCGGCATCCTGCGCCGCGGCCTCAGCGCGGATGCCGTGGCCGAGTTCGCGGCAGCCGGCGACCTGGAAGGACTCACGGATCTCGGTCTGCGGTTCGATCTGACGGTCCCGCTCGCGCGCTTTTACGCCACCCACCGTGCGGCATTGCCCGCTGTCTTCAAGGCGATCCAGATCGCACCGGTGTGGCGCGCGGAGCGCCCGCAGAAGGGTCGCTACCGGCAGTTCGTGCAGTGCGACATCGACATCATCGGCGAGCCGGGAATGGTGGCCGAGATCGAGCTCATCACCTCGACGATCGCCGCCCTGGAGGCGCTCGGACTCACCGGGTGCACGATCCGCATCAACCACCGCGCCATCCTGCGCGGCCTGATCGCGTCGTGGGGTGTCGCCGACGCCCACTACGAGCGGGCCATGATCACGATCGACAAAGAAGACAAGATCGGCGTCGAGGGCGTCGTCGCCGAGCTCGTGGACCTCGGCCTCGTCGACGAGGCCGACAGCGCAGCGGTCGCCGAAAGCCTGTCGGGCTTTCCCGACGACGGCTGGAACCTCGACAGGGGAGTGGTGCCACCGCCTGCCTGGCTCGACATGGATGCCTACGCAGGCCTCCACGGGATCCGTGACGCCGTCGCCGCCGTGGCCCCTGGCACCCCGCTGGTGTTCTCGCACAACCTGGTGCGCGGGATGGGGTACTACACGGGTGCGATCTTCGAGATCCAGCACCCGGAATTCGGATACTCCCTCGGCGGAGGCGGCCGCTACGACGGCATGATCGGCCGCTTCCTCGGCACGGATGTTCCTGCAGTGGGCTTCTCTCTCGGCTTCGAGCGCATCGTCGACCTCGTCGACGTTCCGGAGGAGCAGGCGGCCGACGCGGTGGTGCTGGTCTACGACCGCGACGTCGAGCCGACGACCCTCTTCCGCCTGAAGGCAGCACTCGTTGACTCTGGCGCACGGGTGAGGGTCGAGAAGCGCGTGAAGAACCTGAAACCGCTGCTGGAGCGCCTCGCGGAGGCGGGCTACACCCGGTTCGCTCCCGTGGCCGCCGGCGTCACCGACGTCTCGACGCTGCAGTTCCGCGACCTGAACTGACGGTGTCGGTGGAGCCCGCCGAGCGAGCGCGACGAGCCGAAGTGCGCCGCGTCGGATAGGCGCTCCTGCTAACCGCGCAACACCGCCAGCGTCCGAGTCACGCGCTCGAACAGCTCGCGGTCGACGTTCACGCCGTTGTCCCGCAGAGCGAGCACGGCGGCGCCGACGGCGCCGTCGGCGACCTTGCGGATCTCGGTGACACCGGCGAGTCCGTCGACGGGAAGCCCCAGGGTGCCGAGCACGCCGCCGCCGCACACCACGGGACCGCGCACGTCGGCGGAGTCGATCGAGGCGAGGGTCGTGCGCAGGCCGGCACGCGCATCCGCGATGATCGCGGCAGCGAGCGGATCGTCGCCCGCCGCGAAGACGAGCGGGGCGAAGCGCGCGAGCTCGATGGGCCTCAGTGCGTACACCTCGTCGACGAGGTGCTTGAGCGACTCGACGCGTCCGTCCTCAGGGTCGAGAATGCGCAGATCCAGCGGGATGCCGAGCATGTCGAGCAGCAACGGCGTGAGTGCCGTCGTCTGGCCGCGATCGTCGAGGTGGTCGGAGACGGCGCGCACGACGCGGCGTCCGATCCAGAATCCGGATCCATCGTCCCCGAGCAGCCAGCCGAGGCCGTCCGCGGCTCGATTGGGACGTCCGTCCACGACGCGGATGGCGGCAGCACCTGTGCCGGCGACGATCGCGTATCCGAAGGCCTCCCAGGCGCCGGAGCAGAACGTCGCGAGCAGGTCGGACTCGAATCTGACGGTGCCCGACACGCCGATCGCGGCGAGCGGGCCGCCAATCCATTCGCTCGAGACGTGTGCCCGCGAGCCGGCCATGGCGAGCACCGGAGTGCTGTCGATGGCATCGGCTCCCGCGGCGTGCATCGCGAGCGTCACGGCAGAGGCCACCTCGCGGGCGGCGTGTTCCGTGCCTGATGAGATCGGATTTCCGGACCCGGCTCGGCCGTAGCCGAGGCATTCGCCGCTCGTCGTCAGCACGATGGCGCGAGTCGAGGTACCGCCGGCGTCGACGGCGAGGAGATTTCCCATTGGTTGCTTTTCGATTTCGGGTCTTGATCCTGGAGCGAACAGTCCTGATAATACTTTTCAACCATCCCCCGAAGAAGTGAGACGGATTTTCACGTGAACGCAGCACCCGAACTGACGAGCGACCAGGGCAGCGCCCAGGCCGTTGTCACAGGCCCGGGAGTAGGCATGCGCATTCAGTCTCGACTGCCGCAGATGTCGCAGGCAATGGCGAAAATCGCCGCACTCCTGCTCGAGTCCCCTGATGCCCCGCTGCGACTGTCCATCACCGAACTCGCCGAGACGGCCGGCACATCGCCCGCCACGGTCACGCGGTTCTGCCGCACCATCGGCTTCTCCGGATACGTCCCACTGCGCGTCGCTGTGGCCTCCGACGTGGGACGCGAGCGCGCTCGCGAGACCTGGAGCGAAGACATCGGCCGTGCCTTCGGACCGGACGACTCGCCCACCGAGGTCATGAGCACCCTGCTGACCGCGCACACGCGGTCGCTGCACGAGACCGCTGACCTCATCGACCTCGTGCGTCTCGAGCGCATCGCGACCCGGGTCGCCACGTGCCACCACGTCGATCTCTACGGCATCGGCGGCAGCGCCATCATGGCCGAGGAGATGCAGTCCCGGCTGTACCGCATCGGCATCAACTCGCACGTCTGGCCTGAGGTGCACACCGGGCTCACGAGCGCGTCGCTGCAGGACGAGCACTGCGTCGCGATCGGCATCTCGAACACGGGTCGCACCGAGGAGACCATCCAGATGCTCGAGCGCGCCAAGTCCACCGGCGCCCTGACCGTCGCGGTCACGAACTCTCCCGACTCGCCGCTGGCGCAGCTGGCCCACGAGCACATCGTGACGCTCGCGCACGAGCAGTTCCTGCAGCCGGACGACCTGTCGGCCAAGCACTCCCAGCTGTTCGTGCTCGACCTGCTCTACCTGCTCGTCGCGCAGCAGAACTTCGGGCGCACGACGACGACGCTGGCAGCATCCGCCCTCGCCGTCCTGCCACATCGTCGCGCCGACCGCGCCCGACGTCTTCCAGGACGGGAGTCGGGCCGGAGCAGCTTCGCGGCTTCCGACCGATCCACAACGCACGACCACGACAAGGAGCACGCATGACCCGCCTCTACGACGACTTCCGGCAGGAGGCCGCGACGCGCATCGACGCGTTGACGGCCGAGGCGGATGCCGGCGCCCTCGACCCTGCCATCGACATCCTCGTCGAGGCGGTCACTGCCGGGGGTGTGCTCCAGGCGTTCGGCACCGGGCACTCGGAGGCGTTCGCGATGGAGATCGCGGGACGGGCCGGTGGGCTCATCCCGACGAACCGGATCGCCCTGCGCGACGTCGTGCTGCGCGGATCCCGAACGGCCGACATCCTCGGCGGAAGCGGCCTGGAGCGCGACCCGTCGGTCGTCGATGAGCTCTTCGAGCTCTCACCCGTCGGCGAGAACGACGTCTTCCTCATCGCGTCGAACTCGGGTGTCAACGGATCCATCGTCGGCATGGCGCTCAAGGCCAAGGAGACCGGTCACAAGGTGATCGCGGTGACCAGCCTCGAGCACACGAACGCGGTCGAGCCGAAGCATCCGAGCGGCTTGAGACTGCGCGATGTTGCGGATGTCGTGATCGACAACAAGGCGCCGTACGGCGACGCAACGCTGGAGGTGTCAGGGGATGTGAAGGTCGGGGCGATCTCGTCCATCACCGCCGCATTCATCGCCCAGCTGCTGACCATCGCGGTCGCCGAACGCCTCGCCCAGACGGGAGCCACCCCGCCCGTCTACATCTCGGCGAACATCCCGGGCGGGGACGAGCACAACCAGGCATTGGAGGATCTCTATCGAGACCGGATCACCCGGACCGCCTGACGGCCCGACCGTCCGGTCGCCCGACGCACCACCCATCACCTAAGAGAAACAAACGAAAGGCAGCATTCGAATCATGACCACAGAGAACAGAGGACTCGACCGGCGGACGTTCATCCGCGGTGCGTTCGCTGCGGCGGTCGCCGTCCCGATCACGGTGAGCCTCGCGTCGTGCTCCAGCGGCGGTGGCACCACCAGCAGTGGCACGAAGTCGTCCACCAACCCGTTCGGCATCGCCGACAGCTCGAAGATCGAAGCGGTGATCTTCAACGGCGGCTACGGCTACGACTACGTGACCTTCGCCGCGAAGCTGGTCGACAAGAAGTGGAAGACGACGTCCACGGTCACGCCTCAGACGAACATCGCGCAGTCCCTGCAGCCGCGATTCGTCGGTGGCAACCCACCGGACCTCATCGACAACTCGGGTGCCAACCAGATCGGGTTCAACACCATTCTGAAGAGCCTCGAGACCCTCGACGACGTGTTCGACGCGAACAACTACGAGGGCAAGAAGATCTCCGACACGTTGTACCCGAACGTCAAGGTCCCCGGCACGTTCAGCAACAAGTTCGTCGCGATGAACTATGTGATGACCGTGTACGCGGTCTGGTACTCCGCCAGCCTGTTCGAGCAGAACAGCTGGACCCCGCCCAAGACCTGGGACGAAGCACTCGACCTGGGTGCCAAGGCCAAGGCTGCGGGCAAGTACCTGTTCGTCTGGGGCAAGGAAGCCGCGACGTACTACCTCACGTTGGCGCTCGACTCGGCCATCAAGGAGGGTGGCGAGGACGTGCTGAACTCGGTCAACAACCTGGAGAAGAACGCCTGGTCGCAGAAGCCGATCCAGGATGTCTTCAACAAGCTCGCCGAGATCGTCCAGGCCGGCTACTTCATCCCCGGTGGCGCCGGAACGCAGTTCACGGCGGCGCAGGCCAAGTGGAGCAACGACCAGCAGGCGATCCTCTACCCCTCGGGCGGTTGGATCGAGAACGAGATGAAGAACGCCACGAAGTCGGGCTTCAAGATGACCGGTGCTCCAGAGCCGACCGTCACCAGCAGCTCGAAGATGCCTTACGAGGCGCTTCGCGCGGCTGCCGGCGAGCCGTACATCGTGCCTTCCCAGGGCAAGAACGTCGCGGGTGGCAAGGAGATCATGCGCGCCATGCTCTCCAAGGATTCCGCGACGAACTTCTCGAAGACGCGCCTCGCGCCGACCATCGTCAAGGGCCTTGTGCCCTCCGACGGATTCGGTTCGACGGCGCTCGTGTCGCAGACGACCATGCTCGACAAGGCCGGGCAGAACATCTTCGACTGGGAGTTCTCCAGCCTGTACGGCCTCAACACCGACCAGCTCGTGATCTGGAACGCGTTCCTCTCCGGGCAGGCCGATGTCGCGGCGCTCACCACTCAGATGCAGGCGATCTCCGATAAGGCCGCGGCATCCAAGTGACCCAAGCAACCAGCACCACGACGTCGGGAGGGCGGGTCTCCCCGCCCTCCCGGCGCCGCCGCGCCCGGAAGTTGACCTTCGACAAGGTCAGCTTCATGGCCGTGTTCCTGATTCTTCCCCTGGTGATCTTCCTGGTCTTCGTGATCTGGCCGTTCATCCAGGCGATCTACTACTCGCTCACCGACTGGGGCGGGTTCTCCCCGACGATGAACTTCATCGGGTTCCAGAACTTCGTGAACCTCGCGCAAGACTCGACGTTCATGCAGGCCGTGCTCAACTGCATCCTGCTGGGCGTCGTCGTTCCCCTCGTGACGATCGTCGTCGCGCTGGTCATCGCGAGCGTCGTCACCGTCGCCGGGCCGAGCAAGGGCCAGATCCGCGGCGTCAGGGCCTCCGGGTTCTACCGCACGGTCTCGTTCTTCCCGTACTGCATCCCGGCCATCGTCGTCGGCCTGATCTGGGCGGAGGTGTACGACCCGAGCGCAGGACTGTTGAACGGATTCCTCACGGCCATCGGCCTGAAGAACTTCGAGAACTTCGCCTGGCTGGGCGAGGTGGCAACGGCCATGCCCGCCTCCATGTGGGTCATCATCTGGGGTTTCATCGGTTTCTACACGGTGCTCTTCGTCGCGGCCATCAAGAGCGTTCCCGCCGAGATCTACGAGGCGGTCCGCCTCGATGGCGCGGGTCGTTTCCGCACCGCGATCTCGATCACGGTGCCTTCCATCCGCGACAACATCCAGACCGCGTACATCTACCTGGGGATCGCGGCCCTCGACTCCTTCGTCTACATGTCCGCGCTGTTCCCGAACGCGGGCGGACCCAAGAACACGACGCTCGTGATCAGCCAGGATCTGTTCAACACTGCCTTCCGCAAGGGCCAGTTCGGCTACGCGACGGCGATGGGCGTCGTGCTCGCCGTGATCACGCTGATCTTCGCTGCGATCGTCTTCACGGTCGGCCGCCTGAGCAAGGGTAGAGAGGAGGGCCGGTCATGACCGCCACAGCAAGCATCGTCACCTCGAAGAAGGGTGCGCTGAAGCCGGGATCCAACAAGCAGAAGCTGTCGGCCGGCGACAAGGCAGTCGGCACGGCCTCGCATGTGCTCCTGATCGCGTGGTCGCTCGTCGTCGCCATCCCGCTTCTCTGGGTGTTCATGTCGTCGTTCAAGACGACGAAGCAGATTCTCGACAACCCGTTCTCGCTTCCTGCCAAGCTCGACTTCACGAACTACGTCAATGCGTGGAACGGATCGGGCATCGGCAGCTACTTCGTGAACACGTTGATCGTGGTCGGCTTCGCGCTCGTGATCGTCATGATCCTCGGCGCCATGTGCGCGTACGTGCTGGCCAGGTTCAAGTTCTTCGGAGCGCGGGCCATCTACTGGCTCATGCTCGCAGGACTCACCTTCCCGCCGTTCCTGGCGATCGTTCCGCTGTTCAAGATCCTGCAGGGGATCGGACTGCTGAACACGCTGCCCGGCCTGATCCTCACTTACGTGGCGTTCGCGCTGCCGTTCACGGTGTTCTTCCTGTATTCCTTCTTCCAGGGTCTCCCCGACGAGATCTACGAGGCGGCGCAGGTGGACGGTGCGAGCGAGTGGCGCACGTTCTTCCAGGTGATGCTGCCGATGGCCACTCCCGGCATGGCGGCGGTAGCGATCTTCAACTTCCTCGGCCTGTGGAACCAGTTCCTCCTGCCGGTGGCGTTGAACTCGGATCAGAGCAACTACGTGCTCACCCAGGGCATGGCGCAGTTCGCATCGCAAGCCGGATACTCGGTCGACTTCGGTGCGCTCTATGCAGCAGTCGTCATCACCGTCATCCCGGTGCTCATCGTCTACATCTTCTTCCAGCGCCAGCTCCAGGGCTCGGTGTCGCAGGGAACGATGAAGTAGTCGAGGAATCCCACTCCGAGGGATGGAAGGCGGCCGTCATCGACGGCCGCCTTCTGCGTGCGCCGGGCGGAGATAAGTCAGCGTCGCGGCGGCGGCCAGAAATGGCCTCCGTTCCTAGCTCGAGCGCGCAGTGATTGGCGTGATGCGACTCGTCGTGCTTTCGGGCGCTGATGGCGGGGGTGACTGGCGGCCGAGACGGCCGCCAGCGCTGGCGTCGCGGCGGAGGCCAGAAATGGCCTCCGCTCCTAGCTCCAGCGCGCAGATAGACTTGCCGGCGGACACTCGTCCCTCCCCATCAAGACTTTTCTAAGGAGACCGTTGTGGCTTTGATCGAGGCTGTAGGCGCTCGCGAGATTCTGGATTCCCGCGGCAACCCGACCGTCGAGGTCGAGGTTCTCCTCGAAGACGGCACCGTGTCGCGCGCTGCAGTGCCGTCCGGCGCATCCACCGGAGCCTTCGAGGCCTACGAGCTGCGCGACGGCGACAAGTCCCGCTACAGCGGCAAGGGCGTCGAGAAGGCCGTCGACGCCGTGCTCGACGAACTCGGCCCGGCGATCGAGGGCTTCGAGGCATCCGACCAGCGTGGTGTGGACGCCGCCCTCATCGAGGTCGACGGCACAGAGAACAAGAGCCGCGTCGGCGCCAACGCCATCCTGGGCGTCAGCCTCGCCGTCGCCCGTGCCGCAGCCGACGCCGCCGACCTTCCGCTGTTCCGTTACGTGGGCGGCCCGAACGCTCACGTGCTTCCCGTGCCGCTGTTCAACGTGATCAACGGTGGCGAGCACGCCGACAACGGCATCGACATGCAGGAGTTCTTCCTCGCACCGATCGGCGCCTCCACTTTCCGCGAGGCGCTGCGCTGGGGTGCCGAGACCTACCACGTGCTCAAGTCGGAGCTGAAGGCCGCCGGCTTCAGCACCGGTCTCGGCGACGAAGGCGGATTCGCACCCGACCTGCCCAGCAACCGCGAGGGTCTCGACTTCCTGGTCAAGGCGATCGAGAAGGCCGGCTTCACTCCTGGCACCGACATCGCTCTCGGACTGGATGCCGCAGCCACCGAGTTCTTCGAGAACGGCGTCTACACGCTCGACAAGAAGCAGTGGACGGCGCCCGAGCTCATCGACTACTACGCGGATCTCGTCGACGCCTACCCGATCGTCACGATCGAGGACGGTCTGGCCGAGGACGACTGGGAGAACTGGGAGCTCCTCACTGAGAAGCTCGGCTCGAAGATCCAGCTCGTCGGTGACGACCTGTTCGTCACCAACCCGAAGCGTCTGGCGCGTGGCATCGAGCTCGGTGTCGCGAACTCGCTGCTCGTCAAGGTGAACCAGATCGGCACGCTGAGCGAGACGCTCGACGCGGTCGAAATGGCGCACCGTGCGGGTTACACCGCGATGTTCTCGCACCGTTCAGGTGAGACCGAGGACACCACTATCGCCGACCTCGTGGTCGCCACGAACTCCGGCCAGATCAAGAGCGGCGCCCCCGCCCGCAGCGAGCGCGTCGCCAAGTACAACCAGCTCCTTCGCATCGAGGAAGAGCTCGACACGGCTGCGACCTTCGCCGGCCGCAGCGCGTTCCCGCGCTTCACGGCGTAGCGCACGAGCATCGAGACGGGCATGCCGGAGACTTGACGGCATGCCCGCCTCGAATCGTCGTGCCTCCGCGAACTGGCTGCGTGGCATCCGCTTCTCCTGGTTCAGCCTTGTCATGCTCGGGCTGGTCGTGCTCGGCGTGCTGGTCATCGCGCCGACGCTGCACCTGTACATCGATCAACAGCACGAGATCGCGCAGCTGCAGAAGAGCAACACCGACACCGCGGCAACCATCGCCAGTCTGAACAAGCAGGCGGCCAACTGGAGCGATCCGGACTACATCAAGGCGCAGGCGAGAGGCCGGCTGCTGTTCGTGATGCCGGGGGAGACCAGCTATCTTGTGATCGACGATCGCCCGCCGGCACCGAAGAAGGACGCGTCCGACGTGAGCACCGACATCCAGTCCACCAAGACCGACTGGCTGGGCGCCATCACGGGATCGTTCTTCACGGCGGGTCTTACCGATCAGACCGCATCCCAGCTCTCCCATTGACCATTTGACAGCAGTTCTCCCATGACAACACCCCCGTTCGAACCCGTGTCGGACCGCGACATCGCCATCGTCTCCGCTCAACTCGGACGCCCGGCGCGAGGCGTCGTCGGCATCGCCGCCCGGTGCGCCTGCGGTGCGCCGACGGTGGTGGCAACTGCGCCGCGGCTCCCGGACGGCACCCCATTCCCGACGCTCTACTACCTGAGCCATCCGGCAGCGACGGCTGCGATGTCCCGGCTCGAGGCGGCAGGAGTCATGGCCGAGTTCACGGAACTGCTGGCGGATGACGAGGAGTTGCGCGCCGCCTACGACAAGGCGCATCAGTCCTATCTGAGCGATCGCGACAGCATCGAGGCTGTCGAGCAGATCGCCGGATTCTCCGCGGGCGGCATGCCGGCTCGCGTGAAATGCCTGCACGCCCTGGCTGCTCATTCGCTGGCTGCCGGCCCCGGGATCAACCCGATCGGAGACCTGGCGCTGGAACGCGGCGACTGGTCGCCGAATGCCTGTGAATGTCCTGACTACGGCTTGCGGTAGATTGGACCCATACTTTTCGTTTCAAGGAGACGCTGCACTGTGCCCAAAATCCTGATCGTCGGCGGTGGATACGCTGGTTTCTACACGGCTTGGAAGCTCGAGAAGTGGCTGCGCAAGGGGGAGGCGGAGGTCACACTCGTCGACCCGCTTCCCTACATGACGTACCAGCCGTTCCTTCCCGAAGTCTCGGCGGGTGAGATCGAGGCGCGTCACGCCGTCGTCTCCCACCGTCGTCACCTGAAGAAGACGAAGATCATCGGCGCGAAGGTCACGTACGTGAACCACGCCGAGAAGAAGGCGACGATCACGCCGCCCGTCGGCGAGCCCTGGGAGTTCGAGTACGACCAGATCGTCATCACCGCCGGTGCTGTCAGCCGCACGTTCCCGATCCCGGGCGTCGCCGACCAGGCGATCGGCCTGAAGAACATCGAGGAGGCCGTCGCGATCCGCGATCGCATCCTCGACAACTACGCGAAGGCTGCCCAGCTGCCCGCCGGCCCCGAGCGCGACCGCCTGCTCACCGTGGTCGTCGTCGGTGGTGGGTTCGCCGGCATCGAGGTGTTCGCCGAGTTGCGCGGCTTCGCCAGCGCGTTGCTGCGTCAGTACCCCGAGATCGACTTCGAGGACACGCACTTCCACCTCATCGAGGCGATGGGCCGCATCATGCCCGAGGTCTCGCTCGAGACGAGCCACTGGGTGATCAAGAACCTCGCGCAGCGCGGGGCGGAGATCCACCTCGAGACGCAGCTGCAGAGCGCCGTCGATGGCGTCGTACAGCTGAGCACAGGTGAGAGCTTCGCCACCGACCTCATCATCTGGACCGCCGGAGTCATGGCGACGCCCCAGATCGTGCGCCACACCGATCTCCCGATCGAAGAGCGCGGCCGCGTCAAGGTGCGGGCCGACCTTCGCGTCACGACCGACGGCGACGACATCGTCGCCGACGCGTGGTCGTGCGGTGACGTCGCAGCTGTGCCCGACCTGTCGGGCTTCGGCGTCGGCGGCAACACGGTGCCGAACGCGCAGCACGCCGTCCGCCAGGCCAAGCTGCTCGCGAAGAACATCGTCGCGACGCTGCGCGGCGAGGGTGTGAAGAACTACTTCCACAAGCCGCTCGGCGCTGTCGCCGGTCTCGGTCTCGGCGTGGGCGTGTACCAGTGGCGCAAGATCGCCATCAAGGGCTGGCCCGCCTGGTTCATGCACCGCGGCTACCACGGCCTCGCCATGCCGAGCTGGGAGCGCAAGTGGCGTGTGGTCGGCGACTGGGTGCTGGACTTCCTGCTCGGCCGCGACAACGTGTCGATGTCCAAGATCCAGCAGCCGCGCGAGGCGTTCGAGGAGTTCGCCGCTCGCCCGAAGCCGCCGGTCGAGGCCGCAGCGCCGAAGGCCGAGGAGAAGGAGCCTGTGAAGGCGTCCGCCTGACATTTTCGATGCGGAACGGCCGTTCGGGACACTTCCCGTGCGGCCGTTTCGCATCTGGCCGGATCGCGCGTTCGGATAGCCTTCGTGTGACCGCGTGAGCGCAGTTCTCCCGCGGCGCCGGCGTCGCGGCGAAGGCCGACAGGGTCTTCGATCCGAGCCGAGCGTCAGCCCCCGTAGCCCAATCGGCAGAGGCAGGCGACTTAAAATCGCCGCAGTCTGGGTTCGAGTCCCAGCGGGGGCACCGACGATCGAGGCTTGATCGGGAACGAGCTCGCTCGTTCTCGGCTGAGCCAATCGACTCCTTTGAGCGGTGCGTGGCATCCCGATCACCACGAATATCTCCCTCTCGCGACCGAGGCGGCTGCCCAGGGTAGCTGGGATACTTGCTCCATGTTCGCCTGGATCGCCGGCGTGCGCGACCGGCTCGGAACGAGCATCCATTCCGCGAATCCCTACGTGCTGGACTCGGCGATCGCGTTCGCGGTCGCGGTGCCGACGTCGGTGCCGTTCGTCGCAGCTTCCCCGGGCACGGTCACGGCCCTGGGTGCTGCGCTCAACCTTGGCACCGTGGTGCCGCTGATCTGGCGCCGCCGGCTGCCCTTCACGGTCGCGATCACGGTCGGACTGTTCGCGCTCGGAGTGTCGGTCTACCACGCGCCCGGACAGCAGTTGCAGTACGGACTGCTCGTCGTCATGTACACGATCGCGGATCGCGGACGACCCTGGCAACGGCGTAGCTACGTGACGGTCGTGCTGGCCACGATGCTCGTGCAGGCATGGCTGCTGACGCGGTATCTGCCTGCCGAGCTGATGTTCACCCTGCTGTTGCCCCTCACCGCGTACCTTCTCGGTTCTCTCGCGCGCGCGAGCCGGGCACGGACGCTGGCACTGCAGGATCGTGCCCTCCAGCTGGAGCGCGAGCGGGCAGCCGACGCGGCGCGGATCGTTGCGGAGGAGCGTGCTCGAATCGCGAGGGACATGCACGACGTGCTGGCGCACGGGGTGAGCATGATGGTCGTTCAGGCGGAGGCGGGTCCAGTGGTGGTGTACACCGATCCGCAACGCGCCGCCCAGACGTTCGACGCCATCGCCACCACTGGACGGGAGGCGATGGCGCAATTGCGCCGCGTGCTCGGTGCACTCGGCAGCCAGAAGACAGCGGGGCGACCGAGTCCGCAGCCCACGCTCGACCTGCTTCCCTCGCTGGCGGCAGAGCTGGCGCAGGTGGGCCTGAACGTGAGACTGCACACGACCGGGACGCCTCGCCGGCTCGCTGCCGACGTGGAGCTCGCCGCCTACCGAATCGTCCAGGAGGCGCTGACGAACACGGTCCGGCACGCGCATGCGTCGACGGCGGATGTCAGCTTGACCTGGACGAGTGGCGGTCTGGCGCTCACCGTGGTCGACGACGGATGCGCGGACGGCGTCGCGAGCGACGGCGGTCGCGGCATCATCGGCATCCGGGAACGTGCAGCCGCCTGCGGTGGCAGCGCGGAGGCGGGACCGAACGCGGACGGCGGCTTCCTGGTGACGGCCTGGCTTCCAGACGACGGCGAGACGACGTCACTCCCCGGCACGTCGCGCGTGCGGGAACATGGCTGAACCGGCGGCCGGCCGGACGCTCCGGGTCGTGCTCGCCGACGACCAGGAGCTCGTGCGCAGCGGATTCGCCATGATTCTGGGCGCGCAGCAGGACATCGAAGTGGTCGCAGAGGTGGGGGACGGGCTTGCTGCGGTCGCCGCGGTGCAGGAGCTCGCGCCGGACGTGGCGCTGCTCGACATCCGGATGCCGCGCATGGACGGCTTGGAGGCTGCACGCATCATCTGCGCACGCACCGCGTGCCGGGTGGTCATGCTGACCACGTTCGACCAGGACGACTACGTCTACGAGTCGTTGGAAGCGGGCGCGAGCGGATTCCTGCTGAAGGACCTGCGTCGCGATGACCTCGTGCATGCCGTGCGCGTCGTCGCGAACGGGGACGCCCTGCTGGCACCGACCGTGACCAGACGGCTGATCGCCGACGTCGTGCGCAACCGGCCGCGGGCGGGTTCCGACCCCGACGAACGCCTCCGCTCGCTCACCGAACGGGAGAGCGAGACCCTCAACCTGATGGCCCGCGGCCTGTCCAATGCGGAGATCGCTCGGGCGATGGTCGTCAGCGAGCACACGGTGAAGACCCACGTCAGCAACGTCTTCGTCAAGCTCGGGCTTCGCGACCGGGTGCACGCGGTCATCCTCGCGTACGAGTGCGGCCTGGTCTCCTGACCTCCGGCAGGTGTTTGGCCCCCATCGAACCGTTGCCCATCCCTCTGGCGAATGAGTTCGCACGCGGTCTCGTGCGGGGGAAGGATGCCGGATCTCGGTCTGCGCGGCGATTCGCCACCGCGGTCGGTCACGGAAGCATCGAAGAGTCGATGCTTCCTTTTCGTCAGGGGTGACCATGAACGCGACAGTGTCCGAAACCGAATCCGACAGTCCCCGCTCCGCTGATCGAGCGACACTGCTTCCCGTGGTCGCCTGGGCGATCGTGCTCTCCGGACTCACGGTCGGAGCTGCGGCGTGGCTCACGTCGACCGGAGGCGACTACCGCGACTTCTCACCCGCGATCCTCGTGGTCGCGTATTCACCCGCGATCGCGGCGATCGTCGTCTGCTGCTTCGAGGCGAGACCGTACGGGGTGCGGGCGTTTCTGGGCGCCTTCCTGCAGTGGCGGACCCGGCCATTGTGGTACGTCGTCGCTCTCATCGGCCCGCTCGTCTTCGCGCTGATCACGGCCGGAGCGCTCTTCGCCTCGGGCACCATCACGCCTTCCACCCCGCTGGTGCTCCCCGCGGTCTCGGCGATTCCGGTGCTGCTCGGCCCCCTGATCGCGGGCTCGCTCGGCGAAGAGCCTGGCTGGCGGGGCTTCGCTCAGAAGCGGCTGCAGACCAGGTGGGGCGCGCTGCTCACTGCTGTCGTGGTGGGCGTTCTGTGGTCGGTATGGCACCTCTGGCCGATGCTCACTCCCGTCGGCCGCGCCGAGCTCGGCCCTGTGGATGTCGCGCAGACGTTCCTGCGACTGATCGCGACGGCCGTCGTCTACGCCTGGTTGTACAACGCCTCTGGACGATGCCTCCCCGTGGTCCTCGTCGCCCACGCCGGCCACAACCTCGCTGTCGACCTCATGCCCTCCAGCGTGATCGGCTCTGGTGCCGGAGCCATGACCATGGCGGCGCTCTACGCCGCGGCGGCGGTCGCGGTGGTCGTCGCCACTCGCGGCCGGCTCGGATCGAGCTCGAAGGCGGGTGTGCGGTGAACTCGGCGATGCGCGAACAGGACGGGACCGGCGCAGTGCCATGGGCATCCGTCGCCCGATCCTTCTCGGGTTTCTGCTTCGTCGGGGCTCCAGTACTTTTCGCCGGTTACGGGCTGCTGCGCATCGTCGACGGTATGGCGGATGGGCACGGGCCGGGGTTCTGGTGGACCGCTTCCCACAGCTTGTTCCTGGCATCGTTGCTGCTGTTCGGTGTTGTTCTGGTGGGCCTCTGCCGGCGGGTGAGTGGACGCTGGATGCGGCGGACGGCGGTGGTCGTCACCATCGCGGCCGGGGCGGGGCTCGTCGCAACGATCAGGACAACGGTCATCGACCTGATCGTCGGATTCACGGCGACGAGCCGCGCGGATATGTCGAAACTCTTCGATGCGTTCGGGTCGGCCCTCATCCCTGTACCCGAGATCGTCTCCGACCTGGCGCCCGCCATGTGCTTCGCCGGCATCACGACGTTGCTGCTGTTTCTCGCCCTGCCGAGGTCGGGAGTCGCGCCGTGGTGGGCGCCGCTGTTGTCCCTGGGAACCGCGCTCGGTCAGACCTCACCCTGGCTGGCTCCGGTCGGGGCCCTGACCTTGCTCGCCGCACTGCTGCCTGTCAGAGAAAGGGTGCAACCGCCATGGCCCGCTTCTGACGGATCGGAACGCCGGCGGCGACTCGCGGCGCGTTCGAGGGGATGATGCTCGACTGCGGCCGACCCTGCGTCTAGCCTGGCTCAAATGGGGGAAGCGGAGCAGCACGCTCCGACGGTGCTCGTCGTCGTCGGCACGCGTCCTGAGGCGATCAAGATGATCCCGGTCATCCGGGCGTTCCAGGCAGCAGAGCGGATCACGCCGGTCGTGATCTCGACGGGGCAGCATGCCGAGCTGGTGCGGCAGGTGCTGGCGGTGGCGGACATCCGCGCCGACGTCGAACTGGTGTCGAACCCGAAGGGACGAAGCCTGAACGGGCTGTTCGCCGAGGTGCTCGCCGGGCTGCAGCGATTCGTCGCCGAGCGGTTCGGCGAACCGATCGTCGATGCCGAATGGCGTGCGTACGAGGGATACCCTGTCGCCTGCTTCGTGCACGGCGACACGACGAGTGCGGCCGCGGGGGCTCTGGCCGCCTTCCACCTGCACATCCCGGTGGCGCACGTCGAGGCCGGTCTACGCACCTCCGACATC
The DNA here is from genome assembly GCF_012985205.1 of Planctomonas sp. JC2975. Taxonomy (NCBI): domain Bacteria; kingdom Bacillati; phylum Actinomycetota; class Actinomycetes; order Micrococcales; family Microbacteriaceae; genus Planctomonas; species Planctomonas sp. JC2975. The sequence goes on along the minus strand of NZ_JABEKS010000001.1, from coordinate 1,125,268 downwards.
CTGTCGCCGTATCCGGAGGAACTGAACCGTCAGCTGATCTCCCGGATCGCGTCGTTCCACCTCGCGCCGACCTACCGCAACGAGGAGAACCTCGTTCGCGAGGGCGTGCGACACGGCAAGGTCTTCGTGACCGGGAACACGGCGATCGACGCTCTGATGTGGGCCGCCGGCCTGCACGTGCCCTACGACGCGCCAGAGCTCGCCGATCTCGAAGACGATGAGGAGACCCGGGTCGTCGTCGTCACCGCTCATCGCCGCGAGAACTGGGGAGCCGGCATCCTGCAGGTCGGAACGGCCGTGCGGCAGCTTGCGCAGCGCTATCCGTTCGTGCGCTTCGTGGTGTCGCTGCACCCGAATCCGGCGGTGGCCGACGTGCTGCGAGGGTTGCTCGCCTTCGAGACCAACGTCTCCCTCGTTCAGCCGATGGGATATGCGGCGTTCGCTCGAGTCCTGCGACGGGCCACGATCGCGATCACCGACTCCGGGGGCATCCAAGAGGAGGCGCCGACCCTCGGCACGCCGGTGATCGTCGTTCGGGAGACCACCGAGCGACAAGAAGGAGTGGACGCCGGCACCCTCGAGCTCGTCGGCACCGACCTCGACTCGATCGTGGCGGCGGCATCCCGTCTGCTCGATGACGAGGGTGAGCGGGCGCGCAGGGCCGCGATCGTGAACCCGTACGGCGATGGGCGTGCCGCAGAACGGATCGTGGCGGCCTGCGAGTACGTGGCGTTCGATGCCGAGCAGCCGCAGGCGTTCGGCAACGGGTTCAACCGTCTCGACATACTCCGCGGCGCCGGCTACTACAACGACCCCGCACGTCGTGTCCCCGTTCCGTCGGCGGCCATGCTGGTGGGCGAGCTCAGCGCGGAAGACGTCTGAACGGCGAAGATGCGCGTGCGCGCATGCTGACGGAGCGAAGGCGATGATCGAGCATCAGCACCAGTGGTGGAACCTGTTCAGCGGCGTGCCCGTCGGCTTCCAGGTGCTGTTCTGGGTCGTCTTCGTCATCACGCTCAGCTCCTTCATCTCGATCGTGGCCCTGGTATCGGCCGCCGGTCGGCAGAGGCGGCGCCGCAAGCGGTCCCAGGGGATTCCGGAGTCCGAGTTCCTCTGGGTGTTCGTGGTGCCGGCGCTCAACGAAGAAGTGACCATCGCCGACAGCGTCGCCCGTCTCGGCGCCGCCGAGGCGACGAATGCGGTGATCCTGGTGGTCGACGATGGCTCGGACGACGCGACCCCGAGCATCCTGGCCGCACTCGACGAGCCGCGACTGCGCGTGTTGCGCCGTGAACTCCCGAACGCCCGCAAGGGAAAGGCCCAGGGGCTCAACGACGCCTACCGGTACGTGCGAGAGCGCCTTCTCGCCGAGCCGGCTTTCTCGCCGTTCACCTCCGACCGGGTGATCATGGTCATCGTCGACGCGGACGGCCGGCTCGCGCCACACGCGCCACGCGCCGTCGCCTGGCATTTCGCGGACCCGACGATGGGCGGCGTGCAGTGCTTGGTGCGCATCTACAACCGGCAGGGTTACCTCACGTGGGCCCAGGATGTGGAATTCGGATCCTTCGGCTTCGTGTATCAGGCGGGACGATCGGCCTGGGGCACAGCGAACATGGGCGGAAATGCCCAGTTCAACCGACTGTCGGCTCTCGAGTCGATCGAGATCGACGGCGGACCGTGGCGCGAACGGCTGACCGAGGATCAAGACCTGGGCGTCAGGCTGCTGCAGGCAGGCTGGCGCGGCGGCCAGGAGAACGGATGCCAGGTCGACCAGCAGGGACTCAACTCGCTCCGCAAGCTGTACCGGCAGCGCACTCGCTGGGGTCAGGGCGCCTGGCAGGCAGTTCCCCTCGTCGGCGGCGTCGGGCGCATGCGTCCCGGTGTCCGCGCCAGGATCGATGCCGGCTACTACCTGATTACGCCGGTGCTGCAGTTGATCACGGGCATCGACTTCGTGGCCACGATCGTGCTCACAGCCGTCTGGCAGATCCCGCTCGTGCCCGCAACGATCACCGTCGCTCTGGTCTTCATCACCCTCGGGTTCGGACCAGGACTGCTGACGCTCCTGTTCCGTGGGCGCGGCTTCGTGCACGTGCTCGTGTCGATCCTGCAGGTGATTCCGTACACCGCATACACCTGGCTCGTGTTCCCGACGCTGGCCAGGGCGCTCTTCAGGCAGTTGTCCGGTCGCACCGGATGGGCGAAGACCGCACGGGAGCCGCTCGGGCCTTCTTCCTGAGCGATCGCTGCTTCCGCGAAGCGCCGCGGCGCCGTTGGCCCGGTCGCGTGGCCGGCGCCTCAATCCGCGGTCGCGGCATCGGTCACCAAGCCGTAGAAGACCGGAGGAGATGCGGCCACGGCACGTATCGTGCATACTTGGTCAACTGACCCAGTTCCGCCCGATGGAGAGCAGGAGCGACACCGTGCATCAACACAGCACCTCACGTGAACGGATCCGCGCATGACGCGCATGTCCGTCGCCGAGCGACGAGCGGCGCTCATCGCAGCAGCGCTCGGCGTCATCGCCAGGGAGGGCGTCGCCGCAGCGACGACTCGGGCGATCACCGGCGAGGCCGGCATGCCGCAGGCATCCTTCCACTACGCGTTCGAGTCCCGCGACGAACTGATGCGCGAGGTCGTGAGGCACGTCGTCGAGCAGGAGGAGCGATCGGTCCTGCCCGCCATGGCGCCGGCATCCGTTCCCGCCGACATGCGAGAGGCGTTGAAGAGCGGCCTCGAACACTACTTCGCGGGCGTGACGGCCGACCCGGACCACGAGCGCGCCATGTTCGAGCTCGCGCAGTACTCGCAGCGAACGCCTGGCGCCGAACAACTCGCCCTGGTGCAGTACGAGAGGTACTACGCGCTGGCCGAGTCGTCGCTCCTTGCGGCGGCCGAGCTCGTCGACGAGCAGTGGAGCCGCCCGGTCGACGAGGTCGCGCGCATGCTCGTCGGCCTCACCGACGGGCTCACGTTCACGTGGCTGGCAACCCGTGACGATGACGCTGCGCACCGTTTCATCGACTTCGCCGCGGATGCCCTCGCCTCCCTGAGCCGGCCACGTCGCGCCGCCGCATCCCGCGCGGCCGTGACGGTCGATGCCGCTTCGCAGCAGGGATCACGATCGTGACCGCGGATGGCACGCTGGCCGGCGGACCCCGGCTGACCGTCGACGTCTTCGCCGAGCCGGTTCGCAGGGTCGGCGGTCGCTGGATCGCCGCCTTCGCCTTCGCCTGGTTCGGCGTCTGGATGGCGCAACTCACGCCCATCCAACTGCTGTTGCCCGCGCAGATCCAGGAGCAGCTGAAGACGGATGCCTGGGTGCAGAACGTCATCGCGTTCGGCATCATCTCTGGCATCTCGGCGGTGTGCGCGATCGTCGCCTTCCCGGTGACCGGCGCGCTCTCCGACCGCACGACGAGTCGTTTCGGACGCCGGCGCCCTTGGATCGCCGCTGGTGCTCTGCTCTTCGCGGTGTCCCTGCTCCTGCTCGGCCTGCAGACCACGATGGTAGGCATCGGGGTGTTCTGGTGCCTCGCGCTCACCGGATTCTGCGTGCTCACCGCGGCGCTCACGGCGACGATCAGCGATCAGGTCCCCGTCGACCAGCGCGGATACGTCTCCGGCTGGCTGTCGGCACCGCAGGCGATCGGCATCATCGCCGGAATCCTCCTCGTCACGATGCTCGCGCTCGGCACGTTCCTCGGTTACGCCGCGATGGCCGTGCTGCTCATCGTGTTCGTGACGCCGTTCCTGTTCATCCCTGATGCAGTGCTGCTGCCTTCGCAGCGTGCCCCCTGGTCCCTGCGCGGCATGATCGACTCGCTCTGGATCAGCCCCAAGAAGTACCCGGACTTCGGCTGGACGCTGCTCAGCCGCATCCTGGTCAACTTCGGCAACGCGTTCGGCACGACCCTCCTGCTCTACTTCATCGAGTTCGGACTTCACGAGACTCCAGGGCAGGCACAGGACGACCTGCTCGTGCTGACCCTCATCTACATGGTGTTCGTGATCGCGGCGGCACTCGTGCTCGGCAAGCTCTCCGACGTGCTCGGCAGGCGCAAGGCATTCGTGTTCCTCTCCTCGACGCTGCAGGCGATCGCCGCGATCATCCTGGCGTTCGTCCCGCTGTTGAGCGTCGCCATGGTCGCCGCCGGGCTCCTCGGGCTGGGGTACGGATGCTTCCTCGCCGTCGACCAGGCGCTTGCGACCCAGGTACTTCCCGACCCGGAGACCCGCGGCAAGGACCTCGGGATCATGAACATCGCCACCGCTGTGCCGCAGGCCCTGGCGCCTCTGCTGGGCGCCCTGCTGGTGTTCATCTCCGGTTTCGCCGGCCTGTTCGTCACGGCCGCGGTGTTCGCCTTCGCGGGCGCGGTGGCCGTCTCCCGAGTGAAAGCGGTGCGCTGATGGCGGCTGAATCCATGACGTCGCCCGGCTCAGCGACCATCGACCTGATGACGGCACCTGAGGCGTCTCGACGGCGCTGGGGGAATCCCGCGCTGTTCTGGCCGGGACTCGGCGCTGCGACGGCTCACCTCGACGCACCCGTCGCCGTCCTGGAGCTCGACGCGCTGCGGGCCAACGCCCACGACATGCTCGCTCGTGCAGCGGGAACCCCCATCCGCGTCGCATCGAAGTCGGTGCGCGTGCGGGCGGTGATCGATGCGGCCCTTGCGCTGCCGGGCTTCCACGGGGTGCTCGCGTACACATTGGACGAGGCGCTCTGGCTCGCAAGCGGCGACGCAGACCACGCGCCGATCGACGACATCGTGCTCGGCTACCCGACGGCGGATCGCTCCGCATTGCGGCGGCTCGGTGCCTCCGGCGAGTTCGCCTCACGGGTGACCCTGATGGTCGACTCCGTCGAGCATCTCGACTTCATCGACGCTGTCGTCCCGCCGGAGAAGCGCGAGAGCATCCGGGTGGCGATCGAGCTGGACACCGCGTGGATGGGGCCGGTCGGCCGCATCGGCGTATACCGCTCGCCGGTGCATTCGCCGAGCCAGGCATCCGCTCTGGCAGCGCACATCGTCGTCCGCCCTGGCTTCACGCTCGTCGGCATGATGGCGTACGAGGCGCAGATCGCCGGACAGGGGGATGCCCCGCGCGGCCGCCCCGCGTATGCCGCGACCGTTCGCTGGATGCAGCGCAACTCGAAGGCCGAGCTCCTCGAGCGGCGCGCCGCTGCTGTCGCAGCGGTGCGCCGCATCGCCGACCTGGAGTTCGTGAACGGCGGTGGAACGGGCTCTCTCGAGTTCACGTCCGCGGATCCCTCTGTCACCGAGATCGGCGCCGGCAGCGGGCTGCTCGGCGGCCACCTCTTCGACAACTACCGCTCCTTCTCGCCGGCGCCAGCGGCATCCTTCGCGCTCGAGGTCGTGCGCAACGCGGAGAAGGGGAGCGCGACGATCCTCGGCGGCGGATGGGTGGCGTCCGGCCCGCCTGCAGTCGACCGGCTGCCTGCGGTCGCCTGGCCGACCGGCCTGAAGATGGCGCCGCGCGAGATGGCGGGCGAGGTGCAGACCCCGGTGAGCGGTCCGAACGCGTCCGGGTTGCGGGTCGGCGACCGCGTGTGGTTCCGGCACACGAAGTCCGGCGAGCTCAGCGAGCACGTGAACGAGTTCGTGCTCGTCGCCGGCGGCGAGGTCATCGGATCCGTGCCCACCTACCGCGGAGAAGGGAAAGCGTTCCTGTGACGGCGACGGGCGCCGTGTGGCGCAATTGGGGACGGAGTCAGCGCATCCGTCCCGCGCACGTCGAGCGGCCGCAGGATGTCGCTGCCGTGCAGCGCGCGGTCGTCGCGTCTGCGGAGCGCGGCCTGCACGTCAAGCCCGTCGGAGCCGGGCACAGTTTCTCCGGCATCGCCGTCGCGCCGGGCGTGCAGCTGGATCTCTATCGGATCAGCGGAGTGATCGCGGTGGACGAGGCATCCGCTCGGGTCACGCTCGGCGCAGGCACCAACCTCTACCGGCTTCCGGAGCTGCTGGCGCCGTACGGGCTGGCCCTGGAGAACATGGGCGACATCGACCGGCAGACCGTCGCAGGCGCGACGTCGACGGGCACTCATGGCACCGGGGGCCGATTCGGTGGACTCGCCACCCAGATCGTCGCGGTCACGCTCGTCACGGGGGACGGATCCCTGCTGCACGTCTCGGAGACGGAGAACGCCGAGCTCCTCCCGGCAGTGCGCCTCGGGCTCGGTGCCCTCGGCGTGCTCGTGGACGTCACGCTGCAGTGCGTGCCAGCGTTCCTGCTGCATGCCGTCGAGCGTTCGGAGGCGCTGGCCGATGTGCTCGACGGATACCTCGACCGCTCTCATGCAGAGGACCACTTCGAGTTCTACTGGTTCCCGCACACCGACGTCGCCGTCACGAAGACCAACACCCGCCTGCCGGTCGACGCCGAACGCCGCCCCCGCGGCGGCTTCTCTGCGTGGGTCTCCGACGAGATCATCGCCAACGGCCTGTACCGCGGCATCTGCGCCGTGGGGTCGGTGGTTCCCGGGATCATCCCTCCCGTCAACCGCATGGCCGGCGGGCTGATGGGCAACGGCGAGTTCACCGACCATTCACCACGCGTGTTCGTGAGCGACCGCGCCGTGCGCTTCCGGGAAATGGAGTACGCACTGCCCCGAGAGGCAGTGCCAGGAGCCCTGCGCGAGGTGGATGCGCTCATCCGCTCGCGAGGATGGCGCATCTCGTTCCCGGTCGAGGTGCGTTCAGCTGCAGCCGACGAGAACTGGATGTCGACGGCGCACGGCCGTGACACCGGCTACATCGCCGTGCACCGCTACTTCCGCGAGGATCCGACGGAGTACTTCGCCGCCGTCGAGGCGATCATGCGCGCCCACGACGGTCGTCCGCACTGGGGCAAAATGCACACCAGGACGGCGGATGACCTGCGCCCCTCCTACCCGAGGTTCGATGAGTTCGTCGCCGTCCGCGACCGGCTAGACCCGCAGGGAGTGTTCGAGAACGGATACCTCCGCACCGTCCTCGGACCCGTGAAAGTCGCAGCAACGGAGGTCTGACGGTGTTCAACCTCGCCGTCGCCTCTGCGGCAACCTCACCCTTGCTTCGAGTGTCGTGAGAACGCGCCGAGCGTCGAGAGGCGCCCAGTAGGATGGCCGGGTGTCGTCGTCCGACACGTCCCCGTCGGTTCCCGAGGAGTTGCCCGCCATGGAATGGCTGATCCCCGTCATCATCATCGTCGTGATTCTGGTGATCATCGGCATCTACTTCTGGGCGATGTACAACTCGCTCGTCACGCTCAACGTGCGTGTCGACGAGGCGTGGAGCGACATCACGGTGCAGCTGAAGCGTCGTGCCGACCTCATCCCGAACCTGATCGAGACGGTCAAGGGATACGCCGCACACGAGAAATCCGTCTTCGAAGACGTGACGAAGGCGCGTGCCGAGACGCTGTCCGCGAGCGGACCGGCCGAGGCGTCAGCTGCGGAGAACCACATCCAGACCGCTCTGCGCAGCATCTTCGCGGTGGCAGAGGCCTATCCGCAGCTGCAGGCGAGCCAGAACTTCCTGCGTCTGCAGTCCGACCTGGTCGACACCGAGGACAAGATCCAGGCTGCGCGGCGCTTCTACAACGGCGGGGTGCGCGAGTTCAACACCAAGATCAAGGTGTTCCCGAACAACATCTTCGCCAAGCGCCTCGGATTCAGCGCCCGCGACTTCTTCGAGGTGGCCGACGCCAATGCGATCGCCGAGCCCCCTCGCGTGCAGTTCTGACCGGCCAGCGACCGTAGCGCTACAGGAATCCGTGGATCACAGGGCACCCGTCTATGTATAGGGCCATCGCCGCGAACAAGCGGAACACCGTCTTCATCATCATCGTCTTCCTGATCATCATCGGTCTGATCGGATGGCTGGCCAGCTTCCTGTTCAACAGTTGGACGATCCTGACCGTGGTCATGATCATCGCGATCGGGTACGCGTTCCTGCAGTACTGGACCGCATCCGGGCAAGCCGTCGCGGCGTCGGGCGCCCAAGAGATCCAGAAGGCGGACAACCCACGCCTCTGGAACACGGTCGAGAACATCTCGATCACCATGGGCACGCCCATGCCGAAGGTGTACATCATCAACGACCCGGCTCCGAATGCGTTCGCAACGGGACGCGATCCCCAGCATGCGGTCGTCGCCGCCACGACCGGGCTGCTCGACATCATGGACGACTCCGAGCTGCAGGGCGTGATGGCGCACGAGATGGGCCACGTGCGCAACTACGACATCCGGGTCTCGATGATCGTCTTCGGTCTCACCGTCGCCATCGGACTGATCGCCGACATCCTTCTGCGCATGAGCATCTTCGGCGGGTTCGCCGGGGGCAACAACCGCAACAACAACAGCGGGGGCGGCGGAGGCAACCCGATCCTGCTGGTCGTCGGCATCGTGGCGCTCATCCTCGCGCCGCTCATGGCGTCGCTCGTGCAGCTCGCCGTCTCGCGGCAGCGCGAATACCTGGCGGATGCCACCAGCGCGATCACCACGCGCAACCCCGACGAGCTGGTCAGTGCGTTGCAGAAGCTCGAGGAATACGGACGGCCGATGCGCAAGCAGAACTCGTCCATGGCGCACCTCTGGATCGCGAATCCGCTCAAGCCGTCCGTGATGAGCCGGCTGTTCTCGACGCACCCGCCGATCGAGGACCGCATCGCCCGGCTCAAGAAGATGGGTTCGAACTTCTAGGCGTGCTCGCCGCCAGGTCGATCGAGGGCTGACCGCGCCGCACCAGGGTCGGCGTGCAGACAACCCGCTTCGTTTCGCGACGGAGCGCGTTTCTGCACACTCGACGAGGTGCAAGGCACCCGATGCTCCGGGCGTCACGCGCCCCGAGGCCGTGATGGAGGCGGTCGACGAGATCGCCGTCCCGACCCTGCTTTGTATGGCAGAGCCGGATCGCCCACTGTAATGTGACATTGTACTGGCGAATGCCCACCACAGGGCGGCCGAGGGAGTGTCACCGATGACGACCAAGACCAAGCCCTGGCACGGCGTGAACGTGGCCACGGCGCTCCCGTTCACCGACGATCTCGCGGTCGACTTCGACGCGTACGCGGAGCACGTGGCGTGGCTGGCCGCGAACGGATGCGACGGCGTCTGCCCGAACGGATCCCTCGGCGAGTACCAGACACTGACTCCCCAGGAGCGCGCCCGAGTGGTGGAGACGGCGGTGGCCGCGGCGCCGGCAGGGTTCACGGTCATGCCCGGCGTGGCCGCATACGGATCGGCCGAGTCCCGCAGGTGGGCCGAGCAGGCCGCGGAAGCGGGTGCCGACTGCGTGCTGGCGCTGCCCCCGAACACGTATCGGGCCGAAGAAGAGGCCGTCGTCCAGCACTACCGTATCGTCGCCGAGGTCGGGCTCCCGGTCGTCGCGTACAACAATCCGTACGACACGAAGGTGGACCTCAGCCCGTCCCTCTTGGCGCGACTGCACGGCGAGGGCCTCATCGTCGCCGTCAAGGAGTTCACCGGGGACGTGCGGCGTGCGTACGAGATCCAGGAGCTGGCGCCAGAGCTCGACATCCTGATCGGGTCCGACGACGTGCTCCTCGAACTCGGCATCGCCGGAGCGAAAGGCTGGATCGCCGGATATCCGAACGCGTTGCCCGCCAGCACGGTCGAGCTCTACCGGATGGCGACCTCCAGCGATCCGGAGCACTGGGCCGCCGCCCTCGGCACCTACCGCGACCTGCATCCGCTGTTGCGCTGGGACTCGAAGACCGAGTTCGTGCAGGCGATCAAGCTGTCGATGGATGTCGTCGGTCGCCGCGGAGGCGTGTGCCGACCACCACGTGGTGCCCTGTCCGACGGTGTCGCTGCGAAGATCGTCAGTGATACCGAGCGCGCCGTCGCGAAGGGCTACATGTAGGACGGCATCCGTCGGGCGTGTTCCGACGCGACCCGGCCGGACAGGGCGAAGGGAGAAGCAGTGCGATCCACACGCGTGTTCCACGCCGTCGAGTCCCACACGGAGGGCATGCCAACCAGGGTGATCGTCGGGGGAGTCGGCGTCATCCCCGGTGCCACCATGGCCGAGCGGCGCACCTGGTTCGCCGAGAACAGCGACGATGTCCGCACACTGCTGATGTACGAGCCGCGCGGTCACGCCGCGATGAGCGGAGCCATCCTGCAGCCGCCGACTCGTCCGGATGCCGACTTCGGCGTGTTGTTCATCGAGGTGTCTGGGCTGCTGCCCATGTGCGGGCACGGCACGATCGGCGTCGCGACGGTGCTCGTGGAGACCGGGATGGTGGAGGTGGTCGAGCCGGTCACCGTCATCCGTCTCGACACTCCTGCCGGTCTCGTGGTGGCCGAGGTCGCCGTGACCGACGGGGCGGCCACCTCGGTGACCATCCACAACGTGCCGTCGTTCAGCGCAGGGCTCGGGAAGACGGTCGAGGTCCCTGGCAGAGGGATTGTCACGTACGACCTGGCGTTCGGCGGCAACTTCTACGCCATCGTCGAGCTCGATTCACTGGGCCTCCCGTTCGAGCGGTCCGCGAAGAACGAGCTGCTGGCTGCGGGGCTCGACATCATGGGGGCGATCAACGAGCAGGCACCTCCGACGCATCCGGAACGCAGCGACATCAGCGGATGCCACCATGTCTACCTCGCTGCGCCGGGGTCCACCGCCACGCACTCCAGGCACGCGATGGCGATCCATCCCGGCTGGTTCGACAGGTCGCCGTGCGGAACCGGTACCAGCGCGCGCATGGCCCAGCTGCATGCGAAAGGCGAGCTGGCTCTGAACACTGACTTCGTCAACGAGTCCTACATCGGAACCCGGTTCATCGGACGACTGGTCGGCGAGACCACAGTGGGCGGCGTGCCCGCCGTGCTCCCCACGATCACCGGCCGGGCATGGGTGACCGGGACCGCGCAGTACCACCTCGACCCCAGCGATCCGTTCCCGGCGGGATTCCTCCTGTGAGCGAGCGCGCCGTGACGGGCAATGACTCCAGCCTGACGACGCTCACGAAGAACGTGAGCCTGCGTGAGGATGTCACCCGCGCGCTGCGTGCCGCCGTCGTCTCCGGCGAGATGCAGCCCGGACTCGTGTACTCGGCTCCGAAGCTGGCGACGCTGCTCGGAGTGTCGGCCACCCCGGTGCGCGAGGCGATGCTCGATCTCGTGAAGGAGGGCATGGTCACCGCGATGCCCAACAAGGGCTTTCTGGTGGTGGCGGTGTCGGATGACGACCTGGACGACGTGGCGCAGCTGCGCCTGATGATCGAGCCGCCGACGATCCGTGCTGTGACGCCCGTCGTTCCCGACGAGGACTTCGAGCGGCTCCGCGGCATGGCCCAGACGATCGTCGACTGCGCCGACCGAGGTGAACTGATCGCCTACACGGAGGCGGATCGCGCGTTCCACATCCAGCTGCTCGAGTACAGCGGCAACCGGCGACTTGTCGACCTGATCTCGCGGCTACGGGCGGACACCCGTCTTCTCGGTCTCGGATCCCTCGTCGAGCGCGGCGCCCTGCACGCGTCGGCGCTGGAGCACCTCGAGCTGGTGGAGCTGATGCGCGACCGCAAGGCCGATGACGCGGAGGCCCTCATGCGCAGGCACATCGAGCACACCAGAGGCGAATGGGCCGGCGAGCGGATCGCCAATGGCCGCTGACGTGGTCGTTCCCAGCGAGGAGATCCTGCGGCACCCCGCCGTCGACGTCGTGGTCATCGGTGCGGGGGCGGTCGGCGCAGCGTGTGCGTACTTCGCCGCGCGGGCCGGGTTGTCCGTCGCCGTCGTGGAGCGGGGGGCCGTGGCATCCGGCACGTCGAGCGGCGGGGAGGGGAACATCCTGGTCTCCGACAAGGATGCCGGCCCCGAGCTCGACCTCGCGCTGTACTCCCAGTCGGTGTGGCGCAACGAGCTGTCGGAACACGCCGACCGCTGGGAGTTCGACTCCAAGGGCGGCCTCGTCGTGGCGGCGACGGAAGCCCAGGCGCAGTCGCTGAAACGGCGCGCGGTCAGACAGCGCGAGGCAGGGATCGACGCGATCGACGTCGCGAAGGACGACCTCCGCGGTTACGAGCCTCACCTCGCACCGGACCTCGTCGCCGGCGTCTACTACCCGCAGGACGCCCAGGTGCAGCCGATGCTCGTCGCCGCGCACCTGCTGAGACTCGCGCGCGAAGCGGGCGCGGTGGTGCACACACGGGTTTCCGTCACGGGATTCCTGCGCCGGGGCCGCCCGCAGGAGCGCGCCGATGTGATCGGAGTGCGCACCACGGCCGGCGACATCCCGAGTGGCTGCGTCGTGAACGCGGCGGGCACGTGGGCGGGCGGCGTCGCCGCGCTCGCCGGGGTCGACGTGCCCGTGCTGCCGCGTCGCGGCTTCGTGCTCGTCACGGAACCGCTCGCCGGGCGTGTCAGGCACAAGGTCTACGCGGCGGGTTACGTCGACGATGTGGAGAGCTCAGACGCCGGACTGCAGACGTCGCCCGTCGTCGAGGGCACCGAGAGCGGCACCATCCTGATCGGATCGAGCCGGGAGCGCGTCGGATTCGACGACACCTTCTCGGTCAGGGCGATCAGCGCGATAGCGGCCAAGGCGATCGCCCTCTTCCCGATGCTCGCCGACGCCAAGGCGATCCGCGCCTATCACGGCTTCCGGCCGTACTGCCCCGACCATCTGCCCGTGATCGGCCCCGATCCGCGGGCGCCGGGCCTCTGGCACGCGTGTGGTCACGAAGGCGCCGGCATCGGTCTCGCCGCGGGCACTGGCTCGCTGGTGGCGCGCGCGCTCACGAGCGATCCGACCATGCCGAGTCTCGCCGACTTCGCGCCCGAGCGGTTCGGAGCCGTGGCATGAGCGCCGAGGTCGTCATCGTGGTCGACGGCGCGCCGGTCATCGCTCGGGCGGGCACGAGCGTTGCCGTCGCGCTCACGGAGACCGGTCGGCTCGCGTGGCGCACGACCCGTTTCGGCGGTGCACCGCGTGGACTCTTCTGCGGCATCGGCGTCTGCTACGACTGCCTCGTGGAGATCGACGGGGCGCCGGCACAACGCGCCTGCATCGTGCCCGTCGCCGACGGAATGAAGGTGAACACGCGTGCCGGCCACGAGTGAACTTCGCGTCGAGGTCACCGTGGTGGGCGGCGGGCCTGCCGGACTCTCGTCGGCGCTCACAGCTGCCCATGCCGGCCTCCGGGTCGCACTCGTGGACGCCGGCTCGCGCCTTGGCGGACAGTTCTGGCGGCATCCAGACCCGCAGAGTCTTGCCCCGGGCCAGGCCGAATCCGACGGCCAGCACTCCTGGCGCGTCTTCGAACGGATGCGCGCACAGCTCCGCGGTTTCATCGCCACGGGCCGGGTGCTGCACCTGGCCGGCCACACGGCGTGGTCGATCGAGCGAGGGGAATCGGCCTCCGTCGTCCGGCTCACTCGCTCGTGGGATGCCGTGCAGCTCATCGCGGGATCCGTGCGGTCCGAGCACGTGATCCTCTGTCCGGGCGGATACGACCGGCAACTCCCCGTCCCAGGATGGACGGTGCCCGGCGTGATGGCGGCAGGCGGCGTGCAGGCGCTGGTCAAGAACGGCGGAAGGCTCGACGGCAGACGGGCGGTCGTCACGGGGACCGGTCCGTTCCTGCTGCCTGTCGCGGCCGCGCTGACCAGGGCGGGCGCGACGGTCGTCGCCGTCTGCGAGGCGAATCCGCCGTCCGCATGGCTGACCGGAACGGGCAGCGTGCTGCGGATGCCGTCCAAGATCGCGGAGGCGCTCGAGTTCGGTCTGGTGCTGGGGCGGCATCGCATCCCCTATCGAACGCGAACCGCCGTCACCCGGATCCACGGGACCGATCATGTCGAGGGCGTCACCCTGTCCCGTGTGCGAGCGGATGGCGGGATCGTCCCGTCCGCCGGCGCCCGGTCGCATCTCGAGGTCGATCTCGTGGCGCTCGGCTGGGGGTTCACACCGGATCTCGGGCTCGCGGTCGCGGCCGGAGCCGAGGTGCGACGCGATGTGGACGGATCCCTCGTGGCCGTCGTGGACGACGACTACCGCAGCTCCGTCGCCGGCCTGAGCATCGCGGGCGAGGCAACCGGGGTGGGCGGCGCGATGATGGCCGTTCACGAGGGAGAGCTCGCGGCATCAGCTGTGGCCAGCGAGACCGGAGTCGGCGTGGGGCCGGCACGAGCAGCCCGGCTGCGTCGAGCGATCGCCCGCGAGCGCGCCTTCGCCCGCGCGATGCACGGCGCGAGCGCGCTGCCGGCCGGCTGGACCGCGTGGCTCGATCCGGACACCGTGGTCTGCCGATGCGAAGAGGTGTCGGCGGGTGACATCCGCAACGCCTGCGGCGACCTCGGCGCCGACGACGCACGCACGGTCAAAGCACTCACCAGGGCGGGCATGGGCTGGTGTCAGGGCAGGGTCTGCGGCTTCGCTACGTGCGAGGTGACGGCATCCTGCGCAGCACGTTCGAGTACCGCCGACGATCTGCGCGCGATGAGCAAGCGAGTCCTTGCCTCGCCGGTGCGACTGGGCGATCTCGCCGCTTCAGACGACACCCAGGGCCCGCGCTGACGAGGCCCCGAGCCCGCAACGACGGGGGCGGTGCACGGCCGCGCGCCGTGCCGCGCCCGCGCATCCCTTCCCCGGAAAGCCCTTGACGCGCACAGACGCCCGGGTGAATCCTGGGCTCTGCGTCGGCCCCGTTCGGGGGTCACGGCGACCCGATCCGGAGCCATTCCGGTGCGTGGTTGTTCCGCAGTCAGTTCCGTCAAGGAGACAAAGGTGTCTGAACCCGATACCCCCACGCGCGGTCCGGCGAAGCCGGTTCCGTATGTGATTTCGGGCATCCTGATCGCGATCGCGATCATCATGCCGCTGATCGTGCCCCTCTACGCATTCACCGAGCCGACCTTCTGGGGGATGCCGTTCTTCTACTGGTACCAGCTGCTCTGGGTGTTCATCGCGGCCGGACTGCTGGGAATCGCATATCTCATCATGCGCAAGGAGGATCGGCGTCGCCGCGAAGCGGTTCGCGGGGCTGCGGGTGCGGCATCCGCACGTTCCGGCGACCAGACCACCGGTGACCAGACAACGAACGACCGGAACAACGGGGAAGGGGACGCCCGATGATCGCGAACTCGCTCCACCTCGCCGCTTTCGCCGGACACCTCGCAACGGCGACGGGACCTGACGCCAACGGCAACCGTCCGGTCAACTGGGTCGCACTGACCGTGGTGATCGTGCTCTTCGTCGTGGTCGCAGTGATCGGATTCCTCGCCTCCCGCTGGCGCACCGACCCGAGCGCACGCGGTCTGCACTCTCTCGACGAGTGGGGCCTCGGCGGCCGCGGATTCGGCACCTGGGTCACCTGGTTCCTGCTCGGCGGCGACCTGTACACCGCGTACACGTTCGTCGCGGTCCCCGCAGCGATGTGGGCATCGGGAGCGGTCAGCGGATTCTTCGCCGTGCCGTACACGATCGTGCTCTACCCGATCGTCTTCCTGCTGATGAGCCGGCTGTGGTCGGTCTCGCACCGCCACGGATACGTCACGCCGGCCGACTTCGTCGGCGGCCGCTACGGCAGCCGGTGGCTGTCCGTCGCCGTCGCCGTCACCGGCATCGTGGCCACGATGCCGTACATCGCCCTTCAGTTGGTCGGTATCAAGGCCGTGCTCACCGTTCTCGGATTGGGCTCCAACACGAACCCGTTCATGGCAGACCTGCCGCTGATCATCGCGTTCGTCGTGCTCGCGGCCTACACCTACACCGGCGGCCTGCGTGCACCTGCCCTGATCGCGATCGTGAAGGACATCCTGATCTACATCGCGATCATCGTGGCGATCGCCTATCTGCCTGCGCACTTCGGCGGCTGGGAGGGCATCTTCTCCGCCGCGGGCGACAAGCTCGGCAAGACGAATCCGGCCACCGGCACGCCGTTCGGCGCAACCATCCCTGGCGCCGGCAGCTTCAACGCGTACTGGACTCTCGCGCTCGGCAGCGCCATGGCGCTCTTCATGTACCCGCACTCGGTCACCGGTGTGCTGTCCACGAAGAGCCGCAACACCATCCGCCGCAACGCGATGGTGCTGCCGCTGTATTCGCTGCTGCTCGGCTTCCTGGCGCTCCTCGGGTACGTGGCGATCAAGGCCGGCACCCAGCCGATCGACACGAACGGTGCGATCAACGCCCAGCTGGTCGTGCCGCAGCTGTTCCTCGACTCGTTCCCGTCGTGGTTCAGCGGCATCGCGCTCGCGGCCATCGCCATCGGTGCTCTCGTGCCTGCCGCGATCATGTCGATCGCCGCGTCCAACCTGTTCACGCGCAACATCTACAAGGACCTGTTCAAGAAGAACGCGACGCCGAAGCAGGAGGCGAACACCTCGAAGCTGGTGTCGTTGATCGTGAAGCTGGGCGCCCTGGTGTTCGTCCTCGGCCTGGATCAGTCGTCTGCGATCAACTTCCAGCTGCTCGGCGGCGTGTGGATCCTGCAGACCTTCCCGGCCATCGTGGCCGGCCTGTACACGCGCTGGTTCAATAAGTGGGCGCTGTTGGCGGGCTGGGCAGCCGGCATCATCTACGGCACCGTCACCGCGTACAACGTGATCAACCCCGCCACCCACGCGCACTTCGGCGGATCCATCTCACCGTTCCCGTTCACCACCGTGCCGGTCTACATCGGCGTCTCCGCCTTCGTCATCAACGCCGTGATCTCGGTGGTCGTGACACTCGTGCTGCGCCTGGTCAAGGTCAAGGACACGACGGATTCGACACGTCCCTCTGACTACGGAGCAGACGAGAACGACCCGAGGGTGATCGCGGTCGAGCAGGACCAGCCGCCGCTGCACCCCGAGGTCGACGAGCACTCGGACGCGGCTCAGGCCTGAGCATCGCATCCGTCGACGGCGGTGGCATCGGTCAGTTGGCCGATGCCACCGCCGTTGCCAATGGAGCAGACAGCGTTCCGCGGTCCCGCACCTCGATGGCGGAGAGGCCCTGCCAGTCGGCGGCGTCGCGGAGGAGAGCGGCGAGAGCCTCGGGAGTGTCGGTGTCGGCTGCTGCTTCCGCCCACGCGGATTGCACGATGAGGACTCCGGCCTTGCGATCGCTCTTCAGGTCGACACGGCCGACGATGCGATCGTCCTGCAGCACGGGCAGCACGTAGTAGCCGTACACACGCTTCGGCGCCGGCGTGTAGATCTCGATGCGATAGTCCAGGCCGAACATCCGCAGGGCTCGCTCTCTGCGCCACACGATCGGGTCGAACGGGGAGAGCAGAGCGGATGCGCGCACGGCGCGCGGTATCCGCATCCCGGCGGCCAGCCAGGCCGGGGCCGGCTTTCCCGAGCGCTCCCATCCGGCGACGCTGACGGGCTGAACGTCTCCGGAGTCCTCGAGGTCGCGGAGCGCGGCCAGCGTCGGCGCGTTCTTCAACCGGTAGTAGTCCGCGATGTCGCCCAGCGTGCCAACGCCGAGGGCAGTGACGGATCTGCGCACGAGCTCGCGCACTGCATCCCTCTCCGCCACCTCGATGTCGAGGACCGAGGCCGGGAACACCTGCTCCGGCAGTCCGTACCGCCGCTCGAAGCGGTCGCGTCCGGCGATCGCGACGTCGCCGAAGCGGAACAGCAGCTCGAGCGTGTGCTTCACCTCTGACCAGCCCCACCACGGTCCCTTGCGCACGTTCTCCTCGTGCTCGATCGCACTGGCCGCCATCGGCCCGCGATCGGCGAGGTCGGCGAGCAGCCAGCGCGCCGTACGGCCGTGGGCGGCATCCCAGACGTCGCGATCGCCGGCATACCGGGACCGGAAGTCGTCCATGCGCCAACGGAACAGCGGGCGGTCTTCCCGCCTCACGAAGGCCGCCTCGTGCGCCACGTACTCGGTGTGCGCAGCGCGGGCCTTCAACGTGATGGCGTCGAGGAGTGACTTGTCGTAGGCGCCGAGCCTGGCGAACACGGGGAGGTAGTGGCTGCGCTCGAACACGTTGACCGAGTCGATCTGCAGGAGCCCGATCCGGTCGACGAGTCCGTTGAGCTGCCGCGTGCCGATCGGGGCGGTGCGCGCACGGGTGAATCCCTGGGCCGCCAACGCCACGCGCCTGGCCTGTGCCGCGGAGATCGACGCCGGGCCGCTCGGAGATGTCATCCGCACGAGACTAACCGCACCCTCCGACATCGAGGCGGCTCGCTCCGTTCGTCGCGTCGGCCTTCGTGCCAGGAGCAGCTCCCTGCACCGACGAGCGCGGCGCGGGGAGGCGCACCCGATGCGAACGGCAGACCTCGCGGTCGGCCACGGCAAATAGACTGACCCGATGGCGCAGCAACCGGAGCCCGACCGCCCCGTCCAGGAGCCCGTCGCAGAGTCGGCTCACATACCCGGTCGGGAGTCTGTCGTGGAGTCCATCCCACGCGGCGTCCGCGTCGCGGGAGCCTGGTCGTGGCGCTTGCTCCTGATCGGAGCCGTGATCGCGGTCGTCGTGTTCCTCGTCGTCCAGCTGCGGCTGATCGTCATCCCTGTGCTCGTCGCTGTGCTGCTCGCCGCGCTTCTCGTGCCGTTCGTCGAGGTGCTGGTGAAGCGCAGGTGGCCGCGCTGGCTGGCCATCGTCGTCGCCCTCGTGGCGGTCGCCGTGGTCGTCGGCGGGCTGCTCGTTCTGGTCGTATGGCAGATCCGCGCGGAGGCCCCCTCGCTGCAGTCGCGCAGCACGGAAGCGCTTCAGGCATTCCGCGACTGGCTGCACGCCCCTCCGCTCGCACTCTCCGACTCGCAGATCGACGGATATGTCGCACAGCTCCTGAAGGCCCTCCAGCAGGACACCCAGGTGCTGATCTCGGGTGCGCTCTCCATCGGCTCCACCCTCGGACACGTTCTGACGGGTGCCGTGCTCACGGCCTTCAGCACCCTGTTCATCCTCATCGACGGCAAGGGCATCTGGTCCTGGATCGTGCGAATCTTCCCGCGCGGGGCACGGCTGGCAGCCGACGGCGCGGGTCGTGCAGGATGGACCACGCTGACCAGCTTCGCCAGGGTGCAGGTGCTCGTGGCATCGATCGACGCGCTCGGCATCGGCCTCGTCGCCTTCGCGCTCGGCCTCCCGCTGGTGGTTCCGATCGCGGTGCTGGTGTTCCTCGGATCCTTCATCCCGATCGTCGGTGCCGTCATCACGGGCGCTCTCGCCGTCGTCGTCGCGCTCGTCTACAACGGCTGGGTGGCCGCGATCATCATGCTCGCCGGTGTGCTGGCCGTGCAGCAGCTGGAGGGCCACGTTCTGCAGCCGTTGATCATGGGATCAGCCGTGAAGGTGCATCCGCTCGCCGTCGTCCTGGTCGTGGCGGCGGGATCCCTGCTGGCCGGAATCCCCGGCGCGCTCTTCGCCGTGCCGTTCGCCGCAGTGCTCAACGTCATGGTGAGGTATGTGTCCTCCGGTGCGTGGCGGCCGGGGGCGGTACCGGCGGATGCCGGACCTCCCGACGCGCTGTGGCAGACCGTGCCGCGACCGCGTCGCTGGCGGGAGCTCCGCGCAGAGGCATCCGTCGCGCGACAGGGCAACGATGGCAAGGGCGATGTGGAGACGGATGACGCACGACGAGGCGACGACAACCGCTAAGTCGCAGGGGTCTGTGAGCTGTCACCCTTTCCCGGATGCCCGCCGTCGGCTACCCCAGGGCCCATTCCGGGTCCGGAATGGGCCGAAACGTAGACTTCTGGGGTGACAGCCGTGAGCGAATCCACTCGTCCATTCACCGTCGGTCCCGCCCTGGACGAGATCGAGCGCGCTCACGAGATCGTGTCCCGAGTGGCGAAGAAGACCCCGATCGAGACGTCGACGTACCTCTCGGAGATCCTCGGATCTCCCGTGCTGCTCAAGTGCGAGAACCTGCAGCGAACCGGGTCGTACAAGATCCGTGGCGCGTACTACATGATGTCGAAGCTCAGCGCGGAGGAGCGGGCGAGGGGAGTGGTCGCAGCTTCGGCGGGCAACCACGCGCAGGGCGTCGCCTTCGGTGCCCGTGAACTCGGTATCAAGTCCACCATCTTCATGCCGCTCGGGGTCGCGCTGCCGAAGCTGCAGGCGACCCGCGACTACGGCGCCCACGTCGTGCTGGGCGGCGCGACCGTGGAGGAACCGCTGCGGGCCGCCGCTGAGTTCGCGCGTGACACGGGAGCGATCTTCGTTCCCCCGTTCGACCATCCGGACATCATCACCGGCCAGGCGGCCCTTGGCCTCGACATCATGGACGACGTCCCCGATGTCGACACCGTCATCGTGCCGATCGGCGGCGGCGGATTGATCTCAGGCGTCGCTGCCGCGGTGAAGCAGCGTGCTCGTCAGCAGGGACGCGACGTGCGCATCATCGGCGTGCAGGCGGAGAACGCCGCGCCCTTCCCGATCTCGTTGAAGGCGGGCAAGCCGGTCGAAATCACGACCGGAGCGACCATCGCCGACGGCATCGCCGTCGCGAAACCGGGAACGCTCAACTTCGAGATCGTCAAGGAGCTCGTCGACGACGTCGTCACGGTCAGCGACGACGACACGGCGCGAGCCCTCCTCCTGCTGCTGGAGCGCTCCAAGCTCGTCGTGGAGCCGGCGGGAGCCGTCGGTGTCGCGGCGCTCCTCACCGGAGCGGCACAGGCATCAGGCGGCGACCTCGGCCGCACCGTCGTGCTGCTCTCCGGCGGCAACATCGACCCGTTGCTCATGCAGCGCGTGGTCGCAGCGGGGCTTGCGGTCTCGGATCGCTACCTCAACCTCCGGCTGATGCTGCCGGATCGGCCGGGTCAGCTCGCGCGCACGTCCGAGCTGATCGCCGCGGCGAACGCGAACGTCGTCGAGGTGCTGCACACACGCCACGGACACGGACTGCAGATCAGCCAGGTCGAGCTCCAGGTGAGCGTCGAGACGCGCGGCCCCGACCACAGGGCCGAAGTGGTGCGCATCCTCCGCGAAGCGGGCTACGACCCGATCGTCGACTGACTTCCGTTCTGAGCACCCGTTCGGGCTCCGGACAGACGGATGCGCCGCCCACCACAGGTGGACGGCGCATCGTCGTTCGTGCTGACCGCCTCGACGGCGGTCGCGAGCGCTACTGTCCGGTCCAGGTGTCGACCTTCTTGATCTCGACCTGGATCTGACGACCGTTCGGCGCCGTGTACGACGTGGACTCGCCGATGCTGAGACCGAGGATGGCGGCGCCCAGCGGGCTCGCCTCGCTGTAGACGGACAGCTCGCTGCCGTCGCCGATCTCGCGGTTGCCGATGATGAACGTGTCGACGTCACCGGCGATCACGGCCGTGACGACCGTACCGGGCTCGACGACTCCGCGGCTCTCGGGGGCGACGCCGACCTTGGCGTGCCGGAGCAGCTCGGTGAGCTGGGCGATACGCGCTTCCTGAACGCCCTGGGCGTCCTTCGCGGCGTGGTAGCCCCCGTTCTCTTTGAGGTCGCCCTCTTCGCGAGCCGCTTCGATGCGCTTCGCGATCTCGGTGCGGCCGACGGTGCTGAGATGCTCGAGTTCAGCGGCGAGGCGGTCGTGCGCCTCCTGGGTCAGAAACGTGACCTGCGTGTCCTGGGACATGTGAACTCCTAGGGATGGGGGAAAACGGGCTAGGAGGCACGCGCCGGCAGCCGCCGACAGTGCCTCCATCAACATCGACGCCCCGACGTGTCCGTCAGGGCGTATCAGAGGATTCTACGTCAGCGGGTCGCCGAAGACCAGCAAGAGTCCACAGATCCGCTCACGCTCGGCTGGATCGTGCGCACCACGGTGCTGAAGGAGCGGGTCGTCTTGGTGGACCTGGGAAGTTGCACGATCTTCCAGCCGGTGACGGTGAAGTCGACATCCTGAGCCTCGATGGCGCACGCGACGGAGGCGCCGGCATCCGCAGACACGGTGAACGAGACCTTCACGTGCTGCGCGTCGACCACCAGGTCGGAGCCCGAATCGGCTGTGATGCCCGATCCGCTCACCTGGTCGAGTCCTGCCCAGACGGTCCAGCAGGCCATCACGACGACGATGAAGGCGCCGAGCCCGATCAGCAACCAGCGGTCGCGCTTCTTGGCGCGGGCCGTGCGTCCATAGCGAGCGCCGACGGCGTCGGTCCCGGCGGAGTCGATGCGCCCGGATGCCGTGGGTTCGGGCACGAGGCGACCTCCGAAGTCGAACGATTAGGCTGTGGGACAAGCCTACGTGCTCTCACCTGTCAAGCCCCCCACTGCCCAGATTGCCGGATGCCTACCGTGACTCTTCGCCTGCTCGCCGTGCATGCCCATCCCGACGACGAGTCGAGCAAGGGCTCGGCCACCTACGCCTACTACGTGGACCGCGGCGCGGAGGTGATGGTGGTGAGTTGCACGGGCGGCGAGCGCGGCGACATCCTCAACGATGGGCTAGAGGCCAGGGCCTTCGCCGAGCGGGACATGCCCGGCCTGCGACGCATCGAGATGGATGCCGCGGCGCGCGTTCTCGGCATCCGCCACCGTTGGCTGGGTTACGTCGACTCGGGCATGGCGAGCGAGGACGGCAGTCTGCCGGCCAACTCGTTCGCGTCGATCCCGCTGGAGATCTCCGCCGAGCCGCTCGTGAGGGTGATCCGCGAGTTCCGTCCTCACGTCCTCGTCACCTACGACGAGAACGGGGGATACCCGCACCCCGACCACATCCGATGCCACGAGGTGTCGGTGGCGGCGAGGGACTGGGCGGCGGATCCGTCACGCTATCCCACTCAGGGAGCGCCATGGCAGATCGCCAAGCTCTACTACGAACGCACGTTCAACTCCACCCGCATGCAGAGCGTTGCGGAGCGCGTGCGCGACGAGGATCCGGCGTCACCGCTCCTGGAGCACTTCGACGAGATGAAGCAGCGATGGGAGGGACGGCCCGACGTGGCGACGACGCACGTGCCCGTCGGCGAGTTCTTCGATGCGCGGGATGCAGCCCTGCGCTCGCACGCGAGCCAGGTGTCGCCCGACAGCTCGTTCTTCTTCTGGCCCAACGACGTGCAGCGCGCGGCATGGCCGTACGAGGACTTCCAGCTGATCGACTCGAAAGTGGAGACCGCAGTGC
Source organism: Planctomonas sp. JC2975 (assembly GCF_012985205.1). Taxonomy (NCBI): domain Bacteria; kingdom Bacillati; phylum Actinomycetota; class Actinomycetes; order Micrococcales; family Microbacteriaceae; genus Planctomonas; species Planctomonas sp. JC2975. The sequence goes on along the minus strand of NZ_JABEKS010000001.1, from coordinate 1,102,224 downwards.
CCGAGAACGACCTCTTCTCCGGAATCAAGGGGGACTAGGTGCATACCATCCTGTTTCTGGCGGCAACGCCGTCGCCGGCGCCGACGACACCGAACGCGGATCTCGTCACCCCCGGTGTTTGGGGATTCGTCATCACCCTGGGCGTCGGCCTGGCGACGATCCTCCTCATCTGGGACATGATGCGGCGGGTGCGCCGCACCAGGTATCGCGCAGAGGTGAACGCCAAGCTCGATGCCGAAGAGGCGTCGCAGTCGGGCGGATCGGACGTCGAGGTGTCGCGTCCGGAGTCGCGGGACGGTGACATTCGTCGTTCCGACCGCGGCGCCTGACGACCGGGGCAACACCGGTTCGTGCGTACGGCGATCGTCGGTGCGGCGCTGCTCGCCGCGGGCGTCTCAGCGATCCTGACCGGGCTCTATCCGGCGACGGATGCGTTCGCCCTCCTCGAGCGCGTCTGGCCCGTCCTGCTCTTCGTCGTCGCCATCACGGTGGTGGCGGAGCTCGCTGCCGAAGCGGGTCTCTTCGATCTGCTCGCGGCGTGGGCGACCCGGGTTGCCCGAGGCAGCGCCTGGGCGTTGTGGCTGCTGACGGCCGCGGTGGCGACCGTCAGCACGATCTTCCTATCCCTCGACACGACGGCCGTGCTCCTCACGCCGATCGTCGTCACGATGGCGAGACACGTGCGGCTCAACCCGCTTCCGTTCGCGCTGACCACGGTGATGCTGGCCAACACGGCCTCGCTTCTCCTGCCGGTCTCCAACCTGACGAACCTCCTCGCCGAGCAGCGGCTGAAAGGCTCGTCTGCCGGTGGATCGGGTACTGCGGCATTCGTGGCGCTCAGTTGGGCTCCGGCGCTCGTCGCCGTCGTACTGCCGTGCATCGCGATCGCCGTACTGGGACGGAAGAACCTGGCTGCGCGATTCGTCGTTCAGCAACGCGAGAAGTTACGCGACCCGAGGCTGACGACGGCCGCTGCCGTGGTCGTGCTGGCGTTGCTGCCCGCTCTCGTCTCGGGAATGCCGGTATGGATACCGGCATGCGTCGCGGCAGGCGTGCTGGCCATCGTGTTCGCCGTGCTCCGCAGGGATGTTCTCCGGGTGAGCCTCGTGCCGTGGTCGATGGTCGTGTTCGCGGGCGGAATGTTCCTGGCGGCCGGAGCGGTCGAGGCGATCGGATCGGGGGCCGTCGTGCGAGAGCTGGTCGGGTACGGGACGTCGCCACTCGCCCTCCTGCGCGTCTCAGGGGTGGGACTGCTGGGTGCGAATGCGGCCAACAACCTGCCCGCGTACCTGGCGCTGGAACCGGCGGCGCAGCATCCGGTGCAGCTCATGGCCCTGCTGATCGGTGTGAACGTGGGCCCGCTGATCACGCCGTGGGCGTCGCTGGCGACGTTGCTCTGGCACTCACGGCTGCAGCGGCTGGGCGTCGGTGTGCCCTGGGGTCGCTACATGGTGATCGGCGTCGTGGTGGCGCCGGTGACGGTCATCGCCGCAACACTGGCGCTCGCCGCGATCACGTGACCGTCCTGTGACTGATATGGCCGCCGGTGGGCCGAGCCGCGAACGTCAGGCGCCGTGGTAGGCCGGGTGCAGCACGATGAGCAGGCACGCGGCCCAGTGGCAGAGGAACGCGAGCACGGTCAGCGTGTGGAAGATCTCGTGGAAGCCGAATCTGCCCGGGAACGGATTCGGGCGCTTCAGTCCGTATACGAGCGCACCGATCGTGTAGAGGCCGCCGCCGACGAAGACGAGCACCATCATGGCGGCGTTCGCGTTCACCAGGTCGACGACGTACATCAGGGCGGCCCAGCCGAGGATCACGTACAGGGGCACGTAGAGCCAGCGCGGCGCGTTGATCCAGAACACGTGGAACGCGATTCCGAGCAATGCACCACCCCACACGATGGAGAGCAGGATGACGCCCTTCTGCGTCGGAAGGGCGAGCACTCCGAGCGGCGTGTACGTGCCGGCGATCAGCAGGAAGATGTTCGCGTGGTCGATGCGCTTGAGCAGGATCTTGGCGCGCGGCTTCCAGTTGAAGCGGTGGTAGAGAGCGGAGTTGCCGAACAGCAGCATCGACGTGAGCATGAACACCGCCGACGCCCACTTCGCCGGCGCACCGTCTGCGAGGCAGATGAGCACGATGCCGGCCGCGATCGTCACGGGGAAGGTGCCCGCGTGGATCCAGCCGCGCCAGGTGGGCTTCAGCTCCTCGGGATGGGCGGCCGAGGCGTCCACCAGGGGAAGGTTCGGGATCCCCCGCTCGTGCGCGTCGTCGGCCTTGACGGCGGCATCGGCGGCCGACAGCCGGTCGGCGGACTGGGCCAGTTCGTCGGCGACGTCGACGTACTCGTTGGGGGTGCGAGACATGTGGCAAGCCTAGGCGGGGAGATATGCCGCCAAGCTGGGAAGGTCCGCCCAGTGCCGATCGCAGAACGACGCCTGCCCCTGGGGATCGCGCGGACCGGGCGGCCGCTTCCGCGCGCTAACGTATTCGGGTGACATCTCGTCGGATCCCGTGGCCCGGCCCGGGCTTCCTGTACGGGCTGTACCAGAATCGATTGCGGCGGAGCCTCGATCCCGCCGTGGTTCCCCGCCACGTGGCGATGATCATCGACGGCAACCGTCGATGGGCCCGTCAGCTCGGCCTGGAGACGGTGGCGCACGGACACCGCGCGGGCGCAGCGAAGATGCTCGAGTTCCTCCGCTGGTGCGACGAGCTCGGCGTGAAGGTCGTGACGCTCTACTTGTTGTCGGCCGACAACCTCACCAACCGTGACCGCGGCGAGCTCGCCGACCTGATCGAGATCATCGCCGACCTCGCCCACGCGGTTTCGACGGCCGGTGACTGGCACGTGCAGCACGTCGGGACGACCGTCGGACTGCCCGGGCGGCTCGTGAAGGCACTCGCCGACGCCGAGGAGAGCACGCGCGAGAACGAGGGCATGCACGTGAACCTCGCCGTCGGCTACGGCGGACGCAAGGAGATCACGGATGCCATGCGCAGCATCGTCGCGGAGCACCACGCAGAAGGCAGGAGCCTCGAAGATCTGGCCGAACGTCTGACGCCGGACCTGATCGGCTCGCACCTGTACACTGGCGGGCAGCCCGATCCGGATGTCGTCATCCGCACCTCGGGAGAGCAGCGGCTGAGCGACTTCATGCTCTGGCAGAGCGCTCACAGCGAGTTCTACTTCGTCGAGGCACTGGGGCCCGATCTGCGCGAGGTCGACTTCCTGCGCGCGATGCGCGACTACTCGCGTCGACACCGTCGTTACGGCGGCTGACGCCGGGTTCTTCCGCCGCGGCGGCTGTCGCCGAACACGTCAGGTGGACTGACTCTGTTGTCTGCTCCCTGCAACGCAGCAGAATGGAACTGGGAGGTCCCGTGACAACCGTCGAGGAGTTCGCCGAAGGTTTCCTGGAAGAACCGGGTTACCTGGATTTCGGCAGAGTCGGTCCGCTGTCCGCATCAGTGGTGGCTGAGGTGCAGGGCATCAACGACGTGTTCTCCCGCGCCAGGTTCGGGTCGCTGGACGCGTTCCGTGCCGAGGATGCGCGGATGCGGGATGCGGCATCCCGTCTCACCGGATTCGACGCGGAGCAGATCGTGTTCCAGCCGAACGTGGGCACGGGCCTCATGCACGCCATGTTCGGGCTGACCGGAGGCGTGCTGGTCTCTGGTGCTGAGTTCCCGTCCATCACGTTCGCGGCCGCTCGGGCGTCCGAGGCGCTGCACGCCGTGCAGCCCATCTGGCTCGAGACGGATCACGGTCGCGTCACCCCCGGAACGGTCAAGGAGCAGCTCACGAGCGCCGTCACGGCCGTGGCCGTGAGCCTCGTCGATTCGCGGACCGGATTCGTCGCCGACATCGACGGCATCCGTCAGGTCATCGGAGACCGTCTGCTGATCGTGGACGCCGTGCAGGGATTCGGCGTGGTGGATGCGCCGTACGAGGTCGCCGACGTCGTGGTGGTCGGCGCCGAGAAGTGGCTGCGAGCCGGATGGGGTGCCGCGTTCATGGCGCTGTCGCAACGCGCCATCGACAACCTCACGCCGGTCTGGAGCGGGCACACGGGGGCGGGCGTCGTGGATCCGTTCGACGAACTCCTGCCGCCCGTGAATGCTGCGAGTGCCTTCACCGTTGCGCGGCCGGACAGCGTGGCGCAGGCGCGCCTTTCTGCCGCGCTGGAGGATGTGCTGTCCGTCGGCGTGGACGTGATTGAGGCGGCCGTCGCCGACCGCGTCGATCGGGTGATCGATTTGGCCGACGAGTACGGCATTCCCATCTCGTCTGCACGGGAGACCCCTGAACGTGCCGGCATCGTGGTGCTCGAGCCTTCGCCGGAACGTCTCACGCTGCTCGGCGCTTCGCTGTTCAACCACGGCATCACCGCGACGACCAGGGAGCACGCGGTCAGACTGAGTGTCCACGTGTCGTGCGGCGACGAGACGCTCGAGATGCTGCGGGGCGCGTTCACCTCGTTCGCCACTGCCTAGACGGAGCCCGAACGCCCGAAATCGGCCGCGATGGAGTCCCCGCGCTCCCTCGACGCGGTGCCCGGGCGACACGCCCGACCACGGGTGCCGAAGAGTTCACGCGCGCGTAACCGACGGTCAGGTGTGTCCTGCGACGAGATGCGTTGCGACGGGCCTACCTTCGAGGTGTCGGGCATAGTGCCCGGCCGAGGCGGCCGTCATTGGAATCGTCTTGAAAGGTGCGACCGCTTCGCCGACAAGATCCGCGCCGGCCCTCTGGGAGGCGCGGGGTGGGAGTGGTTGTGACCGCGATGCATACCCGAGAGCCGATGACGTCGGTGGACACCTTGTCGTCGGACCAGGCCGCACTCGATCGCGAAACGCACCAGACGGAGCTCACGTACGTGCTCGACACGTCCGTGCTTCTGTCGGATCCACGAGCGGTGTTCCGGTTCGCCGAACACGCCGTCGTGATCCCGGTGGTCGTGATCAGCGAACTGGAGGGAAAGCGCAACGACCCTGAGATCGGGTACTTCGCCCGACAGGCCCTTCGTCTGCTGGACGAGATGCGGGTGCGCCACGGGCGCCTCGACTTCCCTGTGCCGGTCGGCGAGGGAGGATCTTTGCGCGTCGAACTGAACCACTCCAACATGTCGGTGCTGCCGAGCGGGCTGCAACTGGGGGACAACGACTCCCGGATCCTCGCCGTCGCGCAGAACCTCGCGAACGACGGGCTCACCGTCACCGTCGTGTCGAAGGATCTCCCCTTGCGGGTGAAGGCAGCATCCATCGGCCTCTCTGCCGAGGAGTACAGAGCTGAGCTCGCGCCGGAGTCCGGATGGACGGGTGTCGCGGAGATCGACCTGGGCTCGAACGATATGGCGCAGCTGTACGAGCACGAGGAGCTGGCAAGCGATCTCGTCGCCGAGCTGCCAGTGAACACCGGGCTGATCGTGCACTCGGACCGCGGATCCGCGCTCGGCCGGGTCACCGGAGACGGCATGATGAAGCTCGTACGGGGCGACCGGGACATCTTCGGATTGCACGGGCGCTCGGCCGAACAGCGGTTGGCTATCGACATGCTGACGGACCCGGAGATCGGCATCCTGTCGCTCGGCGGGCGAGCCGGGACCGGCAAGTCGGCGCTCGCGCTCTGCGCGGGGCTGGAGTCGGTGCTGGAGCGTCAGCAGCACAAGAAGATCATGGTGTTCCGTCCGCTGTATGCCGTCGGCGGTCAGGAGCTCGGATATCTGCCCGGCGACCAGGGGGAGAAGATGAATCCCTGGGGCCAGGCGGTCTTCGACACGCTCGGTGCCGTTGTCTCGCAGAACGTCATCGACGAGGTGGCCGACCGCGGGATCCTCGAGGTGCTGCCGCTCACGCACATCCGCGGACGCTCTCTGCACGACGCGTTCGTGATCGTCGACGAGGCGCAGTCTCTCGAGCGCAACGTGCTGCTCACGGTACTCAGTCGCATCGGCCAGAACTCGAAGGTCGTGCTGACGCACGATGTCGCCCAGCGCGACAACCTCCGCGTCGGCAGGCACGACGGGGTGGCATCCGTCATCGAGACGCTGAAGGGGCATCCGCTGTTCGGACATGTCACGCTGACCCGCTCCGAGCGGTCGGCGATCGCTGCCCTGGTCACGGAGCTGCTCGAGTTCGGCGAGATCGCCTAGACGGGCGTTCGCCGGAAGGACGCCGCGCGTCGGAGAGGGGCCGGCGCGCGGCTCATCTCGTCGGCCTCCTGATGAGGGCGGGCTTGTGCACAAGTCCGGCAGCCCGATCAGCCGCCTCGCTATGGTCGCGCTGTGTCCGTACCCGTGCCGTCGTCGCGTCGGCCGCTCCCGACGCTCATTCGGCACGCGGCATGGCAGGCGCCGTTGGCTGCGGCCCTGGTCGTGATCGCCGTCGTGGTCGTCGGATGGCGCTTCGACCTCGTCGGATGCCTCTACCTCGCGCTGGTCACCCCGGAGCTGTGCCGCGTCGACGCATCCGAGCACCGACTGCCGAATGCGCTCGTGGTGCCGGGCATCGGATTCGCTGGTGTCGGCGTGACGTTCGGTTGGCTGGCAACCGGCGAAGTCCCCGTCGACGCGCTGTTCGCGACAGTCGTCGTCAGCGGATTCTTCCTGCTCGTGGTCGTGGCAGGCGGCATGGGCATGGGCGACGCGAAGCTCGCCGCGGTGCTGGCCCTCGCCGGGGCATCCGTGTCGATGCTGGTGGTCGTGGGCGCCGTCGTGCTGGGATTCATCGTCGCCGGCGGAGCGGCGGTGTTCCGGCTGGCCGTGCGCGGCGGATCCGGTGACATCGCCTTCGGCCCCTACCTGCTCGGCGGCTTCTGGGCGTCGATCGGCGCGCTGCCGTTCCTCGGTTGAGACACGACCACGGAGACGGAGCAGCCCGGCGGTCGAGGAATCTCGGCCACCGGGCTGTTCAGCTCGACTACTTCGCCGTCGGCGGCGTGGTCATGCTCAGCACGTTCAGCGCCGTGTCCAGCTGTTCGAGGGTGACTTCGCCGCGCTCGACGAATCCGAGGTCGATGACGGCCTCGCGTACCGTGATCCCCTGCGCGACGGAGTGCTTCGCGATCTTCGCCGCCGCCTCGTATCCGATGATCTTGTTCAGCGGCGTCACGATCGACGGCGAGGACTCGGCCAGTGCGCGCGCACGCTCGAGGTTCGCCTCGAGGCCGCGGACGGTCTTGTCGGCCAGGGCACGGGATGCGTTGGAGAGCAGGCGGATCGACTCCAACAGCGCAGTCCCCATCACGGGGATGGCGACGTTCAGTTCGAATGCCCCCGACGCGCCGCTCCAGGCGATCGTGGCATCGTTGCCGATGACGCGGGCGGCGACCATGAGCGTCGCTTCCGGGATCACCGGGTTCACCTTTCCGGGCATGATCGAGGACCCGGGCTGAAGGTCGGGGATGTGCAGCTCGCCCAGACCGGTGTTGGGGCCAGAACCCATCCAGCGCAGGTCGTTGCAGATCTTGGTGAGGCTCACCGCGATGGTGCGCAGTGCGCCGGAGGCCTCGACCAGGCCGTCGCGGTTGGCCTGCGCCTCGAAGTGGTTGCGCGCCTCCGTGACCGGCAGTTCGGTCTCCTGGGTGAGGAGCTCGATCACGAGCTGGGGGAATCCGGCCGGCGTGTTGATGCCGGTGCCGACGGCAGTGCCTCCGAGCGGGACCTCGGCGACCCTGGCCAGCGCGGACTGCACCCGGTCGATGCCCAGGCGCATCTGCGCGGCGTATCCGCCGAACTCCTGGCCGAGGGTGACGGGCGTGGCGTCCATGAGGTGGGTGCGGCCGGACTTGACCGCATCCTTCCAGAGCTCGGCCTTCTCCTCGAATGCCACGGCGAGGTGGTCGAGCGAGGGGATCAGGTCGTCGATGAGCGCCCCCGTGACGGCGATGTGCACGGAGGTGGGGAAGACGTCGTTGGAGGACTGGGACGCGTTGACATGATCGTTCGGGTGAACCGGACGCCCCAGGCGGCGGGTGGCCAGCGTGGCCAGCACCTCGTTCATGTTCATGTTCGACGAGGTGCCGCTGCCCGTCTGGTAGACGTCGACGGGGAACTGGTCGTCGTGGACGCCGGAGATCACTTCGTCAGCACTGGCGGCGATGGCCTCGGCGATGTCGCCCTGGAGCACGCCGAGCCGGGCGTTGGCCAGCGCGGCGGACTTCTTGATACGCGCCAGTGCGGCGATCTGGGCGGACTCCAAGCTGGAGCCGGAGATGGGGAAGTTCTCTACGGCGCGTTGGGTCTGCGCGCTGTAGAGCGCGTTGCGGGGAACCCGCACCTCGCCCATGGTGTCGTGTTCGATGCGATAGTCGGCGTCGTCGCCGGGATTATGGCTGTCCATTCGAGGATCCTTTGTCGTGTCTGTGGTGTCTGTCGTGCTTCGTGAGTGCCGCAGGCGTCGGCTCACACCTCGCCGACGACGAGGTGCGAGGTGACGGTTCCGTCGCTGAGCCGATAGTTCGCGCCGACGATCGCCAGCTCCCGATCGGCCACGGCCTGGGCGATGAGCTCGCTGCGACGGAGCAGTTCGCTGACCGTGTCTTTCACGTGTTCGCGTGCGACCTCCGAGGAGTCGACGGCGGCCGGATCGGTGACCTCGCCGGCAACGCGGCGCACGGCGGGCACGATGGGGGCGATCAGATCGGCGATGTGCGGCGGAAGCCGGTCGGAGCCGGGGGCCGCGGAGTCGATGGCCGCTCGTACGGCGCCGCAGCTGTCGTGGCTCATCACCACCAGGAGCGGGACGTGCAGCACGGCGACGGCGTACTCGACGGATCCGAGAACCGACTCCGAGATGACCTGTCCGGCGTTGCGCACGACGAAGGCATCACCGAGCCCGAGATCGAAGATGATCTCGGCGGCCAGGCGCGAGTCGCTGCATCCGAAGATGGTCGCGACGGGTGCCTGCGAACCCAGGGTTTCGGCACGACGCTCGGCATCCTGACGCGGGTGCAGCGGCTGTCCTGCGATGAAGCGGGCGTTTCCCGCCTGCAACTGGGACCAGGCTCGTGCCGGGCTGGTGTTCGTCATCAATGACCTTTCGCATCGTGGATGAGTTGAGTGCTCACGGACTCCGCAAGTTTCTGGAACTCGGCATTCGATGCGGTTCCGTAGACGACGACCGTGCTCTTCCCCTGCGTTGTGGACAGCGCGTACTTGGCGTCTCCCACGTCGCGGCTCGAGTCGCGATTGTCGTAGATGTCCCACTTGACGCCGTCGATCGTGGTGGTCGAGACGGGGCGGGTGTTGGCCACCTGGGTCGCCAGCCAGGTGGCGTTCGCGTTGAAGCCCTGGGCGAGGCCGATGTACTCCTTCGAAGGGGTGATCAGGCCGATGTACCACTCATCGACCTGGTCGTCGGTCTCCTGTCGCAGCTGCGCGGAGTTGGAGGTCCAGTCCTTCGGCAGGTGGGGCGTCAGCAGCGGATCCGGCTCGACGCCCGCACCCTGCGCCGCGATCTTGGCGTAGTCGATGCTCGCTGCCGGCTCCGGGACCGGGCGCGGCACCATGAGCACGATGACGATCACGAGTCCCAGGGTCGCCAGCAGCGAGTAGATGAGGTTGTTGACCGTCTGCCGGCGGCGGTGATCAGAAGACGCCTGCGCCTTGCGTTCCGCCGTCTCCCTTGCGGTCTCCGGCCGTCCCAGCTCGGCGACGACCGGATGCTCGTTCTTCGCCATGGCCTCAGGCCGCGTCCCCTCGCGGATCGTCCGATGCGCCACGCTCCGCGCCGGCGCGTGCCGCGTCGAGACGAGCCTTGGCGCCGATGAGCCATTCCTCGCAGCGGCGGGCGAGAGCCTCGCCGCGCTCCCAGAGAGCAAGGGATTCCTCCAGCGTCGGAGTGCCCTGCTCGAGACGGGACACCACGCCGATGAGTTCGTCGCGGGCCTGTTCGTAGCTCAGCGAGTTCGGATCCGAGTCCGCGGTTCGCGGCTCGCCGAAGCGCGTGTCGGCAGGGCCGGCGGAGTCGGTTGGCATGGCATCCATCCTAACGAGCGGGCGCCGGACGCTCGCTGGATGCGTCGTGACCGGTGGAGAGCCCGTCGTCGCGCGCCCCTGTGGACACAGCGTCGATCGCACCGTCGGCCAGAGTGACGGTGAGCGCCGTGCCGTTCGGTGCCGTCGACGCCGACCGCACGATGCCCGACTCGCTCTGCACGATCGCGTAGCCGCGGTCGAGCGTGCTCTGCGGCGAGAGGGCGCGCAACCGCACGGCGAGTTCGCGAGAGCCGTTCTCGGCGCGTTCGAGGTGACGGCCGACGAGTTCCTCGCCACGCGCGACGTAGCGGGTGAGCTCCTCGGAGCGCGTGTCGACGATCCACGTGTGGGAGGCGAGCACGGGGCGCGAGCGGAGCTGGGCGATCCGGTCGATCTCGTGGCCGAGCAGGGCCGTCACCCTCGTGCTCATGCGCATCGACGCCTGCTGGACGCGCAGCAGTTCCTCCGCGACGTCAGGGACGACGCGCTTGGCGGCATCCGTCGGCGTCGATGCGCGGAGGTCGGCGACGTCGTCGAGCAGAGGACGGTCGTTCTCGTGTCCGATCGCGCTCACCAGAGGCGTCGAGCACGCCGCGGCGGTGCGCACGAGGGCCTCGTCGCTGAACGGCAGCAGATTCTGGAAGTCGCCGCCACCGCGGGCGACGATGATGACGTCGACCTCGGGATCGGCGTCGAGCTCGCGAATGCCTGCGGCCACGTCGGCCGCCGACCTGTCACCCTGCACAGCCGCGTGCCGCACCCGGAATCGCACAGCCGGCCAGCGCAGCTGCGCATTGCGGAGCACGTCCTTCTCGGCGTCCGAGTCCTTGCCGGTGACGAGCCCGATGCAGTGCGGCAGGAAGGGCAGTGCCTTCTTGCGGCCGACGTCGAAGAGACCCTCAGAGCGCAACTGGGTGCGCAGTCGCTCCAGTCGCTCCAGCAGGTCGCCGAGCCCGACATGGCGCATGTCGTACACCTGCATGGTGAGCGTGCCGCCCTTGAGCCAGTAGTTCGGCTTGAGCAGGACGATGACGCGGTCGCCCTGCTTCAGATCCGTGGGGATCTTCGTACGCGTAGACGACCAGATGGTGAAGGAGACCGTGGCATCCGCCTCGAGATCCTTGAGCTTTCCGTAGACGTTTCCGCCAGAGACGCCCCACTGCGTGATCTCGCCCTCCACCCACACGCTGCCGAGGCGATCGATGTAGTCACGGATCTTGCCGGCCAGGATGGAGACCGGCCACGGCGTCTCGACGGTGGGCAGGGCATCCGCCACGCTCAGTTCCTCCAGTGTTCGCGGCCGCGCCGCTCAACATGCTCGATCGGTGCGGTGAGGAGAGCCGGCCCTCCCCACACTCACCTCAATCGCATGTGCAGTCAACCTAGAATTAACCACCGTGACCGACTCGACGATCGACCTGGCGATGCCGCGTGTTCCCGGCGTCCGGGGCAGGCTCAAGGATATCCCTGGCCCCGGACCGAAACGGGTGCTGTTGGCCGCACCCCGTGGATACTGCGCCGGTGTGGATAGAGCCGTCGTTGCTGTCGAGAAGGCACTGGAGCGCTACGGCGCCCCCGTGTATGTGCGCAAGCAGATCGTGCACAACATCCATGTCGTTTCCACGCTGGAGAAGAGCGGCGCGATCTTCGTCGATGACGTCGACCAGGTGCCGGAGGGCGCGCACGTCGTGTTCAGCGCGCACGGAGTTGCGCCGTCCGTGGTTCAGGCAGCGGCCGACAGGGGTCTGCGCGCGATCGACGCCACGTGCCCGCTCGTGACGAAGGTGCACAGGGAGGCCGTGCGGTTCGCGCGTGACGACTACGAGATCCTGCTCATCGGTCATGCAGGGCACGAAGAGGTGGAGGGAACGGCGGGCGAGGCCCCCGATCACGTCACGTTGGTGAACGGTCCCGACGATGTGGACACGCTCGAGGTGCGCGATCCGGACCGCGTCGTCTGGCTGTCGCAGACGACGCTCTCGGTCGACGAGACCATGGAGACCGTTCGTCGCTTGCGCGAGCGTTTCCCGAACCTCGCCGATCCGCCGAGCGACGACATCTGCTACGCCACCCAGAACAGGCAGGTCGCGATCAAGAAGGTGGCGCAGGACGCCGACCTCGTCGTCGTCGTCGGCTCCGCGAACTCCTCCAACTCGGTGCGACTGGTCGAGGTGGCGTTGGAGAACGGCGCGAAGGCCGCTCACCGCGTCGACTACGCCAGCGAAGTCCAGCAGGAGTGGCTCGACGGCGTCACGACGATCGGAGTGACGAGCGGGGCATCCGTGCCCGAGGTTCTCGTGCAGGAGCTCCTGGACGACCTCGCAGATGCCGGCTACGGCGACGTGCAGATCGTGAAGACCGCGGAGGAGGACCTCATGTTCTCACTGCCCAAGGAGCTGCGGCGCGACGAGTCGGGCAACCAGGACGATCGCGCTCTCGGGGGCCGGGGACGATGAACGACACCGGATCCCGTCCTCGCCCGCAGTACGGCGAATACGCCACACCCGAGGAGCAGCGGGCGGCCATCAAGGCGCCGGAGACCAACCCGCACTATGCTCCGCCGGAACCCGGGCACGTGGAGAGCACGGCCGCGCAGCATCCGTCGATCCCTGATGCCCCGGCGCGGCAGAACCCGCCGGTCGACCCGGACTCCCCGTCGGCGTACAACGGGTCGACGTTGCTCAGGCATCCCGCCGACCGCGTCATCACGATCGCGCTGCTCGTGCTGGGGCTCTACAACGTGATCACGACGATCACGTCTCGCTCGGACCTTCCCAGCGAGATCGCCGTGTTCTACGGCAGCACCGGCATCACAGGCGACTACACGGTGACGTCGCTCACCGGCACCATCGCCGACGTGATCGCGATCGTGTCGCTCGCCCTGTGGGTCGTGGCCGCCGGCTTGTCGACCTGGACGATCCTGCGCGGTCGGATCGCCTTCTGGATCCCGCTCGTGGCCGGCGTGCTCGCCAGTCTCGTGAACAGTGCAGGGCTTCTGATCCTGGTGTTCCACGATCCGGCGTTCATCGCGTTCCTGCACCAGGCGCGCTGACGTCGACGAACGGTGTGCGACCGGCTGGACCGTCGTGGCATGCGAAGAGGGCGTCGGCACCTGGCCGACGCCCTCTTCGCTTGAGCGCGCTGTCCCTGCCCTCGGCAGCGACGTTCGCCTGACTCCTACTTGACGGTCAACGACTGACCAGCCGAGCCGAGCTGATGCGTCGCCTCGATGACGCGCTGCGCCATGGCCGTCTCAGCCACCTTGCCCCAGGCGCGCGGGTCGTACTGCTTCTTGTTGCCGACCTCGCCGTCGATCTTGAGCACGCCGTCGTAGTTGCTCAGCATGTAGCCCGCGACGGACCGGGTGAACGCGTACTGGGTGTCGGTGTCGATGTTCATCTTGACCACACCGTTCGCGACAGCCTGTGCGATCTCCTCGTCGGTCGATCCCGAACCGCCGTGGAACACGAGGTCGAGCGGCTTCGCACCGGTTCCGAAGCGTTCCGCGATGCCGGCCTGGATCTCGCCGAGCAGCTCGGGACGCAGCTTCACGTTGCCCGGCTTGTACACGCCGTGCACGTTGCCGAACGTGAGAGCCGCGATGTACCGGCCGTTCTCGCCCAGTCCCAAGGCCTCGACGGCCTTGGTCACGTCACCGACGGTCGTGTAGAGCGCGTCGTTGGTGCCCTCGTGCTGCACGCCGTCCTCTTCGCCGCCGACGACGCCGATCTCGACCTCGAGGATGGCGTTGATCGCCTTCGTGCGACGCAGCATCTCCTGCGCGATCTCCAGGTTCTCCGCCAGCGGCACGGCGGAGCCGTCCCACATGTGCGACTGGAAGATCGGGTTGCGTCCGGCCTTCACCTCTTCTTCGGATGCGGCGATCAGCGGAAGCACGAAGTCCTCCAGCGCCGGCTTGGGGCAGTGGTCCGTGTGCAGCGCGACGGTGATCGGATAGCTCTTCGCCACCTCCGTGGCGAACTTCGCGAACGCCAGGGCGCCGGTCGCGCGCGCCTTCACGGTCTGGCCCGCGAAGTAGTCAGCACCACCGGTCGTGACCTGGATGATGCCGTCGGAGCCGGCCTCAGTGAGACCCTGCAGGATGGCGTTGATCGACTGCGACGATGCGGCGTTGATCGCGGGATACGCGAAGCCGCCCTTCTTCGCGCGATCGAGCATCTCTGCGTACTGGTCAGGGGTCGCAATGGGCATGACGTCTCCTCGATGAAAGGGGCTGGGGTGACGGCCCAATCCTAGAGGCGATTGAGGTGAGAGCCCTACGAGCTTGCTCGTAGGGCCGAGCCGATTGAGCCTCTGAGCCGCGCGGCAGCGATAGAGGCGATTGAGGTGAGAGCCCTACGAGCTCGCTCGTAGGGCCGAGCTGATTGAGCCTCTGAGCGGCGCGGCAGCGATAGAGGCGATTGAGGTGAGAGCCCTACGAGCTTGCTCGTAGGGCCGACCCGATCAAGCCGCTGAGCCGCGCGCACCGACCGGCCCATCGACGTTAGTCGGCGAGATCGACGCTGATCGCCCTCAGCCGCACGGGCACGCCGACGGCGCGCAGCGTGAGGAGATGCCTGCCACGGGAGAGCGGATGCGGCGCCGCCTCGGCGCCGACGTTCGAGTCGTCGTCCCAGACGTACTCGAGGCCCTCGATCGCGTGCTGTTCGGGGAAGACGTAGCCGGTCGCGGGAATGGACAGAGGTGTGGTGCGGAACTCCGCGGACACCACGTCGCCGCGCCGCTCGCAGTTCTCCGGGCGCATCGCGTTGAGTAGGGCGGAGAGGATGTGCGCCATGCGGTCTCCGAGTCGGGGCGGGAGGCGGCATCCGTTGTCCCCGCGACGATGCGAGTCAGCTTGTACCCCGGTTATCGCGTGCTGACGCGCGGTGGGGCCGAATGCGCAGCGGATGTGAAGAACCCCGTGGTCCGCTGATCCGTGAAGATCCGCGAAACATCACAGGCTGTTCGCCCCAGACGGCTGCTGTTCTTGCGCCACGGTGGAGACGTGTTGACCGAACAGACCACCGGATCCGCCGCAGACAACCGCACAGCAGGAAACGACGTGCACTCCCCATCGACCGCGCAGGGCCCAGCGCCGGATGGCAACAGATGGCAAACGGTTGGCATAGATGAGCACAGCCCGCTGCATCCCGATCGCAACCTCGCCCTCGAGCTCGTACGCGCTACCGAGGCGGCGGCGATCCGTACGACCCCGTGGATCGGCAAGGGCTGCAAGAACGACGCGGACGGCGCGGCAGTGGATGCCATGCGCGCCTTCCTCGCCACGGTGGACTTCGACGGAGTCGTGGTGATCGGGGAGGGCGAGAAGGATCGCGCACCGATGCTGTTCAACGGCGAGCACGTCGGCACCAGCCGTGGTCCGGCGTGCGACATCGCAGTGGATCCGATCGACGGCACCTCGCTCACCGCCGCCGGCCGACAGAACGCGCTGTCCGTGATCGCGGTCAGCGACCGCGGCACCATGCTTGACGCCTCCGGCGTGTTCTACATGGACAAGATCGTCACCGGACCCGAGGGCAAGGGCGTGGTCGACATCCGCAAGCCGATCGGTGAGAACCTGCGCGCCTATGCGGCGGCCACCGGCCGTGAGGTCGGCGAGCTGCGGGTCGCCGTGCTCGACCGGCCGCGCCACGAGGGCCTCATCCAGGAGATCCGGGATGCCGGAGCCGGCACCCGACTTCTTCTCGACGGTGACGTGGCAGGCGGCATCAACGCCGTGCGACCGGGTACGCGGATCGACCTGTGCGTCGGGATCGGTGGGAGCCCCGAGGGGATCACCACGGCCTGCGCGGTCAAGGCGCTCGGTGGATTCATGCAGGCGACACCGGCTCCTCGCGATGCGGCCGAACGCGATCGTGCGATCGCTTCAGGGCTCGATCCCGAGAAGGTCTACGAGCTCGACGATCTCGTCGCCGGTGACAACACTCTGTTCGTGGCCACCGGTGTGACGGATGGCGGACTCGTCGACGGCGTGCGTCGCGACGGTCCGGTCATCCACACCAGCAGCATCGTGCTGCGATCGAAGTCGGGCACTGTGCGGCGGATCTCCGCCGAGCACCTCGTCTCGAAGTGGTGGTGACGACAGACCTCTCGATCACGATGAATCGGCGTGCGCCGGCCGCTCGTGATCAGCGCCGGCGGTCGCCGATGGCGATCGGCTCGGCGGCCTCGTCATCGGAATCCGAGTCGATCGCGCCCACCAGCTCGAATGCCGTGATCTCGCGGGGCGACTCCTCGAGCCCCGTCAGCGCTGGGATGATCTTCGACTCGTCGAGGGCACCGAGCTTGCGCGCCGACGGCAGGACCTGGCGTTCCAGCGACCCGACGAACTTGTTGTAGTCGTTGACCGTCGCCTTGATCGAGCGGCCCAGCTTGTCGATGTGCTGCGCGGTGGTCGCGAGCCGTGAGTAGAGCTCGCGGCTGAGATCGAACAGCACCTTGGCGTCGTTCGTGAGCACGTCTTGCTGCCAGCTGAAAGCGACGGTCTTCAGGACCGACCAGAGTGTGACGGGGGAGGCAAGGGCGACCTTCTTGCCGAAGGCGAACTCCATGATGGTCGGATCGGCTTCCATGGCCGCGGACACCAGCGATTCGCTCGGGATGAAGGCGATCACGATCTCGGGCGACGCGTCGAGACCCATCCAGTACGCCTTGCTGCCGAGGGTCGTGATGTGGTCGCGCACCGCCTTGACGTGCTGTCGCATCAGGGATTCGCGTCGAGCACGCTCCTCCCCGGTCGCCGTTGCAGGAATCTGGCTCGCCTCGAGGAAGGCGTTGAACGGCGCCTTCGCATCGACGGCGATGTTCTTGCCACCCGGCAGGTGGACGACCATGTCGGGTCGGCCGGCTCCCGAGTCGGAGCTGATGCTCGACTGCACATCGAAGTCGACTCGCTCGATCAACCCGGCAGCTTCGACGACACTGCGCAGCTGCGTTTCTCCCCACACGCCGCGGGTGCTGTTTGATCGCAGCGCGGACGCGAGGGACTCCGCAGTGCCGCGCAGACGCTCCTCCGATTCGGATGCTGACCGCAGCTGCTGAGCGAGTTCGCCGTGCTGCCTACTGCGCTGCTCCTCGAGATCGGTGACCTTCTTCTGCATGCCCTGCAGGGACTCGCGGACGGGTGCCAGCGCCTGCAGCACCTTGCTCTCCTGGCGTTCGCGCTCCCGCTGCGCGATCACCTCGGAATGCTGCCGCTCAACGAGCTCCTCGTATTGCGACTGCTGCCGTTCGATCCGCTCGCGCAGGCCCTGTGCCGTCGCCGTCACTGCGGCCAGCTGCTCGCGCAGCCCTGACTGGATCACCTGCTCCTCCGAACGAACACCGGCGAGTTCTGCCTGGTGCCGCGCGGCGACGACTTCGGGATGCTCCGCCGGCACGTCGGAGGCGTCGGGGGAGCCGAAGTTGCGACGTGCATAGGCGAGACCGCCGAGCACGCCCGCGACGGCGCCGACCACGAGACCGATGATGAGGAGGAGAACGTCCATGTCCTCATGGTCGCAAGAGCCACCGACATCGCCGCGGCGGCTCGCCTCGCATGCCGCTTCCGGCATACGAATCCGTGCCAGCGGTCAGGCGGCTTCCGCGACGTCGCCGATGCGTCCCATCCGAACGGGAACGTTGGCGGCGAGCTCGCCGATGGAGCCGGCGCCGTGCCGCTTCGCGGCGTGCACGATGATGGCCGCGCATGCCTCGGCATCCGCAAGGGCGTCGTGGTGGTGGAAGCCCTCGAACCCGGCCGCCATCGCCGCGACCGGCAGCCGGTATGAGTCGAGCGAGTAGGTCCTTCGAGCTACCTGGAGGCTGCAGAGGTAGTCGAATCGGGGACAGCGGATGCCCGTGGCAGAGCACGCGCCGCGGATGACGCCCATGTCGAACCCGGCGTTGTGTGCGACGAGAACGTCGTCTCCGGCGAACTCCACGAGATCGGCCAGCTGATCGACCCACCCGCTGGCGTGTCGCACATCGCGAGCCCGGATGCCGTGGATCCGCACGTTCCATTCCAGGAACGCGTCGTGCCCGGCGGGCGGCTGGATGAGCCATCCTGCCGTGTCGACGACCCTGCCGTCGCGCACCTTCACGAGGCCGACCGAACACGCGGAAGCGCTGCTGGAATTCGCGGTCTCGAAGTCGATGGCGGTGAAGTCCAGTTGCACGTCGTCATGCTCGCACGAGCAGGCGACACCCTCGGCAGCGCCTTCGGCGTGGTCGGGGATTGCCGTTCGGGGCAACGCGATATATCGTGATACGGCCGGTTCGGCTCACCGCCGCGACGAATGTCGGAGGTGCGGTGCACGCTACTCGGCATCCCCTTCACGGCACCTCGACTCAATCGGAGCATTTCGTGCTGCTCAAGCTCCTCGTCCGATATCTCAAACCATACAAATGGCTGCTCCTCGGCGTACTGGTCTTCCAGTTCGCCTCGGCGCTTGCGAGCCTCTATCTGCCCAGCCTGAACGCCGACATCATCGACAACGGTCTTTCCAAGGGCGACACCGCATACATCTGGCGCACGGGAACGCTGATGCTGGTGATCTCCCTCGGGCAGATCGTCGCGGCCATCATCGCCACCTATTTCGCGGCGAAGGCCGCCATGCGCGCCGGGCGCGACATCCGCGACCAGGTCTTCGACCGGGTCTCCGCGTTCTCCGAGCGCGAGGTCTCAGCGTTGGGTCCCGGTTCGCTGATCACCAGGAATACGAACGACGTGCAACAGGTGCAGATGCTCGCGATGATGTCTGCGACCTTCCTGGTCTCCGCGCCGTTGCTCGCCATCGGCGGCATCATCCTGGCGCTGCGGCAGAGTCTCAGCCTGTCGTGGCTGATCGCGGTGGCGGTGCCCATCCTGCTCGTCGTCGCCGTCCTCATCATCAGCCGCATGGTGCCTCTGTTCCGCAGCTTCCAGGAGAAGCTCGACACCGTGAACCGGGTGATGCGCGAGCAGCTCACCGGCATCCGCGTCGTTCGTGCGTTCGTGCGCGAACCGATCGAGGAGGCACGGTTCCGTGAGGCGAACACCGAGATCATGGTCGTCGGCCGCAAAGTCGGTTCGCTGTTCGTGCTGCTTTTCCCCGTCGTGATGTTCATCCTCAATGTCACCGTGATCGGCGTGATCTGGTTCGGCGGCATCAAGGTGGACTCCGGCGAGGTGCAGATCGGCACGCTCTTCGCGTTCATGCAGTACGTCATGATCATCCTGTCCGGCGTCATGATGGCCAGCTTCATGACGATGATGATCCCGAGGGCGGCCGTGTCGGCGGAGCGCATCGGCGAGGTCCTCGCGACGGAGACGTCGCTGGGCCGTGCCGAGAATCCGGTCACCGAGTTCCCCACACTGGGAACCGTCGAGTTCGCCGACACCTCGTTCACGTATCCGGGCGCGGAGCATCCTGTGCTCTCCGGCATCAGCTTTACGGCGGAACCGGGGGAGACGGTCGCCATAGTCGGCTCGACCGGAGCGGGGAAGACGACGCTCATCTCGCTGATTCCGCGACTCTTCGACGTGAGCGACGGCAGCGTCTCGGTCAACGGAGTCGACGTGCGGAACGCCGATCTGCAGGCCCTCTGGCAGACGATCGGCCTCGTGCCGCAGCGTCCCTTCCTCTTCACCGGAACCGTGGCCTCGAACCTGCGCTTCGGACGTGAGGATGCCACGGACGACGAACTCTGGAGCGCGCTCTCCATCGCCCAGGGCAGCGACTTCGTCGCCCAGATGGACGGCGGCCTCGACGCCCGCATCTCCCAGGGAGGCACCAACGTCTCCGGCGGGCAGCGGCAGCGTCTCGCGATCGCGCGCGCCATCGTGCACCGGCCGCGCATCCTCGTGTTCGACGACTCCTTCTCCGCTCTCGACCTCGCAACGGATGCCCGGCTCAGGCAGGCGCTCTGGCGAGAACTGCCGGAGGTGACGAAGATCGTTGTCGCGCAGCGCGTTTCGACGATCACGGACGCCGACCGCATCATCGTGCTCGAGGACGGACGGATGGTGGGCGTTGGCACCCACGATCAACTCCTGACGTCGAACAACACCTATCGCGAGATCGTGGAATCCCAGCTCGGAGTGGAGGCCGGCCGATGAGCGCCGCGAAGAACGGCGCGAAGCGCGCAGCGACGACGGATGAGCCCACCGCCGAGGAGAAGCTCGAGCTCGAGCAGGCCGAGCAGGCAAGACTCTCCTCCGACGACTGGAGCGGCGGAGTCGCGCCTGGTAAGGCGAAGCATTTCGGGCCCTCGTTCCGTCGGCTGATCGGGCTGCTGAAGCCCAACGCGGTGGCCTTCACGTTCGCGTCGATCCTCGGCGCGCTCGCGGTCGCCTGCACGGTGGCCGCGCCGAAGGTGCTCGGTGAGGCGACGAACATCCTGTTCGAGGGCGTCATCTCGAAGAACCTGCCGAAGGGTGCAACGCAGGCCCAGGTGGTCGCCGGCCTCAATGCATCCGGCCAGCACGACCTCGCGAACATCGTGCAGGCGATGCAGCATGTGGTGCCCGGCACGGGGGTCGACTTCACGCGGCTCGGTCAGGTTCTGATGATCGTGCTCGCGCTGTACGTGGTTTCTGCAGTGCTCAACTGGCTGCAGGGCTACATCATCAACGTCATCATGGTGACCGCCATGTGGCGGCTGCGCGAGCAGGTCGAGTCGAAGATCAACCGTCTTCCGCTGAGCTACTTCGACCGCGTGCAG
Organism: Planctomonas sp. JC2975; assembly: GCF_012985205.1. NCBI lineage: Bacteria > Bacillati > Actinomycetota > Actinomycetes > Micrococcales > Microbacteriaceae > Planctomonas > Planctomonas sp. JC2975. The sequence goes on along the minus strand of NZ_JABEKS010000001.1, from coordinate 1,081,534 downwards.
CGCGGCGAGCTCATCTCGCGCGTGACGAACGACATCGACAACATCACGCAGATGATGCAGCAGTCGCTGTCCAGCGCTCTCACGAGCGTGCTGACCGTGCTCGGCGTGCTCATCATGATGCTGTCGATCTCGTGGCAGCTCACGCTTGTCGCCCTGGTCTCGCTCCCGCTGATGGCGGTGATCTTCGGCGTCATCGGTCCGCGCTCGCAGAAGGCGTTCGGTGTGCAGTGGCGCAAGGTCGGCCGCTTGAACGCCCGCGTCGAGGAGTCGTTCTCCGGGCATGCGCTCGTCAAGGTGTTCGGACGCGAGAAGAGCTCGCGCGACGCGTTCAGGGCGGAGAACGAGGAGCTGTACCAGGCATCCTTCAAGGCGCAGTTCCTGTCGAACACGATGATGCCCGCGATGCAGTTCATCGGAAACCTCACGTACGTGGGCATCGCCGTGATCGGTGCGCTCATGGTCGCTGGAGGACAGCTCCGACTGGGCGATGTGCAGGCCTTCATCCAGTACTCGCAGCAGTTCACTCAGCCGCTGTCGCAGCTGGGCGGCATGGCCGCAGTTGTCCAGTCGGGCACGGCATCCGCCGAGCGCGTGTTCGAGCTGCTCGACCAGGACGAGCAGGAGCCGGACGCGCCGGACGCCCCGGCGCCGGTCGACGGCGACGGCACCATCGAGTTCGAGCACGTGTCGTTCTCGTACAACCCGGAGCGACCGCTCATCCGTGACCTGTCGTTCCGCGTCGAGCCGGGCCAGACCGTCGCCATCGTCGGTCCGACCGGCGCCGGCAAGACCACGCTGGTGAACCTGATCATGCGGTTCTACGAGCTGGACGGCGGTCGCATCCTGCTCAACGGCCAGAACATCGCGGACCTCACGCGCCACGACATCCGTGCCAAGACCGGCATGGTGCTTCAGGACCCGTGGCTGTTCGCGGGGACGATCAGGGAGAACATCCGGTACGGCCGCGCGGATGCCACGGACGCCGAGATCCACGAGGCCGCGGAAGCCACGTATGTCGACCGCTTCGTGCACTCGTTGCCCGACGGATACGAGACAACCCTCGACGAGGACGCCTCGAACGTGTCGGCGGGCGAGAAGCAGCTGATCACGATCGCGCGCGCGTTCGTGGCCAAGCCCAGCGTGCTGATCCTCGACGAGGCGACCAGCTCCGTCGACACCCGCACCGAGCTCCTGCTGCAGCACGCGATGAACGCGCTGCGTCAGGGACGCACGTCGTTCGTGATCGCGCACCGCCTGTCGACCATCCGTGACGCAGACCTGATTCTGGTGATGGAGCACGGCGACATCGTGGAACAGGGCAACCACGCGCAGCTCATCGCGTCGAAGGGCGCCTACTACCGGCTGTACAACGCGCAGTTCGAGCAGGCGGCGACCGACCTCGACGAGGAATTCGCCGACATCCAGGGCGACCGGCTCGCGGCAGAGGCCGCAGAGATCGCCGAGAGCGACGAACCGGACGCTGCGATCGTGGACTGAGTCCCGGTGCGTCCGCGAGGGGCTCGGTGCTTCGGCGCCGAGCCCCTCATCCGTCCCCGGGATCCGACACGCGCGACACTACTTCCGACCCATACGCTGGTCGCATGCGCTCACGTGAAGAGAAGCTCGAGCATGCGCGGTCGTTCGGTTCCGTGGCAGACGTGTACGAGGCATCCCGCCCGGAATACCCCGCAGATGCCGTCGCCTGGCTGGTCCGTCCCGAGCAGCGTCATGTGGTCGACGTCGGCGCCGGAACGGGCAAGCTGACCCGTGCACTGGTCGCCGAGGGCCGTGAGATCCTTGCCGTCGATCCGTCGGAGGAGATGCTCCGCGTGCTGAGGTCGACGGTGTCCGGCGTCGAGACGCTGATCGGGACAGGGGAGCGGATGCCGCTGCCCGACGAGTCCGTCGACGCCGTGACTTTCGCCCAGGCCTGGCACTGGGTCGACCCGCCCGTCGCATCGCGCGAGGTGGGGCGCGTGCTCAAGCCGGGCGGGACGCTCGGCCTCATCTGGAACTTCCGCGACGAGCGAGTCGACTGGGTCAGGAAGCTGGGCGTCGCGATGCACGCCGACGGCGACCAGTTCACCGAAGGGATGGACGACGATCCGCACGTGCACGCACCATTCGGACAGCCGGAGCGGGCATCCTTCGGATGGACCCAGCCGTTCGACCGGGACGGAATCCTCGACCTCGTCCGCTCGCGCAGCTACTTCGCCGTCATGAATGCCGCGCAGCAGGAAGAGACGCTCGCCGCTGTCGGAGACCTGCTCGACACGCATCCGCAGATCGCAGGGCACGAGGTCATCGAGCTCCCATACATGACGCTCGCGTTCCGGTACGTGCGGCCGTGACAGCGAGCGCGATCACCGCGATCTGTTTCGATCTCGACGGCACGCTTCTGCGCGACGACCACATCGACGGCGTGGTGCGACGGGTCTGTGCGACGCTCGCGAAGGATGACGCGCGCATCGACGCCGAGCAGCTCGCCGAGGCGAACCGCCGCGCCTGGTGGGAGGGCTGGCCAGAGATCGGCGACGACTGGATGACGGGGCGGGTGGCGGCGGATGCGGCGCATCGCGCCGCCTGGCAGCACGCACTCGCCGATCTCGGTGTGCACGACGAGGCCGTCGTGCGCCGCGCCGTCGATCTGAACCGAGCCGAGGAGTTCGCTGTCTTCGAACTGTATCCAGAGGCTCTCGAGGTGCTTACCGACCTGCGCAGCGACGCGAACCTTCGCCTGGCGCTCATAACGAATGGACCGAGTGCCCAGCAACGCTCGAAGCTCACAGCGATCGGCATCGACGACCTCTTCGATGCCGTGATCGTCTCGGCGGAGATAGGGGTGGCGAAGCCGCATCCCGCGATCTTCACCGCCGCGCTCGATGCGATCGGTGCCCGGCCGGAACACGCCGTGCACATCGGCGACAACCTCGAGGCCGATATCGCCGGCGCCGCTGCGGCTCGCGTTCGTTCCGTGTGGGTCGACCGGCACGGCGCATCGACAAGTGCCCCGATCGCCGGCCGCCCCGATCATGTGATCTCCGATCTTCGCGTGTTGCCCGAACTGCTGCGCACGCTGCCCGGGGCACGATGAGCGCTCCCGCGGCCGGATACGATGGATCCCCGTGGCTCTCACTATCGGCATCGTCGGCCTGCCCAACGTCGGCAAGTCCACGCTCTTCAACGCGCTGACCAAGAACCAGGTGCTCGCGGCGAACTATCCGTTCGCGACCATCGAGCCGAACGTCGGCGTGGTGAACCTGCCGGACCCGCGCCTGACGACGCTCTCCGACCTCTTCCACTCCGAGCGCATCGTGCCTGCCACGGTGAGCTTCGTGGACATCGCGGGCATCGTGCGCGGCGCGTCCACCGGTGAAGGTCTGGGCAACCAGTTCCTCGCGAACATCCGTGAAGCGGATGCCATCGCCCAGGTCGTGCGCGGATTCGCCGACTCCGACGTGGTGCACGTGGAGGGAGAGGTGAATCCCGCGAACGACCTGGAGACGATCGGCGCCGAGCTGATGCTCGCCGACCTCCAGACGCTCGAGAAGGCCATCACCCGGTACGAGAAGGAGGTGCGCGGTCGCAAGCTCGACCCCTCCGTGCTCGAGGCAGCGAACGCAGCGAAGGACTCGCTCGAGCGGGGCGTGCTGCTGTCGGCATCCGGTCTGGATCTCGCTCCCGTCAAGGAGCTCGGACTTCTCACGTCGAAGCCGTTCATCTTCGTGTTCAACGTGGACGAGGCAGTGCTGCAGGATGCCGCGCGCAAGGCCGAGCTCGCCTCACTCGTCGCGCCGGCCCAGGCCGTGTTCCTCGACGCGAAGCTCGAGTCTGAGCTGATCGACCTCGACGAGGAGGATGCCGCGGAGCTGCTGGCATCCACCGGCCAGGAGGAGAGCGGCCTCGACCAGCTCGCCCGCATCGGATTCGACACGCTCGGCTTGCAGACGTTCCTCACCGCAGGGCCGAAGGAGTCGCGTGCCTGGACCATCCACAAGGGCTGGAAGGCTCCGCAGGCGGCAGGCGTGATCCACACCGACTTCGAGAAGGGCTTCATCAAGGCGGAGGTCATCTCGTTCGGCGATCTCGTCGAGCTCGGATCGGTGCACGAGGCCCGTGCTCACGGCAAGGCGCGCCTCGAGGGCAAGGACTACGTCATGCAGGACGGCGACGTGGTGGAGTTCCGCTTCAACGTGTAGTCCGGTCGCCGGCACGCGATGTCTCTGGGGATCGGGTTCGCCGGACGGCATCGGACCGCCCGGCGAAGAGAGCGAGAATTGGGGCCATGACCGATTCGGCACACGAGAACCGCCTCGTCACAGCCAGCAGGGAGATCGCAGCACCGTCGTCGGTGATCTTCGAGTTGATCGCGGATCCGTCGGAGCAACCCCGCTGGGATGGCAACGAGAACCTCGGCCACGCCGCGACAGGTCAGCGCGTGCGCTCCGTCGGCGACGTCTTCGTGATGACGAATCGCGGCGGCAGCGTGCGCGAGAACCACGTCGTGGAGTTCGAGGAGGGCAGGTGTATCGGCTGGATGCCCGCCGAGGCCGGCAAGCCGCCGATCGGTCAGCTGTGGCGATGGGAGCTGGAGGACGATGGGGACGGCGTGACCCGCGTCACGCACTCCTACGACTGGACGGCGCTGACCGACGAAGGGCGTCTGGAACGTGCAAGAGCGACCACGCCGGAACGGCTGATGGCGTCCGTCGACCGGCTCGCTGCACTGGTCGAGGGCCGATGACCTGCGTCTAGTTCTGTTCTGATCTCCGTCGAACGCAGAGGTTCGACGGTGAAGCGCTCCCGGTTCGCGCCGGGGAGTCGTCGGCTGTCGTCGACGCCGGAGTCGTCGCCCTCCTGTCCGTGCGCGCTCGTCATCGACTCCCGAGGTCCGTGCACACCGAAGGCGTGCCGACTGTCGGTCCTTGGTGGCACGATCGGAATATGCCCGAGTCTCCTGAGGTGCAGGCACTCGCCGACGATCTCGATGAGCGGCTGCGCGAACGCGCGTTGGTGTCTGTCGACGTGCTCGAATTCCGCATGATAAAGACGCGTTCGAGGCAGCCGTCGACCCTGATCGGTCGATCCGTGGCCTCGGTGACCAGGCACGGCAAGATGTTCGACCTCGATATCGGCGACGCGCACCTCGTCGTCTCACTCGGGCGCCACGGTTGGGCGCGCTGGGGTGAGGGCGAATCACCGTCGGACGACTCTGCAACTCCTGCACCGGCGCTCGCCACTCTCGAGTTCGAGGGCGATATTCGGCTGGACCTGACCGACTCCGGCGGCTGGGTGTCGCACTCCCTGTGGGTCGTGGATGCGGCATCCGATGTGCCGTCCGTCGCCGGCCTCGGCCCCGATCCTGCGGTAGCCCATTACACGCGCGCCGACTTCGACAGCGCTTTCGCGGGTCGTCGCAAGCAGCTGAAGGCGGTGCTCGAGGAGCAGAAGTCGATAGCGGGGATCGGCAACGCGTATTCGGACGAGATCCTCTTCGCCGCGAGACTCAACCCCGTCGTGCACGCGTCGGAGCTCGGGACCGATGAACTGGACCGGCTCTTCGAGCAGACCACGGGGGTGATCCGCTCCGCGATCGACGCGCGGCACGGCATCCCCATCTCCGAGCTCAAGGCGGCGAAAGTCGCTGCGATGATGGTGCACGGCAAGGCGGGGGAGCCCTGCCCCGGATGCGACGACACCATCCGCGACTTCGCGTTCGCGAGCACGACGGCGCAGTACTGTCCAGCGTGCCAGACGGGCGGCGTGATCCTCTGACTCGCTGAGCGGGCTGGCACCCGGATGCCGACGCCCGCTACCGTCGTCGCATGCCACGCGACACCACCCTCGTTCTCGTCGACCAGACGGGTGGCATGCTCGGCGTGCTTCCGACCTTCACCGTGGCGCACCCGTGGTGGCAGGACGTCGACGAGGTGGTGCGCACTGCGCGCGAGGCCTTCGGCGTCGACGTGCAGGTCCTGCGGCTGCTGCACGGACACGGAGAGGGCCGCCCGGCGTCAGGAGGCGAGGTGACGTACCTCGCGCAGGTCGACACGCGGACCCTGTCGTCGCCCCTGCCGCTGATCCCGGCGCCCGGCGACCTCGACCTTGCCGAGCATCCCCTGCGGATGCCATGGGCGCGGCCGGGTGGGCCGGCCGCGTCCGTCGCGTGGGCGCAAGCGGCACTCGAACGTCGTGGACTCCACGACATCGACGCGGCTCAGCAGCGCAGCTGGAACCTGTCAGCCATCTGGCGCATGGACGCCCCGGCCGGCACCGTCGCCTGGCTCAAGCAGGTGCCGCCCTTCTTCGCTCACGAGCCGGAGGTGCTGCGGCTCGTGCGGGCCGCAGCACCTGCGCTGGCGCCGGAGCCGCTGGCCGCCGATGACCACGGGCGGATCCTCCTCGCCGACGTGCCGGGCATTGACGGACACGGCGCGGATGCTGAGACCCGCGTTCGCATCACAGAACTCTTCCATCCGGTGCAGGCGAGGTACGCGGGTGCCGCGGACGAGTTGCTCGCCGCCGGGCTGCCGGATCGTCGTCTCAAGGCGGAGCGTTTCGTCGATGTGGCGCGGCTCTGGAGCGAGAGCGTGGACGGCATCCGCGAGCTCATCGAGGCCCTTCCCGCAAGGCTGGAGCGGGTGGCGGCGTGCGGACTCCCGGACACCCTGGTGCACGGCGACCTGCACGCAGGAAACGTGCGGCTCGGCGGCGCCGAGCCCGTGGTCATCGACTGGGGAGACGCGTCGCTGTCGCATCCGGCGTACGACATCCTGCTGCTCACAAAGGTGCTCTCGGATTCCGACGCGGCATCGGTGCACGACGAGTGGGTGCGCACCTGGCGTCGAACGGCCCCCTCGAGTGATCCGCGTGGCGCGCTCGAGCTCATGCGTCCGCTGGCCGAATGGCGCGCCGCCGTGACGATGCACGACTTCCTGACGCACATCGAGCCGAGCGAACGCGTGTATCACCTCGATGACGCCCGCGCGGCGATGAAGGACGCGGTCGACGCCGCAGGCTGAGACGCTCGCGTTTCGACGCTCGCCGACACGCCGTGGGTGCATGGACGTTCGCACCCGAGCCCGAGAACAGCGCTCGGGTGCGTGTGAGGCGCCGAGCCGATCGACGACGTCAGTTGGTGCCGGCGTGCTCCACGCTCATCACGAGAATGACGCGGTCGGCCCTGTCCTTCGGCGGCTGCGGATCCGTCTCCCCGTAGCGTCGCGCCAGGCGAACATAGAACTCACCGTCCGGATCGGGGACGACCTCCACCAGTCGCCCGCGGATCTCGAGGTACCGGTAGAAGGACTGCTCGCGCACCACTGCGAGGCTCATGCTCGGATTCCGCTGCAGGTTGCGGTACTTCTGACGCTTCGTGGTGTGCGTAAAGCGGATCAGCTCGCCGTCGAACTCGAACCACATCGGGTTCACCTGAACCGTGTCGTCTGGACGGATGGTGCCGAGGAATCCGAAGTTAGGTTCGTTCAGCAGTGCCACGAGATGCTCGGGAATGATGTCGGAGGCGGTCATTCGACCATACTGTCGGCACGGCCCCGGCGTCGCTGGAACACTTTCCGGCCGTGGATGGTCCCTTGTCGCTCAGGCACAGTGCACAGCTGGCCCACAGGCTCTCCCGTTGTGGTCCGTCGTGCATTTCGGGCGCTCACGGCGTCGGGTATGCTAACCCCCAACGTCGCCGCCTCGAGGGGATGCGGTGCCAGCAGCGAAGGCGGGGGGCCTGACCCGACGATGGAGTTCGAGTGGGACGACACAGCGCCGCACCCGTGCATCATCAGCCTGTCGCTTCAGACAGACCGCGGTCGCGCAGAGGCTTCGTCATCGGCATCATCTCCGGTGCGGTCGTCATCGTGCTCCTGGCCGTTGCGGGCGTTGCGTGGGGAACGGGCGCGCTGAGGGGCATCCTGCCGGCACCGGCGGACGCCCTCGGCTGCAGCAAACCGACGCAGCTGCGCGTCGTCGCTGATCCGGCCATCGCTCCTGCTCTGGAGAAGTCGGCTCAGTCGTTCGATGCCGTCACGCCTTGCGTGACGACGACGGTGAGTGCGCAGAAGTCTGCAGAGACCGCGTCGATCGTGGCTTCTGGCAACGACCCGAAAGCCGACGTCTGGGTGCCGGATTCTCCCGGCTGGCAGGCGCGCATCGCCGCGACGGCGAAATCCCTCGGGCGTGCAACGCCGAAGGCGTTCTTCGGCGTGAATGTGGCCACGACGCCGATGATCTTCGCGGCGCCGGCCAAGCAGGCCAGCTCACTCGCCGCCGCGAAGCCGGCGTGGCCGAGCATCTACGGCGGCACCGTGAACGCCCTGCTCCCGGATCCGGTGAACAACGGTGCCAGCCTGCTGGCGCTGAGCGTGCTCAAGGCGAACGCGCCGGCCAGCAATCCGCTCGCCTTCGACGCCGCGATGATCGCCGTCGGCAAGGTCATCCCCGCTGACGCGACAGCGGCGTTCGCCGATGCCGAGAAGGCGTCGACGCCGACGGTCGTGCTCACGACCGAGCAGGCCGTGTTCGCGCACAACGAGTCCGAAAAAAGCTCCGACCAGCAGTTCTTCGCCGTGTATCCGAGTTCGGGAACGGTGCTCGACTCCTATCCGTACGTGCGGCTGGCGGGAGTCACCTCAGGGAACGCAGCCAAGGATCGCCTCCTGAACAGCCTCGAGCGCGCATTCGTGACAGACACGAAGCACATGGGGCAGTACGGATTCCGCAGCGGCATCGGCACAGGCTCGCTCAAGGCCACCGGGGTGCTCGCCTCCTACACCGACATGATCTCGCCCGACCTCTCGTCGCAGGTCGACCTCCTGCACGCGTGGTCGACGATCACGATGCGTTCGCGCATGCTGGCCGTGGTCGATGTCTCCGGGTCCATGAACGAGGATGCCGGTGGCGGCATGACCCGCATCGGCATCTTCCAGCAGGCCGCGATGGGCGCCGTCTCGATGTTCTCGCCGCAGGCCGAGCTCGGAATCTGGATCTTCTCCACCAACCAGAACGGGTCGACGCCGTACAAGGAGATGACCCCGATCGCGCCCATCGGGGATCCGCAGCACCAGCAGGCGATCGCGAGCATCATCGGCGCGCTGCCGAGCTATGTGCAGGGCGATACCGGGCTCTACGACACCGTTCTCGCCGCGGTGAAGGACGTGCAGAAGGACTTCATCCCGGGCATGGTGAACTCCGTCCTGGTGATCACCGACGGCAAGAACGACAACCCGGGCGGGGGGCTCTCGCTGCAGGACCTGCTCGCGCAGTTGAAGACGGTGGAGAACCCGGACAAGCCGGTCGAGGTCATCATGATCGGATTCGGACCGGACACCGATCTCGCCGCGATGGGTCAGATCGCCAACGCGACCGACGGCGGTGTCTACACGGCGACCCGGCCTCAGGACCTGGGCAACGTGCTCGTGGATGCGCTCTCGCAGCGGTCCTGCCGTCCGAACTGCCTCATCCACTGATCTCCGGCACGGTGTCGGTGCTCGCGCAGCACGGTGCGGCGTTCGGGGCGTTTTTTCGGCCGTAGTCCGGGCTGCCGACCCCTCGGCGCATCCTCTCCGGATGACCTCGATCTCCTCCCTTGCCTCCTCGGTCGGATCGCCGCCGGAAGGTCTGTCGTCGCCGTCGCGCGGACTCGGCCGACCACGCCTCGCCGAGGACGTCGCCGTGCCAGGTCGTCCGATAGAATCGCCGCATGAAGCCGCTCGAGGGGACGCGGCCGAAGATCGCAGGCGGGGGCGGCCTGACCCGACGATGGAGTACGAGTGGGACGACACAGCGCCCCTGCGCACCCTCATGACGCCCTGCCTGCCGCGCGAGAGCCGCGCCCACGCTCCCGCAAGCGCTTCCTGATCGGCATCATCTCGGGCGCCGTCGCCGTCGTCCTGGTGGCCGTCGGTGGGGCTGCTTGGGCCGGCGGTCTTCTTGGCAGCTCCGTTCCTTCCTTCGCGGATGCCATCGGGTGCGGCAAGCCGACGACGATCCGTGTGGTGGCCGACCCCAAAATCGCCCCCGTGCTCACCAGGGCGGCGAGCTCGTTCGACGTCGTGACCCCGTGCGTGAAGACGACCGTGCGGGTGCAGGACTCCGCGGACACGGCATCCATCGTGGCGGCAGGCGGAGACGTCGGCGCCGATGTCTGGGTGCCGGACTCTCCCGGCTGGCAGAGCCGCATCGCGGCGACGGCGCTGTCGCTGGGACGCGAGACACCGAACGCCTTCTTCGAGGCCTACGTCGCGACGACTCCGCTCGTTTTCGCAGCGCCGTCCAAGAAGGCATCGTCGATCGCTGCGGCCAAGCCGACATGGGCCGGCCTGTACTCTGGCGGACTCAACGCGCTGCTGCCCGATCCGGAGGCGAACGGGGCGAGCCTGCTCGCCCTCAGCAAGCTGAACGGCGTCGCGCCGGCGGGCAACGATCTCGCGTTCGACACGGCACTCGTCGCACTGGGCAAGAACATCCCGGCGACCGCCGAGAAGGCGTTCGCGTCGGCGCAGGAGAACTCTCTGCCCACCGTTGTCCTCACGACCGAGCAGGCCGTCTACCAGCACAACCAGCAGCATCCCGATCAGCAGTTCTTCGCGATCTACCCGGGTGACGGCACCGACGAGGATGCCTTTCCCTTCGTCCGCGTCGCCGGACGCTCCACAGGGAGCGTCGTGAAGGACCGGCTCATGACGGCGTTGGAGAGCGCCTTCGTCACCGACCAGAAGCACCTCGCCCAGGGCGGCTTCCGATCGGGACTCGGCCAGGGGCATCTGCAGGCGGCCGGAGTGCTGAAGACGTATTCGACGGCCGCCCCTGGCGGATTGGCCACGCAGGTGGACATGCTGCACGAGTGGTCGACCATGACGATGCGCGGCCGCATGCTGGCGCTCGTCGACGTGTCGGGCTCGATGAACGAGGATGTCGGCGGCGGCATGACCCGTATCGGCATCTTCCAGCAGGCAGCGGCAGGAGCGGTCGCGATGTTCTCGCCGCAGACCCAGCTCGGAGTGTGGAGCTTCTCCACCAACCAGCAGGGCTCGCAGCCGTGGACGGAGCTCACGCCGGTCGCGCCGGTCGGAGATCCGGCTCACGCAGCCGACATCTCGAACGTGATCAAGTCCCTTCCCAGCCGCGTGCAGGGCGACACGGCACTGTACGACTCCGTTCTCGCCGCGGTGAAGAACATGCAGGCGAACTACGTGTCGGGCATGGTCAGCTCGGTGCTGGTGATCACGGATGGCAAGAACGACAATCCCGCGGGAGGACTCAGCCTCGATCAGCTGGTCGGACAGCTGAAGTCGATCGAGAGCGTCAACCGTCCCGTTCCGGTGATCATGATCGGATTCGGTCCCGACACCGACCAGTCGGCCATGACGCAGATCGCGGATGCCACCAACGGCGGGGTCTACCAGGCGCTCAAGCCGCAGGATCTCGGGGCTGTGCTCGTGGATGCCATCTCGCAGCGCACCTGTCGCCCGCACTGCGGCAATTGACCGCGGCGCAGGCAGGACGCGACGAAGCCACACGCGACGACGGCCACGGTGACGAGGCCGTCGTCGCGGCTGGGTGACGGGCGCTTCGTGCTCGAGCCCTGAATCCGTTCGCGGGGCGGCGTCCTAGAGGCCTCGGGCGGCCGCCACCGCGTCGCGCAGCGCGTCCGCAGCGCGCGCGAGGTCGTCGGGGGAGGCATCCGTCCAGCTGAAGCGCACGGCGCTGGCCGCTGCGTCGTCGGAGAGCCCGATGGCCAGCAGAACGTGCGACGGCTCGGTGCGCCCCGCCGCACAGGCCGATCCGCTGGAAGCGATGACGCCGCGACGCTCGAGCTCGAGCAGCACCGTCTCGCCGTTGACACCGTCGATCGTGAATGAGGCGTGCCCGGGTATCCGGTGCGAGCGCTCACCGGTGAGGCGGGCCTCCGGGAGCTGACGCAGCACGGTGTCGATGAAGACGGCGGTCCCTGCCGACGGGCCTTGTGCGCCGCCGGCCGTCGCGCCTTCGCGCTGCATCCGCTCCTCGTCAGCGGCCTCCAGCGCGACCGCGAGCGCGAGCGCGAATGCGACGTTCTCGGTGCCCGAGCGCCGCCCGCGCTCCTGGCCGCCGCCGTGCAGCACGGGCTCGAGCGGGATGCCGCCCCTCACGAACGCAGCGCCAGACCCCTTCGGCGCACCCACCTTGTGCCCGGAGAAGGTGAGCGCGTCCACGCCGAGCGTACGTACGTCGAGGTCGAGCCGGCCCGCTGCCTGCACGGCGTCGGTGTGGAACCGCGCCCCGACGGCGTGCGCGACGGATGCCAGTTCGGCGATCGGCTGCACCGTGCCGATCTCGTTGTTCGCGTAGGCGATCGACACGAGTGTCGTGTCCGGCCGCAGCACAGCCCTGAGCGCCTCCGTGGTCGCTGTGCCGGAGTCGTCGAGCGCGACGAAGTCCACCTCGAATCCGTGGATGCGCCTCAGGTAGTCGACGGACTCGAGCACGGCTTCGTGCTCCGTGCGTGCCGTGACGATGTGCCTGCCGCGCGGGTCGCCGAGCGCGATGCCCTTGATCGCGAGGTTGTCGCCCTCTGTGCCGCCGGACGTGAACACGACCTCGGATGCACGGCACCCGAGTACGGAAGCGACGCGGGCGCGGGCATCCTTCAACCCGGCGGCGGCGCGGAGGCCGGGTTCGTGCGTGCTCGACGGGTTCCCGAACTCGCCGGTGAGGAACGGCCAGGCGGCCTCGAGCGCCGTGCGACGCATCGGGGTGGTCGCGGCGGCATCGAGGTAGAGCACGCCCACGGTTGCTCTACTCCTCGTCGTCGTACGGGAGCCGGGCGGTTCCGGAGTATCCGATGCCAACCGCCTCCGCCTCGAAATCGGCGTCGGCGTCGAAGTCGATGTCGACATCGAGTCCGATGTCGAGCGAGCGGACGCTGTGCGTGAGCGCGCCCACCGAGATGACATCGACGCCGGTGGCGGCGATGGCGGCCACGGTGTCGAGATTGACGTTGCCGCTCGCCTCCACGATGGCCCGTCCGTTCACGAGCGCGACGCCATCGCGCAGCTCGTCGACCGTGAAGTTGTCGAGCATGATCGTGTCGACGCCGCCCGCGAGAACGGGTTCGATCTGGTCCATCCGGTCGACCTCCACCTCGAGGTGCGTCGTGTGTCCGAGCTGCGCGCGGACCGCGCGGATGGCGTCCGTCACCGAGCGGCCGCCGGCGGTGAGCACGGCGAGGTGGTTGTCCTTGGCCATGACGGCATCCGAGAGCGAATTGCGGTGGTTGCGTCCGCCACCGCAGACCACGGCATGGCGTTCGAGCGCGCGCAGGCCAGGCGTGGTCTTGCGAGTGTCGACGATGCGGGCATCGGTTCCGGCTGCGAGCTCGACGTAGCGCGAGGTGAGCGTTGCGATGCCGCTCATGCGCTGCACGAGGTTCAGCGCGACGCGTTCGCCGCGGAGGATGCCACGGGCCGGCCCCGCGATGACCGCCAGCGCCTGTCCTTTCGCGAAGCGGTCTCCGTCGGCGAGGAGAACGCTCACGCGGATGCGCTCGTCGACGGCGCGCATCGTTCGCACGAGCACCTCGCCGCCCGAGAACACGCCGGGCTCACGGGCCACCAGACGGGCGGACGCGGTCGCCCCCGCCGGAATGAACAACTCGCTCGTGATGTCGCCCCAAGGCGCGTCCTCGTCGAGCGCGGCGCCGACGATGCGGTCGATGATCTGTCGGGTCAGCACGTGGCGACCACCTCTCGGATGAGGCCCTGCAGGGCGGATGTCGCGTTGTCGTCGTCGACCGCGTTGACGTTCCCGCCGGCGAGGCGCGACGACGTCCGCAGTACGGGTTCGCCGAACCTGTTCGCGACGATGGTGTGTTCGGCAACCGCGGCCGACTCGGGGAAGTCGCTGCGGAAGTGGGCTCCGCGGGATTCCTCGCGGCTCAGCGCAGACTGCACCAGAAGCGAGCCGAGCGTGACGAGGTTGCGGTTCTCCTGACCGGCGATCGAGCTCGGGGAGCCGTCGCGGCGGGCGTGGACGTCTGCGGCGAGGTTGCTCAACGTCGACGCCGCAGCGCGCAGGCCGTCGGCATCCCGCTCGACGCCGGCGTGCTCCCAGAGAAGGTCGCGGACGATCTCGTCGACGCCGGGATGCCCGTCGCCGGCGGATCCCACGCGAGGCGCCGACGATGCTGTGCCGATCGCGTCGACGAGAGGCGATCGCGGAAGGTCTGCTGCCGAGATCGCATCCGCGGCGCGCGCCGCGAACACGAGACCCTCCAGGAGCGAGTTGGACGCGAGCCGGTTGGCGCCCTGCGCGCCGGTGCACGCGGCCTCGCCGATCGCATACAGGCCGGACAGGCTCGCCCGGCCCCAGGCATCCGTCCGCACGCCGCCCATCCAGTAGTGGGCGGCCGGTGTGACCGGCACGGGCTCGCTCGCCCAGTCGCAGCCCGCTGCCTCGCACGCCGCCTGGATCGTCGGGAATCGGCGCGCGAGGAAGGCGCGGCCGAGCCGAGTCGCATCCAGCAACACGGGGGCACCGTCCTGGGCTGCCATCTGCCGTGCGATTCCCCGCGCCACGACGTCGCGGGGAGCCAGCTCCGCCAGCGGATGCACGCGCTCCATGAAGCGGGACCCGGCCGCATCCCGAAGCACGGCTCCTTCGCCGCGTACGGCTTCGGAGACCAGCGTCCCGCCCGGAACGGCCAGCGCCGTCGGGTGGAACTGATAGAACTCGAGGTCCGCCAGCTCAGCGCCCGCCCGCCATGCGGCGGCGACACCGTCACCCGTCGCGACGGCGGGATTGGTGGTGTGCGAGAAGAGACGGCCCGCGCCGCCGGTGGCGAGCACGACGGCCTCGGCGGCGATCGTGCCGGGGCGTCCGGTGACGTCGAGCGTGCGCGCCCCGATCACCCTGCCGCCGTCGACCACCAGGTCGGTCAGCATCGTGCGCTCGACGATCTGAACGCCGGATGCCCGCACTCGCCCGGCCAGCGTCACCTCGATCGCGCGTCCCGTCGCGTCGCCTCCGGCGTGCAGCACCCTGGATCGCGAATGAGCAGCCTCGAGCCCGCGTGCGAGCACGCCGTTCTCCCGATCGAACGGAACGCCGTGACGGAGCAACTCGCGCACGAGTTCCGGACCCTCGGTGCAGAGGATCCGCACCGCCTCCGCGTCGCCCAGACCGGCGCCGGCGGCGAGCGTGTCTTCGATGTGCAGTTCCGGGCTGTCGTCGTCGAAGAGTGGAGCGGCGATGCCACCCTGCGCGTAGAGCGTGTTGCTCTCCTCCAGCGCGCCTTTCGTGAGGAGGGTCACCTCGGCGTACGAGGCGATCCGCAGCGCGGCGGTGAGTCCTGCGATCCCGCTGCCGACGACGAGGACTCGGGGAGCGGCATCCGACCGACGCGCGAACGTACCCTCTCGGCCCGGAAGAGTCGCGACGCTCATGTCACGCCGCCATGGTCGTGTCGGGACGTGCCGCGAGCATCCGCTCGAGTGCCACTCTGGCGTCGGCGGCGACCTCGTCGCTCACGCTCACCTGGTTGACGACCTCGCCGCGCACGAGTGCTTCGAGCACCCAAGCCATGTAGCCGGGATGGATGCGGTACATCGTCGAGCACGGGCACACGACCGAGTCGAGGCAGAAGATCGTGTGCTGCGGATACTCGGCCGCCAGCCGTTGCACCAGGTTGATCTCGGTGCCGATCGCGAACGTCGACCCGGCAGGTGCGGCCTGAATGGCCTTCACGATGTAGTCCGTCGAGCCGTACTCATCCGCCGCGTCGACCGTTTCCATCGGACACTCCGGGTGCACGATCACGCGCACGCCGGGATGCTCGGCGCGAGCCTGCTCGATCTGCGCGACCGTGAACCGCTTGTGCACTGAGCAGAATCCCTGCCAGAGGATGACCTTCGCGTCCACCAGCGACTGGGCGTCGTTGCCGCCGAGGCTCTTGGCGGGGTTCCACATCGGCATGAGCTCGACGGGGATCCCCATGGCCTTCGCCGTGTTCCGGCCGAGGTGCTGGTCGGGGAAGAACAGCACGCGCTTGCCGCGCTCGAACGCCCAGCGCAGCACCGTGGACGCGTTCGACGACGTGCACACGATCCCGCCGTGGCGGCCGCAGAAGGCCTTGAGCGCGGCCGACGAATTCATGTACGTGACCGGGATCACGGATGCCGAGTCGCCGGTATCCGCGCCGCCCGCTTCGTCCGCGTACAGCGCCATGAGTTGCTCCCACGCCTCCTCGACGGAGTCGATGTCGGCCATGTCGGCCATCGAGCATCCCGCCGCAAGATTGGGCAGGATGACGCTCTGCTCGGCGGCCGTGAGGATGTCGGCGGTCTCGGCCATGAAGTGCACGCCGCAGAAGACGATCGCCTCGGCTTCCGGATGCGCCTTGGCCGCGTTCGCGAGCTGGAACGAGTCGCCGACGAAGTCCGCGTACTGCACGACCTCGTCGCGCTGGTAGAAGTGTCCGAGCACCATCGCGCGGTCGCCGAGCGTCTCTTTCGCGGCGCGAATGCGCTCAGCGAGCTCAGCCGGCGTCGCATCCCGGTATTCCTGCGGCAGCTCGCCCTGGCGGGGCGAATCCGCGGGAATCGGATCGGCCATGGATGCGCCGGGCCCGTAGCCGGGCATCCCGAGGTCGAAGCTCCACGGCGCCTCGACGAGGTCGGTCGTGCAGAGCTCGCCGGATTCGTCTCCCGCGGCGATGAGCTGGATCGTGCGATCGACCGAGGCGGTGAGTGTCATGTTCGGTGCCTTCTTCTTTCGTGGTGGCCCAACCGGCCTCGTTCTGGTGATCAGTTCCCTGAGCGAGCGGAGCGGGTCGAATGGTGCGGAGCGAATCGGTGAAGCATGCAGATGCGAACCGGTCACGGATGGGGGAGTGGCCCGGTGTCGACGAGTCCGACGGACGTGTCGTAGCGGTAGAGCTTCGGCGGCCTGTGCGGGGTGCCGGTGAGGCGCTCACCGGTGTCGACAAGGGCGTCGGAGGATTCCATCGCTCGCCGGAAGTTCGCCGGATCGAGCCGTTTGCCGCGCACCGCCTCGTGGACCTCGCGCAACTGGGCGAGGGTGAACGTCTCGCCGAGCAGGGCGTGCGCGATTCGGGAGTACTCCATCTTGTTGCGGAGCCGCCAGAGCGCGTAGTCGACGATGAGGTTGTGGTCGAATGCGAGGCCCGGGAGTTCGTCGGCCGGAAACCATCGCACGTTCTGCCCGACTGTCGCCCGTGCCGCTTCGTCGGATCCGACGAGCGCCCAGTACACGATCGAGACCACCCTGGCCGCCCCCGGCTCACCCGACGCGGTGCGGTCGACGTCGCCGAAGGCGTACAGCTGCTCGAGGTAACGGGGCGCGAGTCCTGTCGTGTCGCCGAGCGTGCGACGTGCGGCATCCGCGAGGCCCTCTGTCGTCTGCAGCGGACCGCCGGGAAGCGCCCAGCGTCCTTCGAACGGTTCGCGGATGCGCCGCACGAGCGGCAGCCACAGCGTGGGCATGGCGCCCTGCGCGCCGAACCTGTCGTCGGTCCGCAGCGCGAAGATGACGGTCGACACGGCGAGCTGAAGCGCTCCGGCGCGCTGCGCCGCGCCGTCGCGCCCCGAGTCCGGGAGGGGCTCGGGTGCCGGTTCGAAGTCCGTTGTCGCGTCTGTCATGAGAGTAAAGGTATCAGTGACCTGAAGTGATTCTACATCTTCTGGTGCTGATGACTTGAACCAATTGAATCACTGGGCGAGGCTCAGCCGAGGCGGGGCGCGGCCGGCCCGGGATCCTGAGCGAGGCGAAGCCGACAACCGGGAGACCGGGCATTCGCCGCCCGCCTCCACCGCGCACGATAGGCTGGCCGGACAAAAGAACATCGGGCCACACGGTCGACGCGGGAGAGCCCGCCGGGGAAACCCGAGCAGGCACCGAAGGAGCAATCCTCCCCGACAATCTCTCAGGTACCCCTACCGCGTCGAGCTGGCCGCTCTGGAGAGCAGATCGAAGGGCATCGCCCTACGATCTCGCCCACGGTGAAAGTCCCGGCCGAGTCCGGGGTGAATCTCTCAGGCCGAATGACAGAGGGGGAGTTCCCAGCACACCATCGGTGTGTCGTCTTTCGACGTGTCTGCATCCACTCCATGGATTCAGCCCGCGAGACAGATCGGAGAACTCATGGCCCAGGTTCCGTCGTCGTCCGGCACCACCGAGCGACCAACGCCGCCCGAGAACACGGAGCGGCTCTCGCCGCTCAACGACGCCCATGTCGCTGCGGGCGCGAGTTTCACGGACTTCGCCGGCTGGCAGATGCCGGTCCGCTACTCGAGCGACCTCGCCGAGCACCACGCCGTGCGCACCGCAGCCGGCCTGTTCGACCTGTCGCACATGGGCGAGATCGTCGTCATCGGCCCGCAGGCGGCCGATGCGCTCGACCATGCGCTCGCAGGCAGGCTCTCCGCTCTCGAGCAGGGACAGGCGAAGTACTCGCTCCTGCTCGACGAATCCGGCGGCATCCTCGACGACCTCGTCGTGTACCGCACGGGCGCCGACCGGTACCTGGTGGTGGCGAACGCGGCCAACCGTCAAACGGTGGCCGACGCGCTCGTGCAGCGAGCGACATCGTTCCAGGCGGACGTCTACGACGAGTCGGACGACATCGCTCTGATCGCGATCCAGGGTCCACGCGCGCTGGAGATCCTGCAGAACGTCGAGGAGCTCGGCCTCGAAGCGGGCGCCGACCTGCCGGAGGACCGCGAGGATCCCGACATCGACAACGCGCTCGCCGCACTGAAGTACTACCGATCGCTCTCCGGAACGTTCCAGGACCACCCCGTGCTCATCGCGCGAACCGGCTACACGGGCGAGGACGGCTTCGAGCTCTACGTCGCGCCCGACAACGCTCGCGCGCTGTGGGATGCGCTGCTGGAGACGGGAGCCGGAGCAGGCCTCGTGCCTGCGGGGCTCGCCAGCCGGGACACCCTCCGCCTCGAGGCGGGAATGCCCCTCTACGGCCACGAGCTCTCGACCCGCACGCTGCCCTCGCAGGCTGGGCTGGGTCGCGTCGTCGCGCTCGCCAAGCCCGACGACTTCGTGGGCCGCGAGGCCATCGAGCAAGGTGTCCCATCGGATGCCCGTGTGCTCGTCGGCCTCATGGGCGACGGCAAGCGGGCCGCCCGCGCCGGCTACCAGGTGTACGCAAGGGCCAGTGACGAGGCCGCCGTCGGCGAGATCACCTCCGGCGCGTTGTCACCCACGCTCGCGCATCCGATCGCCCTCGCCTACGTCGACCCGGCGCTGGCCGCGACCGGCACCGAACTCGACGTGGATGTGCGCGGCACGCGCATCCCGTTCAGCGTCACAGAACTGCCCTTCTATTCGAGAAAGAAGAACTGACATGGCCGTCCCCACCGATCGCCGCTACACCGCCGAGCACGAATGGGTCATGGTCGACGGCGACGCAGCCACTGTCGGCATCACCGAGTACGCCGCCGAGAAGCTCGGCGACGTCGTCTACGTCGACCTCCCGCAGGTCGGCAGCGACACAGCGGAGGGCGCCGTCGTCGGTGAGATCGAGTCGACGAAGTCCGTCGGCGAGCTCTTCGCCCCTGTCACGGGCGAGGTCCTCGAGGTCAACGATGCTGTCGTCGACGCGCCGGAGCTCGTCAACTCGGATCCGTTCGGTGAAGGGTGGCTCATCAAGGTGCGCGTCGCAGACGCAACACGCCTGGAAGATCTCCTGGATGCCGCCGCCTACGACGCACTGACCGGGGAGAGCGCGTGAGTATCGCCACCACCGGCACCGAGGCAACTGGCGCCGACGGCCGGCGGGCCGGCCTGCGCTCGACCTTCGCAGACCGCCACATCGGACCCGACGCGGATGCCACTGACGAGATGCTGCGCACCCTCGGCTTCGACTCGGTCGAGGAGCTCGTGCGCACCGCCGTCCCCAAGGGCATCCAGCTCCCCGCCGATGTCGACCTCCCCGGCCGCACGTTGCCCATCGAGGGGGTGAGCGAGCGTGAGGCGCTCGCCGAACTGCGCTCCCTCGCCTCCCGCAACTCCATGCGCACCTCGTTCCTCGGGCAGGGGTACTACGGCACGCTGACGCCGGCCGTGATCCAGCGCAACGTGCTGGAGAATCCCAGCTGGTACACGGCATACACGCCGTATCAGCCGGAGATCTCGCAGGGCCGACTCGAGGCCCTGATCAACTTCCAGCAGATGGTGTGCGACTTCACCGGGTTGGACATCGCGAACGCGTCGATGCTCGACGAGAGCACCGCCGTCGCGGAGGGCATGCTTCTCGCCCGTCGCGCCTCGCGTGCGAAGTCCAACGTCTTCCTCGTCGACACGGATTCCTTCCCGCAGACGCTCGCGATCGTACGCGGCCGTGCGGCGGCCGTCGGCATCGAGCTCGTCGAGCTGGACCTGGCCGCAACGGATCCGTCGGACCTCCCGGAGGCCTTCGGCGCGTTCCTGCAGTATCCGTCGGCGTCCGGGCGTGTCTGGGATCCGTCTGCCGTGGTCGATGCAGTGCACGCGGCAGGCGGTCTCGCCGTAGTGGCGGCCGACCTCCTCGCGCTGGCCCTCATCAAGGCTCCCGGCGAGTTCGGTGCCGACATCGCGGTCGGTACGACGCAACGCTTCGGCGTGCCGATGGGCTTCGGCGGTCCTCATGCCGGCTACATGGCCGTTCGCAAGGGGCTCGAGCGTCAAATGCCGGGGCGCCTGGTCGGCGTCAGCCAGGATGCCGCGGGCAAGCCCGCCTACCGCCTCACCCTGCAGACGCGCGAGCAGCACATCCGCCGGGAGAAGGCCACAAGCAACATCTGCACGGCGCAGGTGCTGCTGGCAGTGATGGCCTCGATGTACGCCGTGTACCACGGCCCGCGAGGCATCCGCGCCATCGCGCAGAACGTCCACGCCGACACGGCGCTGCTCGCCGACCTCTTGACTCAGCGCGGCGCGGCCGTGCTCGGAGACTCGTACTTCGACACGATCCGGGTGCACGTCGACGACGCTGAAGCACGCGCAGCTGAGCTGCACGGCGCAGGGATCCTCGCGCTCGTGGTCGACGACACCACGCTCTCGTTCAGTGTGGACGAGGCCAACGGCGACATCGCGACGCTGGCGCTCATCGCGGACATCGCGACCGGAGGAGCAGCAGCGGAGCACCAGATCGACGCCGGCGGACCGGCCGCGGGTGCGCCTGACGGCGTGCGGCGCTTCCCCGAGTCGCTCGCGCGCACGAGCGACTACCTCGGGCATCCGGTGTTCTCCTCGTACCACTCAGAGACGTCGATGATGCGGTACCTCAAGCTGCTCGCCGATCGCGACTACGCGCTCGACCGAGGCATGATCCCGCTCGGCTCGTGCACGATGAAGCTCAATGCAGCGACCGAGATGGCCGCCGTCACGTGGCCGGAGTTCGCCCAGCTCCATCCGTTCGCACCTGCTTCGGACGTCGCAGGCTACCTCGACCTCATCGCGCAGCTCGAGACCTGGCTCGCGGAGCTCACGGGATACGACACCGTCTCCCTGCAGCCGAACGCGGGAAGCCAGGGCGAGCTCGCCGGACTCCTCGCCATCCGCGGGTACCACGACGACAACGGCGACACCCACCGCACCGTGTGCCTCATCCCGCAGTCGGCCCACGGCACCAACGCAGCATCCGCCGTGCTGGCCGGCATGCGCGTCGTGGTCGTGGCGACGGATGCCTCGGGCAACGTCGACCTCGACGACCTCCGCGCCAAGGTGGCGGAGCACGCCTCAGAGCTCGCAGCACTGATGATCACCTACCCGTCGACGCACGGCGTGTACGAGCACGAGGTCGTCGCGGTCATCGACGCGGTGCACGAGGCCGGCGGGCAGGTCTACATCGACGGTGCCAACCTCAACGCCGTGCTCGGGTTCGCCCGCTTCGGCGACTTCGGCGGCGACGTCTCGCACCTCAACCTGCACAAGACGTTCTGCATCCCGCACGGCGGTGGCGGACCCGGAGTGGGACCCGTTGCGGCGAAGGCGCATCTCGCGCCCTTCCTGCCCGGCCATCCGCTCATGCAGTCGAACGACCACGTCGGCTACGCGCACCAGGGTGCGCCGATCTCGGCTGCGCCGTATGGGAGCCCGAGCATCCTGCCCATCTCGTGGGCTTACGTGCGCATGATGGGCGCCGAGGGCCTCGCCAGGGCAACCGGTGCCGCCGTGGTCTCGGCGAACTACATCGCCGCCCGCCTTCGGGACCACTACCCGGTCTTGTATGCCGGCGAGCGAGGGCTCGTGGCCCACGAGTGCATCCTCGACATCCGTCCTCTCACGGACGCCACGGGAGTCACCGTCGACGACGTCGCCAAGCGACTCATCGACTACGGATTCCAC
This sequence comes from Planctomonas sp. JC2975, assembly GCF_012985205.1. NCBI lineage: Bacteria > Bacillati > Actinomycetota > Actinomycetes > Micrococcales > Microbacteriaceae > Planctomonas > Planctomonas sp. JC2975. The sequence continues at coordinate 1,059,184 of NZ_JABEKS010000001.1, read as the reverse complement.
GCTCCCACCATGAGCTTCCCCGTTGCGGGCACGCTGATGGTCGAACCGACCGAGAGCGAGGACATCGCCGAGCTCGACCGGTTCATCGAAGCGATGATCTCGATCAAGGCGGAAGCCGATGCCGTCGGAGCCGGCGCGTATCCCGCCGAGGACAACCCGTTGCGCGGTGCACCGCACACGGCGGAGTCCGTCGTGGGGGAGTGGATGCATCCGTACTCGCGGGAGCAGGCCGTGTATCCGGTGCCGTCCCTCGTGCGGGCCAAGTACTGGCCGCCCGTGCGCCGGATCGACCAGGCGTGGGGCGACCGCAACCTGTTCTGCGCGTGCCCGCCACCCGAGGCGTTCGCCTAGCTCAAGCCGCGATCGCTCGCCCATCCTCCTGAGCGTCCCCGTTTCTCCTCCCGAGCGTGCCCGTTTCTCCGCCCGAAAGTGCCCGTTTCTTCTCCCGAGGGTGCTCGTCTCTCCTTTCGAGGGCGCCCGTTCGTGCTCCCGAACCTGCCCGTATCGGCGCTGGACGGTGCACACGCGAAAGCAGAACGGGCACCTCCGCGAACGGAAACACGCACTTTCGGGCGGAGAAACGGGCACTCTCGCGGAAGGGGAGCGCGCTCCGGGCTCCGGAGAATGTGGTGAGCGCTGGGTAGCCGGCTTGGCGTCAGGACTTCGTCTGACCGAAGACACCGGGCCACAGCGCGACGGCGATCGGGTACCCGATGAACGACACGATGTCGAGCAAGCTGTGCGCGACGACGAGCGGTGCAGTCCGTCCCCACCGGCGGTAGCACCAGCCGAAGACGACTCCCATGACGGCGTTGCCGAAGAACGGTCCGATGCCCTGATAGAGGTGATAGCTGCCGCGCACGAGCGCGGAGGCGATGATCACCCACCACGAATTCCAGCCCAGCTGCTTGAGACGCGCGAAGAGGTAGCCGATCATGATGACCTCTTCTTGCAGCGCGGCGCGCACGGCGCTGAGCAGGAGCATCCCTGCCGTCCACCAGTAGGACGGATCCGGCCACGTACCGACCGAGACGGTGATGCCGAACACCCGGCTCAAGGCGTAGAACCCGAGCCCCGGCACGCCGATGACGGCGAACAGCAGCGCTCCGGAACCCAGGTCGCGCCATGGCCGCGACCAGTCGAGTCCGATGCGTCTGAACCCCGTCTGCTGAGGGCGCCAGAGTAGGTAGATGACGAGGGCCACGGCCATCAAGGCGAAGACGATGTCGAGCGCCTGGTATGTGAAGTCCAGCCACGGCGTCGGCGATTGCGACTGGTTGACCTCTGCGCTCTGGTCCTTCAGCGGGGTCGGCGCTGCAAGGCGCTGCACGATCGTGAGGATCGAGTACACGGCCGACTGCCCGAGCGACAAGCCGAGCACGATCGCGACTTCCCACCACAGCTTGGTGCGCTGCCCGCGTGGGACGACTGTCTCGAGAGGGAAGGATGCCCGTGGTTCTGCGGTCCGCGCCGCCCCCTCTGCCATGGCAGACATCCTCCCACGCGAGGTCTCACGGTGCGGCCGCGCGGAGCGTCTACGGGGCCCAGGCAGGGATCTGATCGGGGAGTACGGATCGACCAATAATGAGCATCACTCAAGATTGCTCAGATGTTGCAGATCGCGACGGATTTCCGCGCCGCTCGCGTTCGCCGCGCAACAATCCGTTGCGATGGTTTCTAGCCTGTAACAGTTTGTGCTGCCGGTTTGCCCGCTGAGGGACGGATGTTTATCTTTCTTCTATCTCTCGCGCCGCGATCGCGTTGGATCGTCGTGTGCGAAAACCCCCACAGGAGGAAAAGTGAAACTCAGACGAGCAGTCGTCGCCTTGGCAGCAGTGGCTGCCGCCGGCGTCGTCCTCGCGGGGTGCTCTGCACCCAAGCAGAGTGAACTCAGTGAGAAGACATCGCTGTCGATCGCTCAGAACTCGGCCGTGACGACTCTGAACAATCTCATCTCGAATCAGTACAGCACCTACAACTCGAACATCGCCTACCTCACCGGTGGCGGTTTCGGCTTCAACTACTACGACGCCACGCCCAAGCTGGTGAAGAACACCAAGTTCGGCACCTACGAGAAGACGTCGAGCAGCCCGCTGACCATCAAGTACACGCTGAGCGACAACGCCAAGTGGAGCGACGGCGACCCGGTGAACGCGGCCGACATCCTGCTGCAGTGGGCCTCGAGCATCAGCAAGTACAACAACGCCAAGAGCGGCGCGAACTTCAACAATGTCAACGCCGGTACCGGCCTCGACAACATCGAGAAGGTCCCGACCGTCAAGGACTCGAAGACGGTCATCACGACCTTCGCGAAGCCCTATGTCGACTGGGAGGTCTCCCTCCTGACCCCGACGCTTCCGGCGCACATCGTGTACCAGGAGGCGTACCCGGACAAGAAGATCTCGAACGCTGACGCCGACAAGGCCGTCATCAAGGCGATCCAGGACAACGACACCGCCACGATCACGGCGCTCGCCAAGGCGTGGAGCACCAAGTGGAACGTCACGAGCATGCCGAGCGACAAGAAGCTGCTCGTCAGCGACGGCCCCTACCAGGTGTCCTCGTTCGTGAAGAACCAGTACATCACCCTGACGCGCAACCCCGACTACACCGCGGGCCCGATCCCGAAGATCGACACCCTCACGGTGCGCTTCATCCCGGACCAGACCGCGCAGGTTCAGGCGCTCCAGAATGGCGAGGTCGACATCATCTCCGGCCAGGCCACCACTGACACCGTCGAGGCGCTGGACAAGCTGACCGGCGTCAAGGTGACCAACACCTCGGAGTCCAGCTACGAGCACGTCGACCTGACGATGGACAACGGTGGCCCGTTCGACCCGAAGACCTACGGCGGAGACGCCACGAAGGCCCTCGAGGTTCGCGAGGCCTTCCTGAAGACCATCCCGCGTCAGGAGATCGTCGACAAGCTGATCAAGCCGCTCAACCCGAACGCCAAGCTCGACGACTCGCAGTTCTTCCTGCCGGGTGCCGCTGGCTATGACGAGTCGGTCGCGAACAACGGCGCGAGCGCGTACGACAAGGTCGACATCCAGGGTGCCAAGGACCTGCTGGCCAAGGCCGGCGTCTCCAACCTGACGGTCAAGTTCGCCTACCCGAACGACAACCCGCGTCGTACCAGCGAGTTCGCCCTGATCCGCGACTCGGCTGCTCAGGCCGGCATCACGGTCGCAGACGCAGGCAGCCCCGGTGAGGACTTCTTCACCAACCTGGGCAACGGCTCCTACGACGCGTCGATCTTCGCGTGGCAGTTCACCAGCCTTGCCTACACGGGCAACCAGGCCGCATTCCAGACCGGTGGACAGTCCAACTACCAGGGCTACTCCAACACGGCTTCCGATGCACTGTGGAAGAAGCTCGAGACGAGCACTGGCACTGAGGCTGACAACAACAAGATCCTCGCCGAGATCGACAAGAACGCCTGGGCCGATGCTCCTGGCGTGACGATCTTCCAGTTCCCGGATGTCACCGCGTGGTCCGACAAGGTCGCCAACGTGAAGGACAACCCGATCAACGTGACGGTGTTCTGGAACTACTTCGAATGGACCTCGGAGCACTCCTCCAAGTCCACGCCCTCGAAGTAAGTTCTCGTGCGCTGACCGGCTGAGGTCATCGAGAACAGGGGCGCCGAGGCAGACAACCTGCTTCGGCGCCCCGTTCGCGAGCAATCGGCGCTGGTGACCCCAGCGAAAACCGATTCCGCACGGTGACCACCCAGGCTGGCCGGAGTACGTTTTGGATGACCGGCTCGCATCGAGCGCGCTACCGCGCGCCCGCGTGCCGAATGACCAAGAAAGGCCTGTCCATGGTCGCATTCCTCACCAGGAGGTTCTTCGCCTCGTTGGTGGTGTTGGCCGTCGCCTCCTACATCGTTTATGTGCTCACCTGTTTTTCGGGCAACCCTCTGCAGGACCTTCTGCAGAGTCACGCGAAGAACAAGGAGCTGCTCATCGAGCAACGTGTAGAGCTGCTCCACCTCGACGTGTCACCGTTCCTGCGGTACTTCATTTGGCTCGGCGGCATCCTTCAGGGATTCGTCGGGCACTTCACCCTCGGCTACGCCATCAACGGCCAGCCGGTCACCGATGAGCTCGGCTCCGCCATGTGGGCGACCCTGCAGCTGGTCACCACGGCCGCCGTAATCGCCATCATCTTCGGTGTTCTCATCGGGATCACGACGGCGCTGCGCCAGTACACCGCGTACGACTACGGCGCAACGTTCCTCTCATTCCTCTTCTTCTCCCTGCCGATCTTCTGGCTCGCCGTGATGCTCAAGCAGTACGTCGCAATCGGCTTCAACAACTTCCTGGCCAACCCCGTGATCGGGCCGGTAGTGATAGTTGTCCTCTCCCTCGTGTCCGGCATCGTCTGGCTCGGGATCATCGGCGGGAATGCGAAACAAAGACTCATCGTCTTCGGTATCGCCACGGTTGCGACCGGAGCGGTTCTCGCGTTCATCTCAGCGACGAGATGGTTCGACGATCCAGGACTGGGCATCGTGGTGGTGACGCTTCTCAGCGTCGGATTCGCGTTCCTGGTGACAGCGGTGTCAACGGGTCTGGAGAATCGCAAGTCGTTGTACTCGTCGCTGACAGTCGTCGCGATCGGTGCCGCGCTGTACTACCCACTGCAGTACCTGTTCCCGTACATGAGCCTCTGGCTGTTCATCCTGCTCGGCATCGTGGCAGTCGGCGTCGGCATCCTCGTCGGCTGGCTCTACGGCGGACATGATCGTTGGGCATCGGCCCGTACCGCGGCGATCACGGCGTTCCTGATGGCCGCGGTGACGGCGCTCGACCGGTACATGCAGGCATGGAACGTCTATGCGAACAGCTCGTCGGCGAACGGTCGTCCGATCGCGACGATCGGCTCGGTCACTCCTGGTCTCTCCGGTGATTTCTGGATCACCGGCATCGATCAGTTCACGCACCTGCTGCTGCCGACCCTCGCGCTCATGCTCGCGTCGCTGGCCGCATACAGCCGCTACGCTCGCGCGAGCATGCTCGACGTGATGAACCAGGACTACATCCGCACCGCGCGATCGAAGGGTCTGACCGAACGCACTGTCGTGGTCCGCCACGCGTTCCGCAACGCCCTTATCCCGATCGTCACGATCATCACTCTCGACTTCGGCGCCCTGATCGGTGGCGCCGTCGTGACCGAGACGGTGTTCAACTGGCAGGGAATGGGAGCACTGTTCCAGGGGGCGATCAACATCACCGATGTCAACGTGGTGATGGGCGTCTTCCTCGTGGTGGGCATCGCGACGATCGTGTTCAACGCGCTCGCCGACGTCGTCTACTCCTCCCTCGACCCACGAATCCGAGTTTCCGCATGACCGAATCAGAATCAGAAGAAACCAAGGCCCTCCACGAGCCGCCGCACGCGCGCAGCGACTCGACCTTTCCCAGCGGCGACGACGTCGAGCGGGAACTCGACCTGCCCGGTGTCGAGCACTCCGAGAACGCGATCGAGATGAAGGAGGTCGAGGGGCTCAGCCAGGGACGGATCATCTTCCGTCGTTTCATCCGGCACAAGGGCGCCATGATCTCCTTGGTGATCTTGGTGCTCGTGGTCATCCTGGCCTTCAGCTCCGTGGGGATCGACGCACTCGGCCTGCACATCCACGGTTGGTGGAAGTACACGTGGGCGGAGATCAACCCGATCGTCAACAACACGCAGCCGACCCTCACGCTGTGGCCCTTCAGCCTCGGTGAGCATCCGTTCGGGCAGGACGAGGTCGGCCGCGACGTGTTCGCAGAGGTGATGCGCGGCATCCAGCAGACCGTCATGATCATCGTGGTGATCGGCGCGGTCTCGACCACGATCGGTGCCGTCCTCGGTGCCGCAGCCGGCTACTTCGGTGGTTGGGTCGACTCGCTGCTGATGCGCTTCACCGACATGGTGATCATCGTCCCGCTCATCCTGCTGGCCGCGATCGTCGGTCACTACGCGGTGGGGGCCGGATCCTTCGTGTTCGCGTTGATCCTCGGTCTGCTGCTCTGGACATCGCTCGCTCGACTCGTGCGCGGTGAGGTGCTCGCACTGCGCGAGCGCGAGTTCGTTGACGCGGCCAAAGTCGCGGGTGCATCGAATAGTCGCATCATGTTCAAGCACATCCTCCCGAACGCTGCGGGTGTGATCATCGTCTCCGCGACGCTGACGATGGCGGCTGCGATCTTGCTCGAGGCGGCCTTGAGCTACCTCGGACTCGGCGTCCAGCAGCCCGACGTGTCGCTGGGAAGCCTGATGGGCCTGTACCAGAACTCGTTCAACACGCGTCCGTGGCTGTTCTGGTGGACGGGCTCGTTCATCGTGGTCATCGCGCTGACGATCAACTTCATCGGTGACGGACTGCGCGATGCGTTCGACCCGCGTCAGCGGCGACTGCTCAACCGCAAGGCGCGCCAGGCGAAGTCAGCGGCGCGCGAGAAGGCCGCAAGGGCGCTCGCCTGAGATTCGTACGATGAGTTACTCGATCTCAGATCAGGATGCCGGCCAGCGTGAGCAGCACGAGCGCGGCGAGCACGATCAACTGCCAGCGGTGCCACGTCACCTCGACTCCCGTGCCTTCAACGGTGCCGGAGTCGAGGTGACCGGCAGCCTGCAGCTGAGCCCAGGCGCGTCGCACGCGAAGCGCGGCGGCTCCGGAATCGGAGTTGGGCACATCGCCGATGCCGACGCTTCCGCCGGCACCGTACGTGCTCTCCGGCAGCTTCGAGAGATCGGAGCGGCTGGCGCGGTACGTCGTGAACCGGCTCGGTCCGGGAGCCGCCCAGGCGGTGAACTTCCCGCTCGCCGTAAGGATGGTCAAGGCGTACTTCGTCTCGACCGTCGCGATCGCAGGCCAGGTGATGCGCACGGTTCGCGCGATGTTGACCAGGCTCACGCCAGCGGCATCCAACTTCACGGCGGGCGCCCAATAGAGCATCCAGCACAGGTACGCGACGAGCAGGAAGGCCGGGGCGAAGCGGAGGCTCTTGCCACCATCTCCCACCATCGCCAGCGATACCAGGCAGACCACGATTATCGCCCAGACGGCCACGCACAGAACCTGGCCGAATCGCGGGCGAAGGACAACGGGCTCGATCACCGCTCAATGGTGGCATAGGGCCCTGGGGAAAGGATTTCAGTTCTCGTGACAGACACGACACTCACGCAGGCACGGGCGGGCTTGAAGCCCGTGCTCAAGATCGAGGACCTCGGCGTCGACTTCTGGGTCGACGGAACGTGGTACCCGGCCGCCATCGACATGAACTACGAGGTCATGCCGGGGGAGGTGCTCGCCATCGTCGGCGAGTCCGGATCCGGCAAGAGCTCGAGCTCGATGGCTCTGCTCGGCCTGCTCCCGTCGAACGGCCGCGTGAGCGGCACGATCGAGTTCAGCGGCCGCGACATCAGCCGCATCTCGCCCGCTCACCTGCGTCGGCTGCGCGGTGAGGATATCGCGGTCATCTTCCAGGAGCCGATGACCGCATTGAACCCGGTGTACACGATCGGGTTCCAGATCACCGAGATGTTGCGTATCCACAAGGCGATGACGCCCGCGGATGCCAAGGCTCGCGCCCTCGAGCTGCTCGAGATGGTCGAGATGCCGAATCCGACGACGGCGATCGACAAGTATCCGCACCAGCTCTCCGGCGGACAGCGGCAGCGCGCCATGATCGCCATGTCGATCTCGTGCGATCCCAAGCTCCTGATCGCGGACGAGCCGACGACGGCGCTCGACGTGACGGTGCAGGCGGAAATCCTCGACCTGCTCCGCAACTTGCGTTCGAAGATGGACAGCGCCGTGGTTCTGATCACCCACGACATGGGCGTGGTGGCCGATCTCGCCGACAAGATCGTCGTGATGAAGGACGGGCGCATCGTCGAGTCCGGGGACATCATCGAGGTGTTCGAGGAGCCCAAGCATCCTTATACCCGTCAGCTCCTTGCGGCCGTTCCGCGTCTGAGCCTCGACCCGACCGCCGACGTCGAGGTGGAGACCGTGCCGCGCGAGGGCGCTCCCGTTCTCAAGTTCGACGATGTCGCGATCGAGTACCCGAAGCGCGGCCGCATTCCGGCTTTCCGCGCCGTGGACGGCGTCAGCTTCGAGGTGTATCCCGGCGAGGTCGTAGGGCTCGTCGGCGAGTCCGGATCCGGCAAGAGCACGATCGGCCGCACGGCCGTCGGCCTGCTCCCGGTGCACTCGGGCGCGCTCACCATCGCGGGAACCGACATGGCCAAGGTCAGCGCCAAGAACCTGCGTGCGCTGCGTCGCAAGATCGGCATCGTCTTCCAGGATCCGGGTTCGTCGCTGAATCCGCGCATCCCGATCGGCGAGAGCATCGGCGAACCACTGCGACTCGGCGGCCATGCCCGCGGCAAGGCGCTCGACAAGCGCGTCGAGGCCCTGCTTGACGAGGTTGAGCTGCCGCGGTCGTTCCGCAACCGCTACCCGCACGAGCTCTCGGGTGGTCAGCGCCAGCGCGTGGGAATCGCCAGGGCGCTGGCGTTGCGTCCGCCACTGTTGATCGCCGACGAGCCGACCTCGGCACTCGACGTGTCGGTGCAGGCACGATTCCTCGATCTGCTGCAGACCCTGCAGCAGGAGCTCCAGTTCGCGTGCCTCTTCATCACTCACGACCTCGGCGTCGTCGACGTGCTGGCGCACCGCATCATCGTGATGCACAACGGGCGTCTGGTGGAGCAGGGCACGAAGGACCAGGTGCTGCGCAACCCGAAGGACGAGTACACGCAGAAGCTCATCTCGGCCGTTCCGCTGCCGGATCCCAGGCTTCAGCGCGAGCGCCGTCAGCAGCGTGCAGAACTGCTCGGAATCGATTCGGTAGACTGAGGGGCGGGCTTCTTCCGCCCGTTCGTCCTGCCCGGCGTCGCTGACGGCGACCGTGTCTTGCGCCGCGAGACGTCAGGGCATTCCACTTCAGTCTGACCGCGCCGTCGCGGGAAGGCATCCATCCATACCTGCACGCGAGGAATACCGCCATGGCCATCCGCAACCGCGACGATCTGCGGAACGTCGCCATCGTCGCCCACGTCGACCACGGCAAGACGACGCTCGTCGACGCCATGCTGAACCAGACGCACTCGTTCGCCGAGCACGCGCACGTCGAAGAGCGTGCGATGGACTCGAACGAGCTGGAGCGTGAAAAGGGCATCACGATCCTCGCCAAGAACACGGCGATCTCGTACAAGGGCAAGCACGCGAACGGCACGCCGATCACCATCAACGTGATCGACACCCCCGGCCACGCGGATTTCGGCGGTGAGGTCGAGCGCGGCCTGTCCATGGTGGACGGTGTCGTGCTGCTGGTCGACGCTTCGGAGGGTCCCCTGCCGCAGACCCGCTTCGTGCTGCGCAAGGCGCTCGAGGCGAAGCTGCCCGTCATTCTCGCGGTGAACAAGACGGACCGACCGGATGCGCGCATCCAGGAGGTCGTGCACGAGAGCCAGGACCTTCTGCTCGGCCTGGCATCCGACCTTGCAGACGATGTGCCGGACCTCGACCTCGACGCGATCCTCGACGTGCCGGTGGTCTACGCGTCCGGCAAGGCCGGGCGCGCATCCTCGACGCAGCCGGCGAACGGCGAGCTGCCGGACAGCGACGATCTCGAGCCGCTGTTCGACGCGATCCTGACGCACATCCCGGCGCCGACCTATGACGACGAGGCGCCGCTGCAGGCTCACGTCACCAACCTGGATGCCTCGCCGTTCCTCGGCCGTCTCGCGCTGCTCCGCGTGTTCAACGGCACCATCAAGAAGGGCCAGACGGTCGCCTGGGTGCGCCACGACGGCGACGTGCACAACGTGCGGGTCACCGAGCTGCTGATCACGAAGGCATTGGACCGGTATCCGGCCGAGAGCGCCGGCCCGGGCGACATCGTCGCCGTGGCCGGATTCGCGGACATCATGATCGGCGACACGCTCGCCGACCCGGACGACGTGCGTCCGCTGCCCGCCATCCATGTCGACGACCCCGCGATCTCGATGACGATCGGCACGAACACATCTCCGCTCGTCGGCAAGGTGAAGGGTCACAAGCTCACGGCGCGCATGGTCAAGGATCGCCTGGACCGCGAGCTGGTCGGCAACGTCTCGCTTCGCGTGCTCGACATCGGGCGTCCGGATGCCTGGGAGGTGCAGGGCCGCGGTGAACTGGCACTGGCCATCCTCGTCGAGCAGATGCGCCGCGAAGGCTTCGAGCTGACCGTCGGCAAGCCGCAGGTGGTGACCAAGCGGGTCGACGGCAAGGTGCAGGAGCCGTACGAGCACCTGACGATCGACGCGCCGGAGGAGTACCTCGGCGCGATCACCCAGCTGCTCGCTGCCCGCAAGGGACGCATGGAGAACATGTCGAACCACGGCACGGGCTGGGTGCGCATGGAGTTCGTCGTTCCGTCGCGCGGCCTCATCGGCTTCCGCACCGAGTTCCTGACGATCACCAGGGGCACCGGCATCTCCAACGGCATCTCCCACGGCTACGGCGAGTGGGCCGGGGCCATCGTCACGCGGAGCAACGGCTCGATCGTCGCTGACCGTGCCGGCGTGGTGACGCCTTTCGCGATCATCGCGCTTCAGGAGCGCATGACCTTCTTCGTGAATCCGACGGAAGAGGTCTACGAGGGCATGGTCGTCGGCGAGAACTCGCGTGCTGACGACATGGACGTGAACATCACCAAGGAGAAGAAGCTCACCAACATGCGGCAGTCGACGGCCGACAACTTCGAGTCGATGACGCCGTCGCGGCAGCTGACACTCGAGGAGTGCCTCGAGTTCGCTCGCGAGGACGAGTGCGTTGAGGTGACGCCCGAGATGGTGCGCATCCGCAAGGTCGAGCTCGACGCCCAGCTTCGCGGGCGGGCCGCCGCACGCCTCAAGCGCGAGTCGCAGGCCTGAATCGCGGGCGGAGTCGCGTCCCGGCTCGGGTCACGGGCTGCCTCTGGGGCGCGAGGGCGGCATCCGCTCGTCCTGTTTCTTGAGATTTTCTTGGGATTTCTCATGACCTCCCGTTGTGGAGCGTTACCGTACCGGTGAGATGCGTGCCGACGCGTCTCGGGTCGGGAGTCATCATGAGCGGAATTCGTCGCGCCGCGGTCGCTGTGCCATTGGCGATCGCGTTGGTGTTCGGATCCACGGCTGCGTTGTCGGGCTGCAGCGTGCAGACGCTGGTGCGGAACATCACCCACGGCAGCGTCAAGGTCGGAGCGCACGCCGTGCCGTCCGACTTCCCCTCGGAGGTCCCGCTCGCGCACGGGCAGGTTCTTTACGGCGTGTCGGCAGGGTCGACCAACGGCAAGATCTGGAACGTCACGATCAAGGTGGGCGGCGCCGATGCGTTGGACGCCATAGCGAAGCAGATCACCGACGCCGGATTCCAGCAGAATCTGGACCACTCCGGCGAGAACGGCGGATCCGAGTCGTTCCGGAAGGATCCCTACACGGTGCTCGTCGTCGTCACGAAGGATGACGATAAAGGCTGGATCGCCAACTACACCGTGACGGAGAAGAAGTGACGCCGATGCGCAGTGTCTTGCGCGCAGTGTCTAGCGCGCAAGAACGCGCCGCTCAGTCGAAGAGCTTCTCCGCCAAGTAGTGCCCGGGCTCCGCTGCGGGCGGAACGGCGAACACCGCTGATCCGATGTGCGAGACGTACTCCTTGAGCCGGTCGAATGAGCCGAGCTTGCTCTGGAGCGTCACGAAGTGTGCCGGGTCGTTCATGTACGCCAGGAAGAGCAGCCCCGCATCGAGCTGACCGTACTGGTTGATGCCGTCCGTGTAGTTGTAGGAGCGACGCAGGATCTTGATGCCGCCGTTGTTCTCGTGAGCAGCCAGCGCCACGTGCGAGTTCTGCGGGATGACGTGCGCTCCGCTCTCGGTCTTCGCGAAGTCGGGTGTGTCGAATTCCTTCGTCCCGCTCAGCGGGGCGCCCTCCGACTTGCTGCGGCCGAAGACGTTCTGCTGATCGCTGATGCGGTCGGCGTCCCAGATCTCGACGTTCATCTGGATCTTCCGTGCGACCTGATACGTGCCGCCCGACATCCAGTCGCTGTCGTCGACCCAGACGAACTCGTCGAACTCGTCGTCGGTGCGGATGTTACGGGTGCCGTCCTTGAAGCCCATCAGGTTGCGCGGGGTGGTCTGGTTCGGGCCGGCTGAGGCTCGTCCGAAGCCCATGACCGTCCAGCGGGTGCTCGCAGTGCCGCGGCCGATGCGCGCCAGGTCGCGGATGGCGTGGTATGCCACCTGCGGATCCTCGGCGCACGCCTGCAGACTGAGATCGCCGCCGGTGAGCTCCGCCTGCAGCGTGTCGCTCGGCAGAGCCGGCAAATGCTCGAGCAGCTTCGGCTTCTTGGCCTTCAGCCCGAACCGTTCGTCGAAGACGCCAGGGCCGAGGCCCAGCGTGACGGTCAGCGCGTTGGGGCTGAGGTCAGCGGCTTCGCCGGTGTCCTGCGGCACGGCATCCGGCCGGTTGGGCTGCACCAGGCCGACCGGCTTGCCCTGCATGAGCTGCGCGATCCCTGCCGACCACCGTGCGAGGAGCGACTGGAGGTCGGTCGCCGTCGTGCCGGGATCGATGTCGAACGTCATGTAGACGCAGTGGCGCTGTGGCTCGGTTCGCACGCCGGCCTGGTGGCCTCCGCCGTAGAACGGGTAGCTGAGCGCCGCATCGATGGCGTCGCCCTCGTCCTTGGGTGTGAGCGCCTGCACGGCGAGCGTTCCGCCCACCCCGGCCAGTGCGCCGACCGCGAGCCCGCCGGCGCCCATCGCGAAGAGGCCTCGACGGCTCAAGCGCTCCTCGCGGTCAGAGCCGGACGATCGATCCTGACCGGGCTGGTCGGTGCGGGACGACGGATCCGTGACGCCCGGCCGCCCGGCGTCACTCTCGTGCACGACGTCGTCTCGGCCGGACGCGGCGTCAGCGGCGGATGCCTGGTGGCCGCGCGGGGTGCCGTCGTCTGCGGGGGAAGGCGGAGCATCCGTCATTGTGCGGTCGCGACCTTCTCCGCGAGGCGGGACAGCGGATCCTGCAGCGCCTGCACGCCCTGGCTCAGCTTGTTGGCGTCGGATGCCCGCAGGGCGGGCGTGTACGGCGTGTAGCCGCCGACGGCCGAGGCATCGCGGTATCCGTCGAGCATGGCGTTCACTCGCTGGAACTGGGTCTCGATCGTGGAGGTGAGCGTCGAGTCGATCTTGGTGAGCCCTGGCTTGAGGTACTCGAACGCCTGCTGGGCGCCTTCGACGTTCGCGGCGAAGTCGGCGAGGTCGGTGTGGCTGTACGCCTCCTCTTCGCCCTTGATCTTCGAGGACTGCACCTCTTCGAGAAGGCCGGCAGCGCCGTTGGCGAGATCCTCGGGCTTGTAGCTCAGCTTCTTGGCGAGCCCGGCGAGCGTCGTGACGTTCGTCTGCAGCTCGGCAGCGAGGCTCTTGGTGCTGTCCGTGATGGCGCCGCCCTGCCAGAGGTCGCGCTCGATGGCGTGGAATCCGTGCCAGCCGACAGCGGGGTCGAGGTTCGAGGCGCGCATGTCGATGAGGTAGTCGAGGTTGCCCGAGTTGTCGTTGGCCTTCGTGCCCGGCACGACGAACCCGTCGACGTCGGTCTCGATGCGCTCGTAGTAGTGGCGGGCCTGGCCGAACGCCGTCTCCGCACTCGCCACATCGCCGGAGTCGACCGCCTCCTTGAGCGTCGCGACTCCCTGCTGCAGGCCGGCGAGCTGGTCGTCGACGTAGGTGGCGTACTCCTTGGCGCCCTGCGACAGCAGGGTCTGCACGCTTCCGGTCTTGGTCGGAGTCGCCTTGCCGGTCACCGTGAAGGCCTGGTTCTCTTTGTCCGCGCCGGGGCAGTAGACCGTGTACTTGCCGCCGCCGAGCGTCAAGGTGAAGCTGACCGGCTTGAGACCGGGGGCCAGGTTCTCCTTCTCGCCGATGATCTTCTGGTCGCTCTGCAGCTCCAGCTCGGTGATCCCTGTGGCGCTCGTGTTCTCGACGGTGAACGTGATCGGGCCGGCAGGCGCCGACGTGTGGTCGAGCGTGCACGCGTCGCCCGATCCGTCGTTCGCGAGCGTGATCTTCACATGCGCGGCGCCGGATGCCGATTGCTGCGCGACGTCGTCGCTCGCTGTGCCGGAGCATCCGGAGAGGAAGAGGGCGGCGCTGACGAGCGCTGCCGCAGTGGCCAGGCCGGTGCTGATGCGTCGGCGGCTACTTGGCTGCATAGGTCTTGCTCCTGGGGGTCGGGATCTGGGTGGGGGACTGCGCCGGAGACGGCGTCGCGGACGACGTCGGCTGTGCCGTCGGATCGGCGGCGTTCGGTGCCGGGGCGTCGGTGACCCGGAGCGACTTTCGGGAGCGGATGCCGGCGACCGCGAGCCACACCGCGGCGATCAGCAGCACCAGCGGCAACCAGAGCTTCCACAGCACGGCTTCGCGCGCGGATGCCCGTGCAGCATCGATGGACGCTGTAGCCGCCGTCACGTGGCCGGCCTTCACCGACCACGAAGCGTTGCCGTCCGGGACGGCGAAGGAACGCGGTGCGCTCAGGCCGCCGCCGGAGATGGTGAGGACGGTGCGGGACGTGTTCGCGGCATCCACGAGTCCGTCGCCCACGGTATAGGCGGTGACGCTCGCGGTCGTCGTCCACTGCGCATCGTATGGACCGGGCGCGGTCGCCTGGTTCACGCCGACGGGGATGCGCCCGCCCGACAGGTCAACCAGGTCGTCGAGGCTCACCGTCGACGGTCGGCCGGTCGGATGGGTCGTCGCGCTCAGAGCCCAGGCACGATCGGCGCCCGCGTGGGTCGTCGCCGTTGAGGATCCGAACAGGTACCGCGCTTCGGGAACGGTCACGCTGAGTGTGGCGTGTCCGTTGGCCGTGCCGATTCGTGCGGTGCCACCGCTCGTGAGCGGCGCGGAGGCGGCCACATCCGCCTGTCCGCCGGCGGGAACGGCGAGGACGAGCACGATCGCCGCCGCGCCGAGCGCCGCCGCGGAGCCGAACAGCACGCGAGGCACGGCGGCTCCCTTGGGTCGGAGTCGCTGCGGCCACACGGAGTACGCGAGCACCGGCACCACGTAGAGCAGCCAGGCGACGACCTCGATCACCCGCGGATCCGCGGGGATTCCCAGCACGCCGGTCAACAGCGCCGACTGCACAGAACCGGTGGGTGTCAACCAGGAGAGGTCGACGGTGGGCTGCTGGCCGAAGTCGAAGAGACCGGCGGCGTGTGCGCTGCGCAGGGTGCTGACGACCAGGCCACCGGCGACGAAGACAAGGAACACGCCCGTGACGGTGAAGAACCGCGAGAGGTTGAGGCGCACGCCTCCGGAGTAGATGCCGATGCCGATTCCGACCGAGATGGCGATGCCGATGACCGCACCGAGAGCGGCGTAGAGCGCGTTGGCGGATGCCTGGAACGTGGCGAGCAGGAAGACCGAGGTCTCGAAGCCCTCCTTGAGCACGGCGAGGAACGCCATTCCCGCCAGAGCCCACGTGGTTCCGTTGCCGAGCGCGGCCGCCGCTTCCTTCTCCAGCTCCTTCTTCATGCCGCGGGAGTGCTTCTTCATCCACACGATCATGGTCGTGACGAACACCACGGCCACGGCCCCGACGATGGCCTCCATCGCTTCTTGACCGGCCTGCGGGAGGCTCGCCTCGATCGCCTGCAGGATGACGCCCACCGCGATGCTCAGCGCGAGGGCCGCGCTGACGCCGAGCCACATCGGGCGCAGAGACGCCCCGTTGCGTTTCAGGAATGCGGCGATGATGCCGACGATGAGAGCGGCCTCGAGGCCTTCGCGAAGACCGATCACGAGCGTTGCGAGCACAGCGGAGCCTTCGTGTCGAGTGGAGGGATTTCGGTAAGGCTAACCTTACCCAGGTCGACTGTATCCGCGAGCGACGCCGGTGTCCACTCGATGACCTCGGGCGACGCCGGTCGCCCGCCTTAGGATGAGCGCATGCTGATCCGCGTGCTCAATGCCGTCCTCGTTGGGATCCTCGGCATCGTCTTCGGCACGCTGGGCACCCTCGTGCACAGCTCGACGATCGGCACAGCGCAACTGCCGTGGGGCATCGTCGTGGCCCTTGCGGCGCTCGGATGCCTGCTGGTCGGCATCCGTCTGCTCAGCGACAGCAGGCTGTACGCGCTCTGCGCCGCGATCGGTGCACTGGTGGCCATCGGAGTGCTCTCGCAGAAGAGCTTCGGTGGATCCGTGCTCATCACCTCGAGCGTGATCGGCTGGACGTGGATGGGCGGCGCCGTTGCCATCTCCCTGATCGTCGTCGCCTGGCCGCGCCCGAGGCAGCCGCAGCGCGAGGCCTGATGCCACGACGGCACGTCGCAGCGTGCCGGGACGTGCGGCAGAGGCCACGTCGCAGTGTGACGGTGTGTGGCAAAGCGCGACGGGTGGCCGGTGGCGCACGCCCTAGACTGAATGGGCGCTCGCGCGAGCCCGAAGGGAGTCATTCGAGAAGTGACGTACGTCATCGCCCTGCCCTGTGTGGATGTCAAGGACCGCGCCTGTGTGGATGAATGTCCGGTGGACTGCATCTACGAAGGTGAACGAAGCCTCTATATCCATCCCGACGAATGCGTGGACTGCGGAGCGTGCGAGCCCGTCTGCCCCGTCGAGGCCATCTACTACGAAGACGACCTGCCCGACGTGTGGAGCGACTACTACCGCGCCAACGTCGAGTTCTTCGATGACATCGGATCCCCGGGTGGCGCGGCCAAGGTGGGCGTGATCGCGAAGGACCACCAGCTCGTGGCAGCGCTTCCGCCGCAGGTCCACTGAGCGTGACCCGTCCCGAGCTTCCCGACTATCCGTGGGATCTCGTCGCCCCGTACGCACAGCGTGCCAGACGGCATCCTGACGGCATCGTCGATCTCTCCATCGGATCTCCCGTCGACCCCACGCCGGCGCCCGTCCGCCGCGCGCTGGCGGAGGCGACGGACGCCCACGCGTACCCCCAGACATCGGGCACGCCGGAACTCCGCGAGACGATTGCCTCCTGGTATGCCCGCCGCCGTGGCGTTCCGGGGCTCACAGCCGACGATGTGCTGCCCACCATCGGATCCAAGGAGCTCGTCGCCCTGCTGCCCGTGCTCCTGGGGCTCGGGCCGGACGACGTGATCGTGCATCCGCGCGCGGCGTACCCGACCTACGCGATCGGCGCAGCCATCGTGCAGGCGAGGGCGTTCGCTTCCGACGACCCCGCAGAGTGGCCGCAGGGCACCAAGCTGGTGTGGCTGAACTCGCCGGGCAACCCCGACGGACGCGTGCTCGACGAGGACTTCCTGAAACAGGCGGTGGCCAGAGCCCGCGAGTTGGGCGCTGTCATCGCCAACGACGAGTGCTACGCGGAACTCGGCTGGGACGGCAGATGGGCGAACGAGGCAGTGCCGAGCATCCTGGATCCCCGCGTCATCGGATCAGGTGACGCGAGCGAGCCGGCAGACCTCACCGGCGTGCTCTCCGTGTACTCGCTGAGCAAGCAGTCGAACATGGCCGGATACCGCGCCGCCTTCGTCGCAGGCGACCCTGCGCTGATCGCCAAGCTCCTCACGATGCGCAAACACGCCGGACTCATGCTGCCGGCACCTCTGCAGCACGCCATGGTCGTGGCACTGAACGACGACGAGGCCGTGCGCGAACAGGTCGAGCGGTACCGCGGCAGGCGCGAGGTCCTGCGGCCGGCGCTGGAGGCATCCGGCTTCCGCATCGACCACAGTGAGGCGGGGCTGTACCTGTGGGCGACTGCGGGGGAGGATGCCTGGACCACGCTGGGCAGACTCGCCGACCTCGGCATCCTCGCGGGTCCCGGTGTCTTCTACGGTGACTTCTACCCCCAGCACGTGCGCCTGTCGTTGACGGCGTCGGACGAGCGCATCGCCGCCGCGGACGAGCGTCTTCGCACTCTCTGACGGATCGCGCCGCACGCAGACGCGAGTGCTCGCGTCGAGGCTTCGCGGGCCGGCCGCGGCGCGGCGAAGGTTGCCACGCAACCGGTTGAGTCTGGAACGCGGCGTGCTTCGAACACACCCAGTCGCGACCCGCTGTCCTTCGAACGTGCTCAGGTTTGTGCCTTCCGGTGCACTGGCCGCCCCCATCGTTGGCGGGTACGACAGTGGACCCGCTTAACCCGTAGGCTGTAGAAACCGGACTTTGTCGCATGCTAGGAGGCTTGAGTGAACGCAGGTGGTCACGACGGAGCGGACGCCGAACAGCGAGCCACTCTGACCTACCCCGGCGGAACGGCGGAGTTCCCCATCCTCCCGAGCGTTGCCGGAGCCTCGAGCATCGACCTGTCAACGCTCAACCGGCAGACCGGCCTGACGACACTCGACTACGGCTTCGTGAACACTGCGGCGACGCGTTCGAAGATCACGTTCATCGACGGCGACGCGGGCATCCTGCGCTACCGCGGATATCCGATCGAGCAGCTCGCCGCCCACTCCTCGTTCCTCGAGGTGGCCTATCTTCTGATCTACGGAGAGCTTCCGACGGCCGACGAGCTCGGATCGTTCGACGAGCGGATCCGTCGTCACACGCTCCTACACGAGGATCTGCGTCGCTTCTTCAGCGCGCTGCCGCACGACGCGCATCCGATGTCCGTACTCTCCAGCGCTGTGTCGGCGCTCGGCACCTTCTACCAGGACTCGCTGAGCATCAATGATCCCGAGCAGGTGGAGCTCTCCACCATTCGTCTGCTGGCGAAGCTGCCGGTGATCGCGGCATACGCGCACAAGAAGAGCCTGGGTCAAGCGTTCCTCTACCCGGACAACTCGCTGAGCTTCGTCGACAACTTCCTCCGGCTCAACTTCGGCACCATGGCCGAGCCGTACGAGGTGAATCCGACGGTGTCCAAGGCGCTCGACCGGCTGCTCATCCTGCACGCCGACCACGAGCAGAACGCGTCGACGTCGACTGTCCGACTCGTCGGATCCACGCAGGCCAACCTGTTCTCCTCCATCTCGGCCGGAATCAACGCCCTGTACGGCCCTCTGCACGGCGGCGCGAACGAGGCTGTGCTCGACATGCTCGCCGCGATCCGGGACTCCGGCGAAGGGGTTCATCGCTTCGTCGAGCGTGTCAAGAACAAGGAAGACGGCGTGCGTCTGATGGGCTTCGGACACCGCGTCTACAAGAACTACGATCCGCGCGCGAAGCTCGTCAAGGAGAGCGCCGATGCCGTGCTCGCCGGACTCGGCGTGCACGATCCGCTCCTCGACATCGCCAAGGAACTCGAGCAGATCGCCCTGGACGACGAGTACTTCATCCAGCGCAAGCTCTACCCGAACGTGGACTTCTACACCGGCGTCATCTACAAGGCCATGGGCTTCCCGACCCGCATGTTCACGGTGCTGTTCGCGATTGGGCGCTTGCCCGGCTGGATCGCGCACTGGCGCGAGCTCAACGCGGATCCGGCCACGAAGATCGGCCGCCCGCAGCAGCTGTACGTCGGCGAGCCGGAGCGTCAGTACCCGACCGAGCGCTGAGCTCGGCATTCCGCTTGAGCCGGGGCCTGCGCTTTCGCTGACTCAGCTCCTTCCCACCGGTTTCGCTTGTCGGAAGCAGTTCGTCGCTTACGACTACCTTCGACAAGCTCAACCAGGGGAAGGGCTGGCTTCGACCAGCTCAACCGGCGGAGGGCGTCAGCTCCAGGGTGTCCTGGGTGGCCTTGGTGACGGCACCCGGAGAGAAGGCCCACGTGCGCGTCTCGTTGTGCTGCCACAACGGGGTCTGATCCACGTAATGCGGATTGAAGGCGTGGCCGGAGTCACCGGTGAGGTTGACCCAGGTCGACCGGTCGAAGTCCGAGAGGTCGACGACCTGGCGCATCGACGGCACCCAGTTGACGGCATAACCGGCAGAGGCGTCCCAGCCGACGGCGTCCACGACGGATGACCCGCCGCCCAGCTTGTACGGGCCCCGGTTGAAGAGCCACTCGATCGGTGCGATGCCTGACTCGCCGAAGCTCTCGTTCGTGACCTCCAGGGTGTGGATGTCGCCCCACTTCCAGCTGGACATCTCCGGCCCCATGAGTCGAACGGCCTCGCGATACGCCTGATCGGCGGCGTACGCGAACATGTCGTCGCGGTCCTGTACGCCGAGTCCGGTGTCGACCCACCAGCTGGAGTTCCGGTCGTCCGCGATCGAGTCCACGACCTGGAACCAGCGATCGCCTCCGACGGGGGCTGCGCCGGCGGGGAGCTTGCGCGCGAATGCGTCCTCGAGCAGGTTGCGCCAGAAGATGTTGAAGTACGCGGCGGCCGCGCTGTTCTCGTCGTCGCGATAGTTCCAGTGCGAGAGGAGATCGACGGCCTTCTTCGTGCCGGGGTCGAGCGAGACCTTCTTCAGGATGGGCACGAGAGCAGCCGCGTTCGCGTCGTACGTGTCGGCGTCGATTCGCGACATGTCGGCCGACGTGATCTTCTTACCGCTCTTCATCAGGCTGGTGAGGTCGGCGGTGATGCGCTCGGCGCGGTATCCGGAATCCCAGTCCATCGTGAGGTTCGCCGGGAACTGAGGACCGACGGCGGCGTTGTTGGCCGTGACGATGTATCCGCTCGGCGGGTTGTACACGCTGGGCAGCTGGTCGAACGGCAGGTAGCCGCTCCAGCCGAACGCGCTCGACCAGCCCGGCGTGATCGTGGTGCCGTCGCCCTGTTTGCGCACCGGGATCCTGCCGGGCGCCTGGTAGCCGATGTTCCCCTTCGTGTCGGCGTAGAGGAGGTTCTGGGCCGGTACGTCGAACTGCCTGGCGGCGTCGCGGAAGTCCTGCCAGTCGGCTGCCTTGTCGAGCGTGAAGATCGACTCTGCCGTCGTGCCGGGCGTCAGCGCCGTCCACTGCAGCGACAGCGCGTACTTGCCGCCTGGGATGTCGCCGCTCGAGGAACGATGGCTCTTCACGATGGTGTCGTACACGCCACCGGAGACGATCGGCCCGTGGATCGTTGAGCGCACCGTGATCGTCACCGGGCTCGAGCCGGCGACCTTGATGGTCTCCTTGCGTGTCGTGAACGGCAGCACCTGTCCGTCGTACTCGTAGCCCTTGCCGTTCAAGCGCTCGAGGTAGAGATCCGTCACGTCGGGGCCGAGATTCGTGAAGCCCCAGGCGACGTGATCATTGTGGCCGATGATCACGCCCGGGAGCCCGGAAAAACTGAACCCGGCCACGTCGAACGGGCAGGATGCGCTCACGTGCGCGCAGCGCAGCCCCATCTGATACCAGATGCTCGGGGCGGCCGGGCCGAGGTGCGGATCGTTGGAGAGCAACGGCTTGCCGGTGGCGGTGTGCGCGCCGGAGACCACCCAGGAGTTGGATCCGATGTCGTCGCTGTTGATGCCGAGCAGCGCGGGCACCTGCGCCGCCGTGGCCTGCAGCTGCGACGCCAGGGTCGCGACGTCGGATGCTGCGGCATTCGCGCCGGCGTCTGCAGAGTCCTGCGATCCGGACGCGTCGGACGCGGACGTCGCTGCCGGCGCGTTCGACGCGAGCTGGCCGGGGTCGCCGCCGCCGGCATCCGTGATGGTGGGATGCGTCGAGTACGGATACTGCGGGTGGAGCTGGGCGATCTCGCCGGCGGAGAGCTTGGTGGCGAGCAGCGCACGGTCCAGCTCGTCTTCGAGGTTGGATCGCAGATCCCACGCCATCGCCTTGAGCCAGGCCACCGAATCCGCCGGCGTCCACTTCTCGGGCGTGTAGCCGGGCGTCTGGAGCCCGAGCACCGCGTACTCCAGTGAGATGTCCGCGCCCTTGTGGTCGGCCAGGTAGGAGTTCACCCCGTCCGCGTACGCCTGGTAATAGGACAGGGTGGTCTTGTCCATCTGCTTGACCTCCTGCTCGGCGACGCGTCGCCAGCCGAGGGTGCGGATGAACTCGTCCGTGCCGATCTGGCTCGCGCCGAACAGCTCGCTGAGCCGTCCTGCCGTGACGTGGCGACGGAAGTCCATCTCCCAGAAGCGGTCCTGGGCGTGCACGTATCCCTCCGCCATGAAGAGGTCGTGCGTCGTGGATGCCGTGATCAGCGGGATGCCGGCGTCGTCGCGCTGCACCTCCACCTTGCCGGTCAGCCCGGGAATGGCGATCGTGCCCGTCGTCTGCGGGAAGGACCGGGTCACCGTCCAGAAGCCGAGAACGGCGAGGATCACCGCGAGGGTGACGAGGATGGCGAGCAGGATGCCGAGGAACCGCCAGAACGGGTGCCTTCGAGAAAGGCGCGCTGCATCCGTGCCCACGTCACTCCTTCGTGTCGGCCCCCGCGATCATCGTAACGGCAGCCGGACGCCCAATCGGCGTACGGACACGGGCCGGATCGGTACGCGGCGACGCTGCGGATGCGGCCCGTCATCCGGCGCGACCGTCGTGGGTCGTCACGTCGCCCACCGTCGGCAGGCGCTGGTCGCCGATCGACTTCGGCGCCATGCGACCGATCGCCGTCGGGAGCGCGCCGATCGTGAGAACGTGCACGCTGTCTCCGGCGCGGAGGGTCGCGAACGACGCCTCATCCGGAACCGTCGGAGGAAGCGGGATGTCGTGGACGCCTTCCGCGAGCTCGCCATCGGTGATTGTCGCGAAGGTGCTGGTCGGCTCAGGCGGAGTCCACGAGGTCATCCAGAACGCCTCGAGGATGACTCGAGCCGGCTTGTCCAGAGAGACGCGGAGAGTCCGCGCCGAGGCGTCGTACTCCAGACGTGCGCGCGGCTCCACAGCTGAGTCAGCGGCAGCCTCCACCTGCGCAGCGATCACGCCGGGGATGCCGACGAGGCCCTGGACGAAGGCGGCGGCCGGATTCCGTCGGCCGATCTCGTCGCGCAGCGACCCCTTCGCGTCGGCCGGGACCATGCCGCCGAACACCACGAGATCGAGCCGAGCGGGGTCGTAGTCATCGAGCACACTGTCGAATCGGTTGGTCGCGTCGGCCGCATATCCGGCGCGACGGAGGAGTTCCACGGTGCCCGTCAGCACCGTGGGGCTGCGGCCGATGATGAGTACGCGAGCGCGGGAGGCGGGCACGATTTCTCCTTGTGAGATGAATTCCCTATTGTTGGTACTGCCAACGTTGGCGGAGCCAATATAACAAATGTTGGCCGTGCCCACAATGACTATGCTGGCGGCATGCCGGCTCGTCACAACCCGTCTGGCCGCACGCCGGACCGCATCAAGGACCGCCCGACCTGGCTCATCAGCGGGGCGTTCGCGCGCTCATCCGCTCTGCTGAACGAGGGATTCGATGCCGGCGGCGACGGTCTGCGCGGATACCACTACAGGCTGCTCGCTGCGCTCGACCAATGGGGGCCGGCGAGCCAGGCAGACCTCGGACGCGACACGGGAATCGACCGCAGTGACGTCACGGCTGCACTGGCCGAACTCGAGGATCGATCGCTCGTGACGCGGCACGTCGACGCCGCTCGGAAGACCAGGAAGATCGTGTCGATCACGGACGAGGGCGTTCAGAGGCTGCGCGTGCTCGACGGAGTCCTGGACGGCATCCAGGAGGCGGTGCTCGCCCCTCTCACCGCCGCCCAGCGGAAAGAGTTCCTCGAGCTGCTCGCTCGGCTGACCTGAGCTCGGCGGCCGCCGAGGCCGCGAGGCCGACCGAGACCTCGACGCACGTCCTACGCGTGAAGGATCTCGTTCAGCTGGATGCCCTGCCCGCCGCGCTGGAGCACCTCGACTGCGCCGCTGAGAGAGTTGCGGCGAAACAAGAGGTTCGGCACGCCGGAGAGCTCGAGCGCCTTGATGGTCTGCTGAGCACCGGATGCGTCCGGCGCCGAACCGACCAGCACCACCTTCGTGCCCGCCGTGACGTACAGGCCGGCCTCGACGACGCAGTCGTCGCCGATCGAGATGCCGATACCGCTGTTCGCGCCGAGCAACGAGCGCTCGCCGATGGCCACGCGCTGGGTTCCGCCACCCGACAGGGTGCCCATGATGGACGCGCCACCGCCGATGTCGGACCCGTCGCCGACCACGACGCCCTGCGAAATCCGGCCTTCGACCATGCCGGAGCCGAGCGTTCCGGCGTTGTAGTTGACGAATCCCTCGTGCATCACCGTGGTGCCAGGTGCGAGGTGGGCGCCGAGACGCACCCGTGAGGCGTCCGCGATGCGCACGCGCTCTGGCACGACGTAGTCGAGCAGGCGTGGGAACTTGTCGATCCCGGTCGCCTGGATGCCCGCGTGCTGCAGGGCCGGCCGCAGCCGTTCGTAGTCGGCGGGATGCATCGGGCCCGCGTTCGTCCAGGCGACGATCGGCAGGTGGGCGAAGATCCCATCGAGGTTGATGGTGTTCGGCTTCACGAGCAGGTGGGAGAGCAGGTGGAGGCGAAGGTAGGCGTCCGGTGTGCTCTGCACGGGCGCCTGCAGCTCGATCTCGATGGCTCGGGCGTCGAGACTGACGTTGCGGCGGGCATCCGCTCCGGTCTGCGCCTCCAGAGCCGCAGGGACGAGCCATGGTTCGCGGCCCTCCGGCAGACGCCCGAGCTGCGGCTTCGGGTACCAGGTGTCGAGCACCGTGCCGTCGCCTGCGACGGTGACCAGGCCATAGCCCCAGGCGTGCGTTGCCGTCGGCGAACCGCCCTCTCCGGCGTCGGCGGGCAGGACGGCGTCGGGTTCTGCGGCGGGCATGCCTCTAGATTAGTGGGGTGACTCTGGACCTCACGGCCGGCCCGGTCGAACTCACCCGTGCCATCTGCGACATGGAGTCCGTCTCCGGCAACGAACAGCAACTGGCGGATGCCATCGAGCAGGCCGTGCGCGGCCTGCCGCATCTCGAAGTGACCCGCGTCGGCAACAACGTCGTGGCACGCACGACCCTCGGACGCGACAGGCGCGTCGCCATCGCCGGTCACATCGACACCGTGCCCGTGAACGACAACCTCCCGACCCGTTTCGAGACTCTGGAGGGCGTCGACTACCTGTGGGGTCGGGGGAGCGTCGACATGAAGTCGGGCGTCGCGGTTCAACTCGCGCTGGCGGCGGAACTCGTCGAGCCTCGCTACGACATCACGTGGCTCTGGTACGACAACGAGGAGGTCTCGTCCGATCTGAACGGGCTCGGGCACCTCGCCGACCAGCGTCCCGATCTGCTCGAGGCCGACTTCGCCATACTCGGGGAGCCGAGCCGCGCCGATGTGGAGGGCGGCTGCAACGGCACGCTGCGCGTCGACGTGCGCACCGCCGGGCTTCGCGCCCACGCGGCGCGTCCCTGGGTGGGCGAGAACGCCATCCACAAGGCGGCGCCGATCCTGCAGACGCTCGCGGACTACACGCCACGCGAGGTCGAGGTGGACGGTCTCCTGTACCGGGAGGCGCTGAATGCGGTCCTGATCCGCGGCGGAGTGGCGACCAACGTCATCCCCGACGAGTGCGTGGTGCACGTGAACTACCGCTTCGCTCCGAGTCGCTCCGGCGATGAAGCCGTCGCCCACCTGCGCGACCTCTTCGGCGACGATGCCGTGACCGTCGTCGACCTGGCAGAGGGTGCGCGCCCTGGTCTGGACACGCCCTTCGCACGCGACTTCCTCGCAGCGGTCGGAGCAACGCCGAGACCGAAATACGGATGGACGGATGTCGCACGCTTCGCCGCACTGGGCATCCCCGCCGTCAACTACGGCCCCGGCGACCCGCTCAAGGCGCACGCGGATGACGAGCGAGTGGCGCTCTCGGAGATCGTGGCCTGCGAAGAGGGGCTCAGGCGCTGGCTCACGGCGCGCTGAGCGGCCTGGGCGAGAGTACCGACGGCAGACCCGGCGACAGAACGCATCGACGTGACAGCAGAACGCACAGCATCCGCTTCAGGGGCATCGCATTCGCGGATGTCCGGACGACTGCGGGCTCCCGTCGGTCTGCGGCTGCGGTATCGGCTCACCCCGTGGTGGGTGAAGGTCATCGTCGTGTACCTGGCGGCACGCGTCATCTCGACGGTGATGATCCTGGTGCTCGCCGGCGTTCAGGGTCCCAACCCGTGGACGGGCGCCCAGCCCGGCTACTTCGACTACGCGTCCATCTGGGACGGCCGCTGGTACGACATCGTGGCCGAGACAGGTTATCCGTCGACGCTGCCGATCGGCGCGGACGGCACGGTGCAGCAGAATGCGTGGGCGTTCCTGCCGGCCTATCCGTTCCTCGTTCGGATCGTGATGACGATCACCTTCCTGCCGTGGTCGCCGGCGGCCGTGCTGGTGTCGTTCGGATTCGGCCTCGGCGCCGCGCTGGTCTTCAACCGGCTGATGGCGCTGAAGCTCCCTGGCTCGACGAGCCTCTTCGCCACCGTACTGTTCTGCGTCGCCCCGACGACGCCGCTCTTCCAGCTCGCGTACGCCGAGTCGATGTACATCTTCTTGCTTCTGCTCTCGCTCTACCTGCTGCTACGGCGCAAGTACTGGTGGATGATCGCTCCCGTCATTTTGATGGCGTTCACCCGCCCCAGCGGACTGGCATTCGCCCTCGCGATGGGGCTGCACGTCGTCTACCGCTGGTGGGTGCGAAAACGCGACGGATTCCCGGTGCGCGAGGCAGTGGCATCCGTGGTGGTGACAGCGGTGGCGGGATTCGCAGGACTGGCGTGGCCGGCCATCGCCGGCTGGGTCACCGGCGTTCCGGATGCGTACACCGCCACAGAGCTCTCGTGGCGGGCCGATTACATCGGCCACGTGAACCTCGTGCCCTTCACGCCCTGGTTCCAGGGGGCGCAATGGTGGTTCGGCGTCTTCCTCTACACCTCGCCGTGGCTGGGATACATCGCCCTCGTCGTCCTCATCGCACTCACCGGGCTGTGGCTGTTCTCGCCGTCGGTGCGCAGGCTCGGAGTCGACCTCCGGTTCTGGTGCGTGGCGTACATCCTCTACCTGCTCGCGGTGTTCTTCCCGCAGTCCAGCACGTTCCGGCTCCTGGCTCCGCTGGCGCCGCTGCTGGGAGCATTGGCTGCGCCGAAGAGCCGCGTCTATCGCATCGGACTCGTGGTGCTGTGCCTCGTGCTGCAGTGGATCTGGCTGCTGGTGTGCTGGGGTGTCGACGGCGCCGACTGGTCACCGCCGTGATCCGTGAACGTCGACCCGGGCGATCGGAATCGGGTAGGCGATTTCCGCGGGGTACACCCGATGGCGGATAATGGAGAGACATCCATGAAAGGGGAGCTACATGGCGGCCATGAAGCCGAGAACCGGAGACGGACCCATGGAGGCTGTAAAGGAGGGGCGCCTCATCATCGTGCGCGTTCCCCTCGAAGGTGGAGGCCGGCTCGTCGTCTCGGTCAATGACGCCGAGGCTCAAGAGCTTCACGACGTGCTCGGCGCGGTCATCACCGGCAGCTGACGCCCCACCAGCACCACAAGATCAAGCACAACACGCACGAGAGCGGATGCCGTCAGGCATCCGCTCTCGTGCGCGTCGAGGCCGCCGATGGATGTGGAAAGACTGCTGGATCAGCTGGGGTCACCGGTTCCGACACGCTTGACCAGCCACCGGCGGCGCCGGCAAACCAGCGGTCAGGGCAGGGCCGACCGGGGATCGCTCGGGCTCGACCAGCGTGGAACGAGCTCAGTCGCCGAGCTTCGTGATCTGCAGCAATCCGTCTCCGACGGTGCTCAAGGCACTGACCACCGCAGGAGAACCGGCGATCTCGGTGACCAGGGTGCGGAATCCGGTCGTGATCTCGTCCCGTTGGGCAGGATCGGCGACGCGGCCCTTCCAGAGGGCGTGGGCCACGAGGACGGTGCCTCCCGGACGCGCCAGACGCAGAGCGTGCTCGGTGTATTCGATGACGCCTGCGGGATCCGCATCGACGAACACCACGTCGTATGCGTTCTCGTTCATGCGAGGAAGAACGTCCCTGGCGCGTCCCGTGATGAGCCGCACCCTGGACGGCGAGATCCCGCCGTCGGTGAAGTTGGCTCGCGCGCTGTGCAGGTGATCGGGCTCGGTGTCGATGGAGGTCAGGGTGGCGTCCGTTGCGCCGCGAAGCAGCCACAGTCCGGAGACGCCGACGCCCGTACCGACCTCGAGGATGCTCGTGGCGCGGGATGCCGCGGCGATCACGGCGGCCTGCGCGCCGATGGCCGGGGAGACCGGCTCGATCCCCAGTTCGAGGGACTGCGCCCTCGCCGCTTGGACGGCAGGGGACTCCGAGACGATATCGGTGGCGAACTTCCAGCTCTGATCGTGTTGAGACACTGACGTTCCTTCCCGCCGTCAACAATACGGCCAGCCCGGCGACGGCCAGGCTCTCCGAGGCGTTCCCGGCGAATCGGCGGGGAATCAGTCGCGAGGGCTTATTGGCGTGCGGCTTGCGCATCTCCTGCGTAACGACATGGTCAGCACGCAGCCAGCACCCTGCTGCACGGGTTACTCTGTACGAATGTTCGGTTTGACCGTTGAGAAGCTGGTGATCATCGCCGTGATCGCCGTCTTCCTCGTCGGCCCCAATCGGCTGCCGAAATACGCGGCTCAGCTCGGTCAGTGGGCGCGCAATCTGCGGAACATGGCGGACAACGCCACCGAGAAGATGCGCGAGGAGTTGGGTCCGGAATTCGATGACGTCGACTGGCGCAAGCTCGACCCCCGACAGTACGACCCGCGACGGATCATCCGTGATGCCCTGCTCGATGACGAGCCGGCTCCCACGTTGAGTAGACCGGCCAAGACTCCGCGGCTCGACGACGGTGCGGTTCCGCCCTACGACTCCGAAGCGACCTAGGCCGCATCCTCGTCTCACGCTCCAGGCGCTGGTCGCGTCCTGATGTGCGTCAGCGTGCGTACGGAGCGGTCGTTCGTCCCGGTTAGGATTCCGGGATGACCGCAACGCAGCGATCGGCGCCGATCCGAACGGCGCTCTCCCGACCCACCGTGGCACGGTATGCCATCGGATCGCTCGGCACGGGCGGATTCGCCACGCTGCCCGGTCTGGTTCTGGTGTTCTACCTCACGGACACGCTCGGCGTCGCGGCGCTCGCCGCAGGCATCCTGGTGACGGCGGCCAAGGTGTGGGACGTCATCATCGATCCGCTGATCGGCGGTTTCAGCGACCGCGGGCTTGCCGCTCACGGATCGCGCAGGCGTCTCATGGTGCTGGGCGCCGTCGGCCTCCCGCTCTTCTTCATCGTCACGTTCGCGGTTCCCGCCGGAACGGCTCCACTCGCGGCCGGTGTCTGGGTGTTCGTCGCGTTCCTGCTCACGGCGACGGCGTTCAGCCTGTTCCAGGTGCCGTACATCGCGCTGCCGGCCGAGCTCGCCTCCGACTACGACCAGCGCACCAGGCTCCTCACCTGGCGCGTCGTCGTTCTGACCCTGGCGATCCTGCTCTTCGGAGCCGGAGGCCCAGCGCTGCGAGACGCCTTCCCGCACGATCCGTATCTCGGCTACCTGCTGATGGCCGTCGCCGCGGGCGTCGTGATAGGCGCCGGCATGCTCGTGTCGTCGTTCGTCGCGCCCACCGGTGTGACGGGCATGCCGCAACCGGAGCGCGTCTCGCTGATCCGGCACTACGCGGTGGGCATCACGGCGCTGCGCGAAAGCCAGCCGTTCCGGGCGCTGCTGCTCGCGTTCCTGCTGCAGGCCGTTGCGACGGGCGAGATGCTCGCCGCCGCGAACTACGTGGCCAAGCACGTTCTGCACTCGACGGATGCCGTGACCTTGCTCTTCGTCGCACTGATAGCACCGGCGCTGCTGGTGACTCCGCTGTGGGGCGTGCTCGCGCGACGGATGGGCAAGGAGCGCGGATTCCTGCTGGCGAGCATCCTGTTCGGTCTCGCTGCGGCGTCGATGCTGTTGCTGCTCTGGATGCCAGGACCCTGGGTCTACCTGCCCGTCGCGTTGTGCGGTGCCGGCTATGCCGGCATGCAGGCGCTGCCGATGGCGATGCTGCCCGACGTGATCTCGCACGACGCGCGCACGAACGGCCCTGGTCGCGCTGGGATCTTCGGCGGCATGTGGACGGCAGGCGAGACCACCGGAATGGCGCTCGGTGCGACGGTACTGTCGATCGTTCTGGCCGCCACCGGATACCTGGCGAGCACCGGCACGCAGACCGTGACGCAGTCGCCGCTGGCGGTCTCCGGCATCGTGCTCAGCTTCAGCGTGGTGCCCGCCGTTCTTGTGGCGATCAGCCTGGTGCCGCTTGTGCGCTACCGCCTGCGGAAGGAGGACGTCGATGCCGTCTGAGGAAGAGGGATCCGCCGAGCGATCGAGCACCGGGAGCGGTGACATCATCGCCCGGCTGCGCGAGCTGCGAGCCGCGGATGCACCGACGCACGGCGGACGGGTGCTGTCGTACGTGTACGACTCCGGACGTGCAGATCTGGACGAGCTCGCGGCCGCGGCCGCCTGCGAGATGCAGGCGGTGAACGGGTTGGATCCGACGACGTTCACTTCCGTGGCCGTGCTCGAGCGCGAGGTCGTCGGCTTCGCACGTGATCTGCTCGGCGGGGACGACGAGGTCGTCGGATCCGTCACCTCCGGCGGCACCGAATCGTGTCTCCTCGCGGTGAAGACCGCGCGAGACCTGTGGCGCGCGGCCGGCGGGGTGGGAACGCCTCGACTCGTGGCGCCGATCACCGTGCATGCGGCCTTCCGCAAGGCGGCGAAGCTCTTCGATGTCGAGTTCGACGCCGTGCCCGTCTCACCGTTCACCGGCACACTCGAGGCGTCGGCCGTCGTCGAACGACTCGGAGCGGACGTCGCGCTGGTCGTGGTCTCGGCCCCGTCGTATCCGTTCGCGGCGCTCGACCCCATCGTCGAGGTGGCGGCAGCCTGCCGGGTCGCGGGCATCTCATGCCACGTGGACGCCTGCATCGGCGGCTGGATCCTGCCGTTCTGGGCGGACGACGACGGAGCCCCGCTTCCACCGTGGAACCTGTCGGTTCCCGGCGTCACGAGCCTGTCCGCCGACCTGCACAAGTACGGATACGCGCCGAAGGGCGTCAGCGTGCTGCTCCACCGCGGTCGCGACCGTCATCGCGCCCAGTACTTCGCCACGACGCAGTGGCCGGGGTATCCGGTGGTGAATCCGACGCTTCTCGGATCCAAGTCGGCCGGCGCGCTGGCCGCGGCGTGGGCCATCATCCAGGCGCTCGGCGCCGACGGATTCGCCGGACTCGCCGACCAGTGCATCCACGCCACGCGGATGCTGCGGAAAGAGATCGATCGGATCGAAGGTCTCCGCGTGGTCGGCCGGCCGGTTGGACCGCTGCTGGCCGTGGCGGTTGACGAGTCTCTGCCACCCGAGCGTCGTGTCGACCCTCACCACTGGGCGGACGCGGTGCGGGCATCCGGATGGGTGCTGCAGCAGCAGCCGGGTCTTCTGCAGCCCGACGGGGTTCGGCTGCCGCACACCACGCACATGACCGTGACGCCCGTGACGGACAGTCGGCTCGGCGAGCTCCATTCGGCGCTGACCGCGGCGGCCGATGCCGTGCGAGGCATCCCGGCTGTGTCGCCCGAGCAGGTGCTCGCCGCCCTGCCGGAGGGAAGTCTGCCGTCGGGTGCCGCGCTGCTCGAGTCAGAGACGGCCGCGGCGCTGTTGTCGGGGCTCGGGCTGCTCGGCCGAGAGAACGGCGCGCTGCCCGACAGCATGGCGCCCTTCCTCGCGCTCATCGAGGCGTTGCCGCACGAGCTCACCGAGCGGCTGCTCACCGAGCTTCTGGCCCGAGTGGTCGAGCCTCGCTGACGGCTGCGCGGCGACCGGTGATCGC
This sequence comes from Planctomonas sp. JC2975, assembly GCF_012985205.1. NCBI lineage: Bacteria > Bacillati > Actinomycetota > Actinomycetes > Micrococcales > Microbacteriaceae > Planctomonas > Planctomonas sp. JC2975. The sequence continues at coordinate 1,027,472 of NZ_JABEKS010000001.1, read as the reverse complement.
GCCACGCGGTGCGGTCAGACCAGGCTGGGGTTCAGGGAGCGGCCGGCGAGGCCGCGCGGCCTCGCCGCGATGCGGTCGGCGACGCCGCGGATGGCGACGGCTGCCGGATCCTCCGGATCGGACACGACGATCGGCTCACCGGCGTCTCCGCCAGACCTCAGCTGGATGCTGAGCGGAACGGATGCGAGCAGTGGCACGGGCGCATCCGCTCCCTCGGAAAGACGTGCGGCCACCTCTGCTCCACCGCCAGCGCCGAACAACTCGAGCACACTGCCGTCGGGCTGGGGGAGTCCCGCCATGTTCTCGATCACGCCGAAGACGCGTTGACCGGTCTGCCTGGCGACCACGCCGCTGCGCACCGCGACATCCGCAGCGGCGGGTTGCGGCGTCGTGACGACGAGCACGTCGGCGTCGGGGAGCAGCTGTCCGACGGAGATGGCGACGTCGCCGGTGCCCGGCGGCAGATCCAGCAGCAGTACGTCGAGGTCGCCGAAGTAGACGTCGGTGAGGAACTGCGAGATCGTGCGATGCAGCATCGGCCCGCGCCAGGCGACCGCCGTGGAGGCGTTCTGACCACGGGACGGATCGAGGAACATGCCGATGGAGATGGTCTTCACGTCGTACGCGATCGGCGGCAGGATCATGCTGTCGACGCGCGTCGGCTGCTGGGTGACACCGTCCTGGACGAGGCCAAGGATCCCGGGGATCGAGAAGCCGTAGACGTCGGCGTCGACCAGTCCTACGCGAAGGCCGCGCTGAGCGAGCGCGACGGCGAGGTTCGCGGTGATGGTGGACTTGCCGACACCGCCCTTGCCGCTGGTCACCGCATAGGCGCGCGTCAGCGAGTCGGCAGTGAACGGGTTGGTGCGGGCGCGGGATCCGCGCAGCCGCTCCGTGAGGGCGGATCGCTCGGCGGGCGACATGACGGAGACGTCCAGGTCGATGGACGTCACGCCTGGGGCGGAGGCGACCGCCTCGCGCACGTCGCGTTCGATGGCGGCCGCGGCCGGGCATCCGACGATCGTCAGCTTGATCGAGACCGAAGCCCTCCCCGCGTCGTCGAGTGCGACGTCGCCCACCATGCCCAGATCGGTGATCGGTCGGCGGATCTCCGGGTCGATGACGCGCGCGAGTCGGGAGCGGATGGCGTCCACGCCCTCAGTCACGGCCGAGTCCGCTCTGCGTGAGATCGTCTCGTTCGGTGCGGTCGCGCTCCAGCTCCTCGAGCAGCGAACGCAGCTCGGCCCGGATGAAGTCCTTCGACGCCATGTCCTTCACGGCGAGCCGTAGCGCGACCACCTCGCGCGCCAGGTACTCGGTGTCGGCGAGGTTGCGCTCGGCTCGCACCCTGTCCTGCTCGATCTGCACGCGGTCGCGGTCGTCCTGCCGGTTCTGCGCAAGCAGGATGAGGGGCGCGGCGTACGACGCCTGCAGCGACAGGATGAGCGTCAGCAGCGTGAAGTTCGTGGCGGCCGGGTCGAATTGCCACTGCCTGGGCATGGCGATGTTCCAGATGAGCCAGATCGTCACGAAGACGGTCATGCCGATCAGGAATCCGGACGTGCCCATGCCGCGCGCGAACGCTTCGGAGAACCGGCCGAACCGGTCCCGTCCGCTGCCGCCGAGACGGAGCACGGGGGTACGAAGGCCCTTCGGAGCGTCCAGCCGTGTGACGGCCCTGTCAGCTCGTGCCATTGCTCACCCTCTTTCCCGTTCGCCGGGCGTTCGCATCGTGCCCGGGCGTGTCGTCGAACACGTCGTCGTTCTCGTCGTGACTTCGCCAGTCGTCCGGTAGCAAATAGTCGAGGATGTCGTCAATGGTCACCACCCCGACGAGCCGGTAGTTGTCGTCCACGACGGGGACCGACACCAGGTTGTAGCTGGCCAGGATGCGCGACACCTCGGCCGCCGACGTGTTCGCGGTGACCGGCTCGAGCGTCTGGTCGATGATGGTGCCGAGTCGCTCGTGCGGGGGATACCGCAGCATCCGCTGGAAGTGCACCATGCCGAGGAAGCGTCCGGTGGGCGGTTCGTACGGCGGCAGCGTGACGCACACCGCGGCGCCGAGGGCCGGGGCCAGCTCCGAACGCCTGATGAGGGCGAGGCCCTCGGCGACGGTGGCGTCCGCGGAGAGGATGACGGGCTCGGTGGTCATCAGACCGCCTGCCGTGTCGGGGGCGTAGCTCAGCAGCATCCGCACGTCGTCGGCCTCTTCCGGCTCCATCAGCTCGAGCAGGTGCTCGCCCCGGTCGACGGGAAGCTGTGCGATGAGGTCGGCCGCGTCATCCGGTTGCATCTGGTCGAGCACATCGGCCGCACGGTCGTCGTCGAGTCCGCCGAGGATCTCGACCTGTTCGCTCTCCGGCATCTCCTCGAGAACGTCGGCGAGTCTGTCGTCCGGCAGCTCGCCCGCCACTTCGAGACGTCGCTGCTCAGGCAGGTCGAGGAGCGTGTTGGCGAGGTCGGCCGGTTTGAGGTCGGAGTAGGTGGCGATGAGTTGTTCGGCGGACTGCGCCTCGCCCTTCGCGGTGCGCTCGCGAACCTCGTTCCAGGTGACGAAGGCCGTGGCGCCCTTGGCGAAGGGAGACGGGCTGGTCTTCGGACGCCGCACGAAGAGCTGGGAGATGCCCCACGCGCCTGGGCCGGCCTGCTCGATGGCGACGTCCTCGATGGTGGCTGGACCGGATCCGTCGCGGAAGTCGACCGTTCGGCCGAGGATCTCGGCGATCACCCGCACCTCGCCGCCGCGCTGCGCGAAACGACGAACGTTGATGAGCCCGGTCGTGATGATCTGGCCGGCTCCGATGCTGGTGACCCGTCCGATCGAGACGAACACTCTGCGTTTGCCGGGGATCTCCACCACGAGGCCGACGACGCGCGGCGGATCGCTCTTGCGATACACCACGAGCACGTCGCGCACCTTGCCCACGCGGTCGCCCGCGGGGTCGAATACCGTGCACCCCGCCAATCGGGCCACGAACACGCGTGCTGCACTCACGGTTAAACCTTAGGGGCGATTGAGGGTTGGGGACTCGAGCTCGCTCGGGTCCCAACCCGATTGAGTCTCTGAGCGGCGCGGCCGCGATAGGGTGTGGGGCTGGACAGGCCGGGCCGACTGGCCTGAGCGTTCGGGAGGGTGCAGATTACGATGCGCCGTCCACCACGGCGAGCGTTCCTGATGGCGGCGTCGAGCGCGCATGGGACAATGGGCCGCATGACCAGCCAGGGCCCGGTCGGCGGCCGTTCGCGTCAGATGTTCCCCACTTTGCCTCGGGGCGAGGTGGTGGCGACCTTCGAAACCTATCCGGAAGCGCAAGCGGCAGTGGAAGTGCTGGTCAAGGGGGAGTTCCCCATTGCTCAGGTTTCGATAGTGGGCAGCGACCTGAAGACCGTCGAGCGGGTGACGGGAAAGCTGTCCTGGGGCCGCGTGGCGGCGGCGGGTGCAGCGTCCGGCGTCTGGCTCGGCATCTTCCTCGGCCTGCTGCTGCTCATCTTCAGCCCGGCAACGAGCTTCGGCGTGCTGCTCGCCGCACTGCTGCTCGGCGCCGGGTTCGGCATCCTGTTCGGCCTTGTCTCGTACGCGATCACCCGCAGGCGTCGCGACTACACGTCGATGACCCAGGTGCTGGCCACGAGCTACTCGATCATCGTGGATCCGGAACTGGCCAACCGCGCACGCAACCTCGTGGGCGCGCAGCCAGGGTCGGCGTACGTGCCGCCTGCAGGCGGTGTGCCGTTCGCGCCGCCGCCGGAGCATCCGTCGGATCCGCCCGCCGCGCCGAGCGGCACCCAGCCGTCAGGGCCCAGGGAAACCGGTGGCGACGCGGCCTCGGGGGAGTCGGCAGCCGGGCAGTCGCCCGCGCCACGGCACGACGAGCCGCCTCGCTACGGGGAGCGCACGGCGGAACCGCCCCGCTTCGGTGAGCGGAGAGATGGCGGCGCGGAGGGCGACAGGCGCGACTGACGCCGGGCCGCCGACTCGGCCTACTGGTTTCGGTGAGCTCAGCCAGCGGTGGGGCTCGACCGGTGCCGGGCGGTGATGATCAGACGCGCTCGCGGGCGAGCCAGGCCTCGACATCGTCTGCAGTGCGGGGGATGGCGATCGAGAGGTTCTCAGCGCCGTCCTCGGTGACGAGGATGTCGTCTTCGATCCGCACGCCGATGCCGCGGAACTCCTCAGGCACCGTCAGGTCGTCCGGCTGGAAGTAGAGGCCGGGCTCGATCGTGAACGTCATGCCGGCCTCGACGACGCCGTCGATGTAGAACTCGCGGCGTGCCTGCGCGCAGTCGTGCACGTCCAGTCCCAGGTGGTGGCTCGTGCCATGCACCATGTAGCGGCGGTGCTGCTGCTGGTCGGCCTGCAGCGCCTCCTCGGCACTGACGGGCAGCATGCCCCACTCGGCGACGCGACGGGCGATGACCTCCATGGCCGTGGTGTGCACCTCGCGGAACCGGATGCCGGGCCGCACGACCGCGAAAGCGGCATCCGCAGCCTCCCGCACGGCCTCGTACACAAGGCGCTGCGGCTCCGAGAACGTACCGCTCACCGGCAGGGTGCGCGTGATGTCGGCCGTGAACAGGCTGTCCACCTCGACGCCGGCGTCGATGAGCACCAGGTCGCCGGGATCGACCGGACCGTTGTTGCGCGTCCAGTGCAGGATGCACGCGTGCGGCCCGGACGCGGCGATCGTGTCGTATCCGACCGCGTTGCCGTCGAGGCGCGCCCGGGCGTTGAAGACGCCCTCGATGATCCGCTCGCCGCGCTCGTGGTCGCCGATTCGGGGCAGCTCGCGCACGATGTCGTCGAATCCCCTCGCCGTCGCCGCGATGGCCGCTCGGAGTTCGCCGACCTCCCACTCGTTCTTGGTCAGGCGAAGCTCGGAGAGATCGCGAGCGAGCACGGCATCCGCGTCTTCCGCCGAGGCGTCGGCGTCGTGGTCGTCGAGCTGCACCAGGCGCAGGGCGTCGAGCTGGGCGGTGAGCACCTCATCCGCTTCGCGCACGATGAGCGTCGACTCGTCGACGGCGTCGAGCACCTCCTGCAGCTCGGCGATGTGCCGCGTCGACAGGGCGAGGTCGCCGGCGACCTGCGCCAGGGAGGGGCGGGGGCCGATCCAGAACTCGCCGATCTCCGGGTTCGCGTAGAACTCGTCGGAGTCGCGCCCTGCTCGCTCGCGGAAGTACAGCGCGGCGTCGTGTCCAGCGGCGGTCGGCTCGAGGACGAGCACGCTGCCCGGCTCGGAGTCGGAGCCCCATCCGGTCAGCTGGGTGAAGGCCGAGTGGGCGCGGAACGGGTAGTCGGTGTCGTTCGAGCGCTGCTTCAGGCGTCCAGCAGGGACGATCAGACGCTCACCGGGATGCCGCTGCGAGATCGCCGCGCGATGTGCGGCCGCCGAGACGACGGCCGGGCGCGGTGCGGGGATCTTCTCGTCACGATCCGCCCATCCGGATCCGATGTACTCGGCGAACGCGGACGACGCTGGCGTCGTCGACCGATTGACCGTCGCACGCGGCTGCGGAGCGTCCGTCGCCGGCGAAGGCTGACGTTCCGGCGATGCGTCGAGCTCCTGCGAGGTTTGCGCGGAAGCGGTCGTGTCGGTCTGCGGAGCGGCGGTGTCGGACATGACTCCATTCTCTCCTGGTCGCCTGAATGGTCGGTCGGTCGCAATACGATGGACGGATGGCCGCCGATCTCCGCGACTTCCGCGTTCCGATCGATCTGCACACGCACTCGAGCGTGTCCGACGGCACGGAGTCGTCCGCCGAGCTCGTGCGGGCCGCGGCCGGTGCCGGTCTCGGTACCGTTGCGCTCACCGATCACGATTCGACGGCGGGATGGGCGGATGCCGCGGAGGCTGCATCCGAGGTGGGCATCACCCTGATCCCCGGCATGGAGCTCTCCACGCGGTACGGCTGGAAGAGCGTGCACATGCTCGCCTACCTGTTCGACCCGACGGACGAGCCGCTCACGGCCGAGCTGGAGCGGATCCGCGAGGGACGACGCACCAGGGCGGAGTCGATGGTCGCCCGCCTCGGAGCGGACTACGACCTCACCTGGGACGACGTCGTCGCGCACACCGCGCCGGGCGCCACCGTCGGACGGCCGCACATCGCGGACGCACTCGTCGCCCGCGGCGTCGTGCCTGACCGGTCGGCGGCGTTCGCGACGCTGCTGCATCCGCGCGGGGGCTACTACGAGCCGATGTACGCACCGACGCCGCTCGACGGCGTTCGGCTCATCCGTGGGGCAGGCGGGGTGCCCGTGCTCGCGCATCCGGCGACGCGCGGGCGCGACGGCATCATCCAGGATGTCTACCTGCACCGCCTGATCGACTCCGGTCTCGCGGGCCTCGAGCTCGACCACCGTGAGAACACCGAGGACGGCAAGGTCGCGCTCCGCGAACTCGCGGAGCGGAACGGGCTGATCCTCACCGGATCCAGCGACTACCACGGCGCGGGCAAGCCGAACCGACTGGGCGAGAACACGACGTCGCCTGATGCGCTGCGGCGCATCCTCGACGCGTCGGAATACCTGGCGCGGACGGCGTAGGGAGGGCGTCCCGGGCTTCGTCGCAGTCTCGACGTGCGAGCCCGACTCGATTCGGCGCACGCGGGTGACGAACCTGCTGTGAGAACCGCCGCATCCGGCCAAGCAGCGCAGTCGATGCCCTTCAGGCGCCGGCCGCCAAGAGTGAGCGTTCGAGCAATTCTTTGCACGTTCTGATTTGAACGTTTCATTTCCACTCGACTTCGGATAGACAATTGCCACGCCTTTCTCGCGAATGTCATAGGAACCACCAATCCACGAGCCGACAAAGGAACCGCAATGCGTCTGCAACGCCGCACCAACGCACTGGGACTCTTCGCAGCAGGACTGCTCTCGCTGACCTTGGCGATGCCGTCAGGAGGCGCGCTCGCCGCGCCGGCGAGTGCACCCCCCGATCCGACCGATATCTCCTCATACGCACCGGACGGGACGACGGACGTCGCGCTCGGTGCTCGAGTGACCGCGTCGTCGTCCTATGAGATGGCGGGCGAGGGCTGGGCTGCGGCCAAGCTCATCAACGGTGTGCTCGCGGCCAACGGAAAGCCGGACGGCTGGAGCACGAATCCCTACGACAAGATCACCGACCCGTCCAAGCCCGCAACCGTCGACATCGCACTGACCGGTGACGCCGACGTGCAGCGCCTCGTGCTGTTCCCGCGAAGCGATCAGACCTACGGGGCGTCCTTCCCCGCTGCGTACACGGTGTCGCTGACGGATTCGTCAGGTGCGACCGTGTTCAGCCAGGACCTCACCCAGCAACAGGCGCCGACGATGCCCGTTGTCGTCGATCTTCCGCAGCCAGTCACGGCGACGGCGATTCGTCTCGCCGTGACGCAGCGGGGCGGCCTCAGCACCGGCGACGGCTATTTGGTGCAGCTCTCCGAGATCGCTGCGTACGGATCGCCCGTCGTCGTGCCGCCTGTCGACAGCGTCTCCATCGACAAGCCGGCACTGCTGCTGCAGGTGGGCAGCACCAGCACGCTGCCCTACACCGCGACGGCCGCGAACGGAACGCCCGTTGTGCAATGGATGTCGTCCGACGAGACGGTGGCGACAGTAGACCAGAGCGGTCAGGTGACCGCGGTCGGTGCAGGCACCGCCCAGGTGACCCTGGCCGAGCCGGCCTCCGGCAAGACGGCGGCCATTCCCGTCACCGTGCAGGACCACGTCAAGCGCGCGGGAGACGACTTCATGATCACCGCCTTCTGGCCGATGACGAAGGACTACGTCAACGACGAGCAGTTCGCGGCACTGGCCGACGCGGGCGTGAACTTCCTTCAGGTGGTGCCGACGAGCGACCTGACCGACAAGAGCACGCAACTGAAGATGGCCGCTCTCGCAGCGAAGTACGGCGTCCAGATCGGAATAGCCGACGATCGGTTCGGCGACCTCCTCAGCCTCAGCGACGACCAGATCAAGGCCATCGTCGGCGAGTACAAGGACATTCCGGGGGTCGGCGGCTTCTACGTCGACGACGAGCCGTCGGATGCCACGGCATACGCCCGCGTGTACAAGGACATGAAGGAGGCGGCACCGGACTATTACGCCCACCTCAACTTCCTGCCGAGCGGCTCGTACGGATCCGATCAGAACGAGGCGAACGCCATGCAGAAGTGGGTCGACCTCGTTGGCAACGACGACTACCTCATGTACGACCGCTATCCGTTCGGGTGGACGGCGAACAGCCTCGACTACCAGGGCTTCCTCGGCAACCTCGACGCCGTGCGCCAGGTGGGCCTGCGTAACGACGTGAAGACGGCGACGTACATCCAGTCGATCGGCGTGACCAACGGATTCCGCAGAACCAACGCCGCCGAGATCCGGTACGAGACCAACATGGCCATGGCCTACGGGTACAAGCAGCTCTCGTACTTCACGTGGTTCTCCCCGACCAATCGGGGAGAGGACTTCACGACCGCCATCATCGCGCCCGACGGGACCAAGACCGACCTGTACCAGCCGGTGCAGCAGCTGAACTCCGAGATCCACGCACTCGGTCCGACGCTGATGAACCTGGACGCAGAGGACGTGTACCTCAACGGCACGCGCTACGGGCAGCAGGCGGTGCCGTCGGACTTCTTCGTTCAGGCACCGTCCTCTGACAACCTCACCTTCTCGTACCTGCGGGACAAGACGACCGGTCGCAACTTCCTCATGGTGGTGAACAACAGCTTCCCGCAGGCGATCGACACGCACCTCAGCTTCGACTCGGCCATCGGGTCCGTCGACGAGATCAGCAAGCAGAGCGGCGATGCGCGATCCGTGCCGCTCACCGCGCACGGACTCGACCTGCAGTTGGCCAAGGGCGACTCCGTCCTGTATGGGTTACCGACGGGCTACGACTACGACAAGCGGCCGACCCCGACCGATACGAATCTGGCGGCCAACTCGTACACGAGTGCAGATCAGGTCGACAGCGCCGGCGGCTGGAGCGCCGCACAGGCCACTGACGGTGTGCGCTTCGGAACAACCACCTCCAACGGCTGGACGACGCCGGTGTCGACGGCGTCGTCCCAGGCGCAACTGACCGTCGACCTCGGGCGCACGGAAAAGGTGAACCGCACCGACCTGTATCCGGCCGGCACTCTGATGGACTACGGCGCGACGTTCCCGCGGGACTTCCAGATCCAGACGTCCACGGACGGCACCTCGTTCACGCCGGTGGCGGAGGTGACGGGACATGCGCGAGCGACCGGTCCGTTGAGCGTGACGTTCAACGCGGTCGGTGCACGCTACATCCGCGTGCAGGTGCTGTCGATGAATCAGACGGCCCAAGGATTCCGTGCGGGTCTCGCCGAACTCGAGGTCTACAACGACGACGGCAAGACGCCGGCCCCGCAGAAGCCGACGACCATCCCCGCCCCGCCCGCCTACACAGCAGGCGCGAACGTCGCGCTGAACAAGACGGTCATCGTGTCGTCCACCACGCCGAGCAGCTACGAGCAGTGGGGATGGGCACCCCGCTTCCTCGTGAACGGCTCGACGTCGGACGGATGGACCAGCAACGTGGGCATGCACTCGGGGACGAATGCCGTCGAATGGGCCGCCGTCGCGCTCGGAGCGCCCTTCGACGTCGACGACGTCAAGGTGTATCCGATCGGCTCGTTCGCCGTGGATTACAAGGTGCAGACGTCGGCGAACGGCGTCGACTGGACGACGATCGCCTCGGTGACCGGCGACGACGGGAGTGCCACGAGCCCGCGCGACTTCCCGGTCGGCAGCCCGGCATCGGCCTCCTACGTGCGTGTCATCAGCAGCAAGCTGAAGACGGCTGGATCGGCACAGGACGGCACGCTCATGCAGATCGGCGAACTGCAGGTCTTCGGAGCACCTTCCGCGGATCGCGCAGGTCTCGAAGGCGTGATCGCACAGGCAGAGGCGTTGCCCGAGTCGCACTACACGTTGGACAGCTGGGGCACCTTCTCCGATGAGCTCGCCTCGGCCAGGGCCGTCGACGCGGCGCAGTATCCGTATCAATACCAGCTGGATGCGGCGCAAGCCCGGCTGACGGCCGCGATCGCGGCCCTGGTTCCGTACCCGACATGGGATTCCGCCACCGTTTATCAGGCCGGCGCGATCGTGCTCTACAAGGGCAACGCCTTCACCGCGCTCTGGTACACCCAGAACCAGGTGCCCGGCGACTCGCCCTGGAGCGCGTGGGAGCAGATCGGCGAACCCGTTGCGACCTCGCAGGGTCCTGTCGCGGCCTGGACGGCGTCGTGGGTCTACTACGAGGGCGACAAGGTCGCCTTCGCCGGCCACGTGTGGCAGGCGAAGTGGTGGTCCCGGAACGAGCAGCCGGGTGACAGCAACGGTCCATGGAAGGTCGTTGGCACGTACTGATCCACGCTGGATGCCTCACCTCGTGAGGCGAGGCATCCAGCAATGAGCGCGGGGCCGGCGGATCGAGATGATCCGCCGGCCCCGCGTCGAACGTGTGCGCAGTCTGGAGCGCCGGCTACTGCGCGGCGGGCGCTCCGCCACCTGCCGGGCGACGGCGACGCCGACGACGGCGCGGTGCGCTGTTTCCGTCGTGGTGTTGGTGTCCCTGACCGTCGTGGGTGCCGGTGGCGACCTTCTCGGCGGAGGGCGTGACATCCGCTTCGCCGGCCTGCTGCGTTGAGGCAGAGCCTGCGCCGGAGCCGTTCCTGGTGCGACGACGACTGCGCGAACTGCTGGACGACGAACCGGATGCCTCGCCAGTGGCAGTGGCGGCCTTGCCGCCTTCGCTCGCCGCGGCGCGCTCGGCCTTCGGTGCCGGCGTCGGCTTGAGACGGCCCTTGGCGCCCTCGGGAATCTCGAGGTCGGAGTAGAGGTGCGGCGACGACGAGTAGGTCTCGACCGGCTCAGGCTGGCCGAACTCGAGTGCGCGGTTGATCAGCGCCCACTTGTGCAGGTCGTCCCAGTCGACGAACGTGATGGCGGTGCCTTCGCGGCCGGCGCGTCCGGTGCGGCCGACCCGGTGCAGGTAGGCCTTGTCATCCTCGGGGATGGTGTGGTTGATCACGTGCGTGACGTCGATGACATCGATGCCGCGGGCAGCGACATCCGTCGCGATCAGCACGTCGCGCTTGCCGGCACGGAACGACGCCATGGCGCGCTCGCGCTGCTCCTGGCTGAGGTCGCCGTGCACGGCCGCGGCGTTGAATCCGCGGTCGTTGAGCTCCTCGACCAGCTTGGCGGCAGCACGCTTGGTGCGCGTGAAGATGACGGTCTTGCCGCGACCCTCCGACTGGAGGATGCGCGCGATCACCTCGTCCTTGTCGAGCGCGTGCGCCCGGTAGATGAGGTGCTTGATGTTGGCCTGGGTGAGGCCCTCATCGGGATCCGACGCGCGGATGTGGATGGGGCGCGTCATGAAGCGACGGGCGAGGGCCACGATCGGGCCGGGCATCGTCGCCGAGAAGAGCATCGTGTGGCGGGTGGCCGGGGTCAGCGAGAAGAGGCGCTCCACGTCGGGCAGAAAGCCGAGGTCGAGCATCCTGTCGGCCTCGTCGAGGACCATCTCGCGCACGTGCGACAGGTCGAGGATGTGCTGGCCGGCCAGGTCGAGGAGGCGGCCCGGCGTGCCGACGACGATCTGGGCTCCGGCCTTGAGCTGCTCGATCTGGCCGTCGTAGGCCTTGCCGCCGTAGATCGAGACGATCGTGGTCGGGCGGCCGGATGTCGCCAGTTCGAGGTCCTCGGCCACCTGGATGGCGAGCTCGCGCGTCGGGGCGACCACGAGAGCCTGCACGCCGGGCGCGGGGTCGGCACCCAGCCGCTGGATGAGCGGAAGCCCGAAGCCGAACGTCTTGCCCGTTCCGGTCTTGGCCTGGCCGATGATGTCCTGGCCGCTCAGTGCGAGCGGGATGGTCTGCTGCTGGATGGGGAACGGTTGCGTGATGCCCTTGGAGGCGAGCGCCTCCACCATGTCGGCATCGATGTTGAGTTCGGAAAACGTCACGTTGGTCTACTGCCTATCGAAAAGGATGATGCGGATCGAGGCCGATCCTGCTGTCCGCGCCCGCATGGGTGATCACGTCTCTTCAAGGGCGCAGCGCCGTCGATCCTGCGCCGACGGCCAGGCCAGTCTACCGGGCGGGGACGATACTCCTGATCGGGACGCATTCCGGGATCGGCGTCGGTGTCCCGGGCGCGGACATGCGGCCAGAACGGCAGGGATCCAATCGGGCACGGAGCCGTGCGGAACGGAGGAGTCACCGCTCAATCTAGAATTGCCGGGTGGCATCCTGGTTCTCTCGCCGTGCGGCGCCGGTCGACGCTCCGAAGCTCAAGCCGAGACGCGAGCAGGCGACGGGGATGCGTGTCGACCTGCACGAGATCGCCCCCGACCTGCTGCCCTACCTGGGCCAGGTTGCGTACCTGCAGTTGCAAGCCTTCGAGACCCTGAGCCGGGTCGTTCAAGAGGTGCCGTCGCTGGCGAACAAGGAGACGATCGCGCTCGCCGCCGGCGCGGCGCTCAGCAAGCATCAGGCGGTGCTCGCCGAGATCCGACGGCACGACGCGGCGCCCGATGAAGTAATGGCTCCCTTCGCGCACGCCATCGACGGGTTTCAGGCCGTGACGATCGGACGCGACTGGCAGGAGACCCTGCTCGGGGTCTATGTCACTGACGGGCTGCTCAGCGACTTCTTCATCCGTCTGGCGCAGGGGATCCCCGGCGACGTCGGGCCGCGCGCAGCAAGTCTGCTCGGCACTCAGACGGGCACGGAGCAGATCGCCGGCATCCTGACGCAGGAGATCGAGGCGGACGCCACCCTCGGCTCGCGACTGGCCATGTGGGGGCGGATGCTCGTCGGCGACACCCTGCTCGTCGCGCGTTCCGCGCTGCGGCTGTCGGGCAACGAGCGATCGGACGAGGAGCGGATCGACCCCGTGTTCAGTGAGATCATCGGTGCCCACACCCGCCGGATGGATGCCCTCGGCCTGACAGCCTGACAGCCTGAAAGGCTGACGGCCTTCCGACGTCTCGTCAGTCGAGGAAGACGTCCTTCAGCCGCTGCTGGGCGTCGGCGTCCACGCCGAGCCCGTCAGCGAAATAGCGCTCGATCGTGCCGTACTTCTCGCGCAGTTCCTCGAACGCGGTGAGCAGGTACTGCGCCTTCACGCCCAACACCGGCTTGAGCTTCTCCGGGTCGCCGCCGTGGGCGGCGAACGCCTCGAGCACGGGCTTCAGGCTGACCATCAGATAGTCGTTGCTGAGCACGTAGTCATCGACGACGGTCTTCTCCCGAACGCCGAGCAGGAGAAGCAGGGCCGCGGTCGCCCATCCCGTGCGGTCCTTGCCCGTCGTGCAGTGGTACAGGGCGGGAAGCGTGTCGGTCCTGGCCAGTGCCTGGAAGAGGTCGCGATACGCCGCCAGAGCGCTCGGCAGCGAGACCAGTCCGCGGTACGACTGGGCGAACACGGCATCCACGTCGGCGCGTGCCAGCAGTTTCGTGGCCTTCTCCGGCTCCGACGACAGCTTGGCGATGCGGGCCGGGGTGGCTCCTGGCGCATCCGCGAAGACGTCGAGGTCGAGAACGTCGACACCGTCCGGCAGACGATCCGGCCGGGCATCCCGCTCGGCCGCCGTCCGCAGGTCGATGACCGTGCGGATGCCGCGGTCTGCGAGGAGCTGCACGTCGGCATCCGTCGCATGGTCGAGGGCAGTCGAGCGGTAGACGAGCCCACGGCGCACTGTGCGTCCGTCGGTCGTCGTGTAGCCGCCGATGTCGCGCAGGTTGGGAATGCCCTCGGCAGGCAGCAGCGAGCCGGGCTGCGTGTCGCTCACACGCCCGTCGAGGGGATGCCGGTGCGGGTCAGGCGGTGCAGGCGACGCTCGTCACCGCGCGTGCGCAGCGTGCCGAGCACGAGATCGACGCCGACAGAGACGACGGCGGTTCCGATGAGGGTGATCCACCAGATCCAACCGCCGTTCCACTTCATGCCCGCCCAGGTGAGCGCGACCCACAGCACGGCGGCCGACATGGCGCCGAGAGCCGGGATGAGCACGCTGCCGTGCGAGTGGCGGTAGGGGAGGACGTACCGGGCGATCAAGCCGATGATGGCGCCGCCCAGCGTGATGAAGAGAAGCTCCATTGCCGTGACCTTCTTGCCGATGGATCGTGATGCGTGGCCCCGATCACAGGATCGAGGACCGCTGGGCGATGCCGACACGCACCGCCCGTCGGCTCAGGCTACGCGACGAAGCCGACGCGACGCGATTCCTCGCTGCCGACCTGCACGTATGCGATGCCGGCGGTCGGCACGATGAAGAGGCTGCCGTGCTCGTCGCGAAGCTCGAGGGTGGCGGAGTCGCCGGACAGCGCAGCGCTCACGGCGCTCTCGATCTCGGATGCCGACTGCGTCGACTCGAAGCTCAGCTCGCGGGGGGCGTTGACGATGCCGATACGAATTTCCACGGGGTGCCTTCCGGTGTGACGGGCCTGTTCGGTGCTGCGGATGCGCCGACCCCCGTCGATCCGCGGCGGCTGGTGGGGCATCCGTCAGTCACACTACGGCAGGGGCACGGGCGGATCCGGCCAGTTCACTGTCGGCAGAAACGAGTCGACGACGACGCAGGTTCGCGGGTGAATGCGGGATGAATGCGCCGATCGCTGGGGAGTCGCCGGGGTCTCGCGAGGCGTCCCGGCGATGTCGGCGGCTGCTCATAAGGTGATCCCCGTGACGCAGCCGAAACCCGAACTCGACGCCTCGCAACGCGGGGTGCTCGCGCTGGAGGCGACGGCATCTGCTCTCGTGGTGGGGGCGCCGGGCACGGGCAAGACGACGACCCTCGTCGAGCTGCTCGCCGACCGAGTGCACCATCTCGGATTCGCACCGGAGTCGGTGCTCGCGCTCACGTTCGACCGCTCGAGCGCATCCCGGCTTCGCGACAGACTCGGTCTGCGCATCGATGAGGCGGTGAACGGACCGCTGGCCCGCACGGTGTCGTCGCTCGGGTTCGACATCGTGGCGCAGGCGGCGATCCGCGCTGGCTCCGAGCCGCCGACGCTGCTGACCGGGGCCGAGCAGGACGCCGACGTCGCAGCCCTGCTCGCCGGACACATCGACGACGGCATCGGGCCGGAATGGCCGGAGCCGCTCGGAGCGGCCGTGCGGGGGCTGCGATCGTTCCGCACCGAGCTGCGCGAGCTCATGATGCGTGCCACCGAGCACGAGATCGCACCTGCACGCATGCGTGCGCTGGCGCGCCAGCACGGCCACGACGAGTGGGCCGCCGCCGCCGACTTCATCGACGACTACCTGGGGTCCATCTCCTCGGCGAGAGCCGACCAGCTCGACTCGGCGGAGCTCGTGCGCTTCGCCGTCGCCGCCCTCGAACGCGGTGAGGTGAGCGACGCCGTCTCGCGGCTGCGACTCGTCGCCGTCGACGACCTGCAGGAGGCGACGGAGCTCGGCTTCGCGCTGCTGAAGGCGCTCCGATCCCGTGGCGTGGCCGTCGTGGCGTTCGGCGACCCGGACGCCTCGACCAGCGTCTTCCGCGGCGGCTCGGCCGACGTCGTCGCCCGTTTCGGGGCCGCGGTGCCTCAGCACGTGCTGCGGATCGCCCACCGGCAGCCTCCAGCGCTGCGCGAACTCACCCGGAAGGTCACCGAGAAGGTGGGGACGGCCGGTGTCGTCGGACAGCGCGGAGCGCTGCCGGCACGCACGGGCGACGACCCGCTCGCCCCGCTCGTGCGCATCGAGGCACCGACGGCGGCCCGCGAGTGGTCGGCCGTGGCCAGGACGCTTCGCGAGCGTCATCTGATCGACGGGGTCCCATGGTCGCGTCTCGCCGTCGTGGTGCGCTCAGGCGCACTCATCGACGGGGCGGCGCGAGCGCTGTCCGTTGCGGAGGTGCCGGTGCGCACCACGAGCGCCGCAACGGCGCTGCGTGACGATCCGGCGGCACGAGCCCTCCTTGCGATCGTGGACTGCGGCATCGGGCGTGCGCCGCTCGACGTCGAGACGACGACGGAGCTGCTGCTCGGCCCGTTCGGCGGGCTGGATCGTCTCGCCCTGCGCCGGCTGCGAGTTGCCCTCCGCACGGAAGAGGTCGCATCCGGCGGCACGCGAGCGGCGGACCGCCTGCTCGTCGAGGCGATCGCGACGCCGGGGCGACTGGCGACCATCGACCATCGGATCGCTCGGGAGGCGGACCGGCTGGCGCGCACGCTGGACGCTGTGCGCGCGGCATCCGATGGCGGAGCCGGGATCGAAGAGCTGCTCTGGACGGTATGGGAGCGCACCGGGGTCGGCGCGAAGTGGCGACAGGCGGCGTCGGGGACGGGGGTGGCGGCATCCGAGGCGAATCGCGACCTCGACGGAGTGGTCGCGCTGTTCACGGCCGCGAAGCGGTTCGGCGAGCGGGAACCGGACTCGCCGCCTTCGGTGTTCCTCTCCCGCATGCTCGATGCCGACGTGCCCGAGGACACCCTCTCGCCGACCCGTATCGCCGAGTCGGTGCTCGTCGCCACGCCTGCCGGCGTCGTCGGCCAGGAATTCGACGTCGTCGTCGTCGGCGGGTTGCAGGATGGCGTCTGGCCGGACCTGCGCGTGCGGGGCACGCTGCTGAACACGGACGCGCTCGTGCGGGCGGCGCTCGCCTCCGATCCGGGTGAAGCGGATGCCGTGATCGATGCCCGCAGGCAGGTCGCCGCCGACGAGCTGCGCATGTTCGCCGTCGCGGTGTCGCGTGCGAGCAGGCAGGTGGTGCTCGCTGCCGTGTCTGACGAGGACCAGTCGCCGAGCGTGCTGTTCGGTCTCGCACCGCAGGGCACCCCGACCGTGGATGTCTCGGCACCGGCGCTCACGCTGCGTGGGCTGACCGGGCGCCTTCGTCGTGAACTGACCAGGGACGATGCGTCGGGCTCCGGCCGGTCCGAGGCTGCTGCTGCGCTCGCCGAGCTCGTGGTCGCGGGCGTTCCGGGGGCGGATCCCGTGCACTGGCATGGCCTCGCGAGACCGACCAGCGTGGATCCGCTGTATGACGAGGAGGAGATCGTTCCGGTCTCTCCGTCGCGCATCGAGGCGATCGAGGATTCGCCGCTCGACTGGTTCCTCGACGACATCGCGGGGTCGACGACGAGCACGTCGATGGGGATCGGCACCATCGTGCACTGGGCGATGGAGACGGCGAAGGACCCCGCGGTCGACGCGCTGTTCGCGGCCGTCGACTCGCGCTGGAACGAGCTCGTCTTCGAAGCGCCATGGATCGCCGCCCGGGAGAAGCGTGCCGTGCGACGACTGGTGCAGGGGGTGTCCGAGTATCTTGCGGACGCGGATCGCGCCGGCACGCGGGTCGTCGCAGCGGAGACGGGATTCCGTCTCGACGTCGGGCGTGCGCAGGTGCACGGAAAGATCGACCGGGTCGAAGCGGATCCGTCTGGAGGCATCACCATCGTCGACCTCAAGACCGGCAGGCCCGAGACGAGTGCAGGCAAGCTCGCCGCGATGCCGCAGCTGGGGGTCTACCAACTCGCGTACGCATCAGGGCAGCTCGACGAGCTGTGCGCGCCGCACGCGCCGCACCGCTCGGCCGGCGCGAAGCTGCTGTTCGTCAAGGACGGGGTGCGCGGCAAGCTCTACCGCGAGGGCGCTCAAGGTGCGCTCGACGATGAGGGGCTGGAGAGCTTCCGGGAGCGCATCCGTCAGGCGGCTCGCGCGATCGCGGTCGCGGAGTTCGAGGGGAAAGCCGAGCTGGACGACTACAAGAGCGGGGTCGCGGTTCGACGCCTGCACCGCGTGAAGGCGGTCTGCAGTGACTGACTCGACGGCGAACGAACATCCATCGGACGGATCAGCGGCCGGCGGCGCTGCGTACCCGCCCGCCGCACACGGGCCCATCGTGAGTGCGGATGCCATCGCCGACGCACTGGGCACCCACCGTCCCACCGCGCAGCAGCGCGCGGTCATCGAGTCGCCGCTCGCGCCCGCGCTGGTCGTTGCGGGCGCCGGCAGCGGCAAGACCGAGACCATGGCGTTCCGCGTGCTCTGGCTGCTCGCCAATCGGCTGGTGGAACCCGGGCGGATCCTCGGCCTCACCTTCACCCGCAAGGCAGCGGGAGAGCTGCGCGACCGCATCCGCGACAGGGTCGCCCGGCTCGCCGCGGCAGGGCTCATCGAGGAACCGGACGAGTTCGACCCGCCGCTGGTCTCCACGTACAACGCCTTCGCGAACACCATCTACAGGGACAACGCCCTCCTGCTCGGACGCGAGGGAGACGGGGCGGTGCTGGGAGAGGCATCCGCGTGGCAGCTGGCGCGGGATGTCGTCGTCGGCTCGGACGACCCCCGCCTGCTCGACCTGGACGAGACGGTCGACCAGGTCACCAGGGCGGTGCTGGAAGTCGCCCACGCGCTGGGCGAGAACACGGCGGATCCGGCCGCGGTGGCCGAGATGGCCAGCAGGTTCGCGGCGCTCGAGGAGCTTCCGAACGGCGGGAGCGGCGCCTATCTCGACGACGTCGTGAAGCCGGCGCGAGCGGTCGGCAAGCTGCCGCTGCTCGTCGAGCTGGCACATGCTTTCGATGATGAGAAGCTGCGGCGCGGACTCGTCGAATACTCCGATCAGGTCGCGTTCGCCCTGCAGATCGTTCAGCGGTCCGCGCAGGTGACCGACGGCATCCGCGAGCGTCACTCCGTCGTGCTGCTCGACGAGTACCAGGACACGTCGGTCGTGCAGACCCGACTGCTTGCTGCACTGTTCGCCGGGGGTGGGGTGATGGCCGTCGGCGACCCCCACCAGTCCATCTACGGATGGCGCGGTGCCAGCGCCGCGAACCTCGACCAGTTCGCGGCCGCGTTCGGCGAAGGGGCGGTCGTGCAGCGGTACGGGCTCAGCACGAGCTGGCGCAACGGCACACGCATTCTGGATGCCGCCAACCGCATCGTCGTGCCGCTCACCGCCCGCTCCAGGGTGGCGGTCGCCGAGTTGGAGCCATCACCCGCAGCGACCGGCAACGCCGTCGAGTCGGCCTTCACCGAGACGCTGCCGGACGAAGCGGATGCCGCAGCACGCTGGCTGCACGACCGCCTGGCGGAGCCGGTGCGCGCCGCGGACGGACGGGTGACGCTCGACGCGCAGGGGAGGCCGGCCGTTCCGAGCGCGGCGATGCTGTTCCGATCCCGCTCCACGCAGGCCGAATTCACCGCCGCGCTGCGCGCGCACGGCGTTCCGTACCACGTGCTCGGCGTCGGCGGGCTGCTCGCCGAGCCGGAGATCGCGGATCTCGTCTGTGCGCTGCGCGTGGTCGACGACCCGACGGCGGGATCCGAGCTTGTGCGGCTTCTCGCCGGATCGCGCTGGCGCATCGGCGTTCGCGATCTGCGCGGCCTGCGGGACGCGGCGAAGTGGTTGAGCGAGCACGACTACCGACAGCAGCGCCTCGATGCGGAGGTGCGCGCCGCCATCAGGGCGAGCGTGATCGACAGCGAGCAGGCATCCATCGTCGACGCGCTCGACGCGCTCGTGCACGCTCCCGACGAGCACCGCATGCTGGTGGGAATCTCCGACGAGGGCCTGATCCGGATGCGCGACGCAGGCCGCCTGTTCGCCCGCCTTCGCGCTCGCAGCGGTCTCGACCTGCTGGACTTCGTCACACTCGTGGAGCACGAACTCGGCCTCGACATCGAGATCGCCGCCAACGAGACGCGCGGCGGCCGCGGTGCGATGGACGCCTTCTTCGACGCGCTCGGCGACTACCTGTCGGTGAGCGAGTCGTCCGGCCTTCCCGGATTCCTCGGCTGGCTGCGTGAGGCGGAACGGCGCGATTCGCTGGCGCCACGGCCCGAGAAGCCGGAGCCGGGCTGCGTGCAGCTCCTCACGATTCACGGATCGAAGGGCCTGGAATGGGACCACGTCGTCGTGCCGCGCATGGTCGAGGAGGAACTCCCGTCGTCGCCGAACGAGGGAACGAACGCGTGGCTCGGATTCGGACGACTGCCGTGGGAGTTCCGCGGAGACGCCGACGAGCTCCCCGCGTTCGCGTGGCGCACGGCGACGACGCGCAAAGAGGTGAAGGCGGCTCGCGATGTCTTCAAGGCCGAGGTCGGCGAGCACTACGAGCGCGAGGAGCGACGGCTGGCCTACGTGGCCGTCACGCGCGCCAGGCACCGTTTGCTTCTGACCGGATCCTTCTGGTCGACGCAGAAGAAGCCGCGGCGTCCCAGTCGCTACTTCACCGAACTCGCCGACGTCGGCATCGTCCGAGCTCTTCCGGGTGCCACGAGCTACGACGAGAACCCGCTCGGCGACGGCGACGAACCCATCACCTGGCCGTTCGACCCGCTTGGCGGCAGGCGGGTCCGCGTCGAGCGAGCGGCCGAGCTCGTGCGCGAGGCGACTGCGGTGCGCGGCTCCGGCGGTGACGCCGCACCGCGGAGCAGCTCGCTCGGACGCTGGGCACGCGACGTCGAGCTTCTGCTCGCCGAACGCGAGCGGATGCTGCGCGCCTCCACAGACGTCGCCGTGCCCACCAGAGTCCCCGCGTCTCGGTTCAAGGATTACGTGGACGCCCCGTCCGAGGTCGCAGAGGAACTCCGGCGCCCGATGCCGGAACGCCCGTACCGGGCGACGCGTCTCGGCACGCTGTTCCACGCCTGGGTGGAGCGCCGGGCAGGGATCGGCGGCGGCACGGAGGTGATCGACGCCTTCGACACCGAGCTCGACGACGGCGCCTTCGGCGGGCTCGGCGGGGGAGCCGCGGACGCGGCTTCGTCCGGCGCTGCGCCCTCCCGCATCGCTGCAGCCGACGTCGACGTGTCCGACGCACCCGCGTTCGACGCCGCTGGGAGCACCGCCTTATTCGGCGATGTCTCGACGGATGCGGACCGCGTGGAACGCGAGCGTCTCCTTGCACTCCAGCGCACGTTCGAGCGGTCGCCGTGGGCGGACCGGCAGCCGGTGGAAGTGGAACGGGAGATCCATCTGCCGTTCGACGGCCATCTGGTGATCTGCAAGATCGATGCGGTCTTCGAGCGCGACGGCCGATACGAGATCGTCGACTGGAAGACGGGCAAGCCGCCGAAGGATGCCGACGACCTCGCCAGCAAGCAGCTCCAGCTGGCGCTCTACCGGCTGGCGTTCTCCCGCTGGAGGGGCATCGATGCGCGGCTCGTGGACGCGGCCTTCTACTACGTGGCGGACGACCAGATCATCCGTCCGACGGAGCTCGTCGACGAGGACGTGCTGCTCCGACTTTGGCGGTCCAGCACGCGCGCCGACGGAAGCGGCTTCGCCGCCGCCTGAGTCTCACCGCTGGTCGCCATCGCCGGCCGAGCCGGCCGCCACCGACGGCCGAGCCAGCCGTCACGAGCTGCCAGCGGTAGCGGTTCGCGCGGCCGCGCTGGACAGCCTCAGTCGTCGCGGTCGTCGAACTCGTCGTTCGACGGCGGGCGCTCCTCGGCCACCGGCGGAAGGCCGCGCGAGGCGTCGTCCGGATCCCGGCTGACGGGCGTGGCGTCGAGGAGGGCCTCCACATCGTCGACGGCCATGATCGGTCCGGTGTGCGGGGCGAGCGGATCCACGTCGTCCTCGTGCACGCGCTCCACCAGGCTGTCGAGCATCGACACCGCGTCGTCCACGATCACCTGATCGTGCAGCTGGCGTCCGTGCATCAGCCAGCGCGCGAGCTCCAGCTCGGCGTACAGCGTGGCCCGGAACAGCAGGTTCGGATCGGATGCCGCCCCGCGCGCGACCGAATACGCCTCGATGGCGCTCTCCGCGGCATCCGCGTTCATTCCGAGCACCCAGTGCAGATCGCGGGCCGGATCGCCTACGCGCAGCGCCGACCAGCCGATGACCCCGACGACGGACTCCTCGCGCACGATGAACGAGTCGATCGTGAGCGCACCGTTGATGACCGTCGGCTGGAACCGCCACAGATCGTCGTCGTCGACCGCTTCCTTCCAGCGCTTCGCGAGAGCGGCAGGGACGAGGCCCGTGCCGTTGGCGGACGCGATGAGGGTCTTCGTGGCCGCGAGGCAGTCCGATGCGCTCAGGGCGGGCAGTCCGGCCCCCGTGGCGAAGGAGGTCGGCAGCGAGTGGACGGCCGCGACCGCGCGGCCGATGGACGCGGCGAGCCCGTCGCCCGGCTGCACGTTCTCCAGGGCCACCTTGCTGCCCGGCAGGAACGTGTAGAGCACGGCCCGTGTGCCACCGATGGGCGTCTGGCCGACATAGTCGGGCACGTCGAAGGGCAGCCTGGCGCGCACGCCAGCGGTCAGCGCCTGCAGCGCGATCAGGTCGGCGCTCTGCTCCGTCTCAGCGTCCTGCGACGCCGGAACGCGGATGATCAGCTCCGTTCCGTCGCGGCTCGTGAGCAGCGCTGATTCGAAATCGCCGTGCAGGTCGTAGCTGTAGCTCCGCGTTCCGGCGATGTCCAGGTCGGGCACGGCCGACGTGGCCAGCGCGGCTAGAGTGAGGTGGGATCTGGCCATACCGTCAAGGTTAGGCTCGCCCCTCGGAGTCGAGGCCCTGCGCCACGCGTTCGCGGCCAGCCCGGTCGGGCATCCGGTCCGGTGAGGCGGCACGGATGCGCGCGGTCGAGACCCGTCCGAGCGCCCAACCCGAGTCGATCGTGAGGAATTCGTCCATGACCCGTCCGCTCGGCCCCCTTCCGCTGTCGAGATCCGCCGTCGACCGTGACGGCGTCAACCGGACCAGGGAGTCGCTCTTCGACGAGCTGGCAGCGGACGAGGGAACGCGCATCCTTCCGCTCTGGAACGGCCGCACCCTGACGGTCGACCCCGTCGAAGCCGGAGAGGGTGCGAGCGAGCGCTCCCGGCTCTCCCTCTTCCGCACCGACGAGGTGACCGCCGCGCTGACCCGCGTCTACCTGGGCCGCACTCTCGAGGCTGCAGCCGACGAGCCGGCCGGCACCGCCGTCATCCTCGCCGTGCTGACGGATGCGGCGGCCGGCGAACTGCAGCCGGACGAGTCGCGCTGGCGGGGGCTTCGCGAGCTGGCCACGCGGCTCAGCGACCGCGATGCCGGCCTCTTCACCGAGTCCGTCGCCATCGCGAACTGGCATGCGTCGCACACGCACTGCCCGCGTTGTGGGACGCCCACCGTCGTGGAGCACGGCGGATGGATGCGCCGCTGCTTCGTGGACAACAACGAGATCTTCCCGCGCACCGACCCCGCCGTGATCGTGCGCGTGCTCGACGACGAGGACCGGTTGCTGCTGGGCTCCAACGCACTCTGGGAGAACAACCGATGGTCGCTGCTGGCCGGATTCGTCGAGGCCGGCGAGTCGTTCGAGGCGGCCGTCGCGCGCGAGGTCGAGGAGGAATCGGGCGTGATCGTCGCGGATCCCGTGTACCTCGGGTCGCAGCCGTGGCCGTTCCCGGCATCCGTCATGATCGGCATGGAGGCACGGGCAGTGCCCGGACGCACCGAACCGCGTCCGGACGGGGAGGAGATCCTCGCCCTGCGCTGGTTCAGCCGCGACGACATCTGGCGGGAGCGGAACGACATCCTGCTGCCCGGCGGATCGTCCATCGCGCACTCCATCGTGCGCGACTGGTACGGCGGACCGCTCGACGAGCCGCCCGTCGATCGTGGCGACAGCGGCGACCGATCGGATGCCGCGTGACGGATTCCGCAGCAGCGCTCCTCGACGGTCTGGACGATGCCCAGCGCGTCGCCGCCGAAGCGCTGCTCGGTCCCGTGTGCGTTCTGGCGGGAGCCGGAACGGGCAAGACGCGGGCCATCACCCACCGCATCGCGTACGGAGTCGCCGCGGGGGTGTACGCACCGAACCGTGTCATGGCACTGACGTTCACCACACGCGCCGCATCCGAGCTGCGAACGCGACTGCGCCAGCTGGGAACGACAGGAGTTGCAGCACGGACGTTCCATGCGGCGGCGCTCAGCCAGCTGAACTACTTCTGGCCGATCGTCGTCGGCGGTGGGCTGCCCGGCGTGCTCGACGGCAAGGGGAGGCTGCTCGCTCAGGCGGCCGAGCGCATCCGTCTCCGCATCGACACGGCCACGCTGCGCGATGTGGCGGCCGACATCGAGTGGCGCAAAGTGAGCGAGCTCGCGATCGACGACTACGAGCGGATGCTCACCCCAGGCCCGACGGGAGCCGCCCCCCGCACGCCGCCCGGCTCGCTGAAGCCGCAGCAGGCTCTCGACCTGCACAGGGCCTACGAGGCGCTGAAGGATGAGCGCCGGCAGCTCGATTTCGAGGATGTGCTGCTCGCGTGCGCCGGCATGATCGAGGCCGAGCCGTCCGTAGCGATGCACGTGCGCGAGCAGTACCGCTTCTTCGTGGTGGACGAGTACCAGGACGTCTCGCCTCTGCAGCAGCGCCTGCTCGACCTCTGGCTCGGCGACCGTTCGGACCTCTGCGTCGTCGGCGACGCGAGCCAGACGATCTACTCGTTCGCCGGCGCCACCAGCGATTTCCTCCTCGACTTCCCGCGTCGCTATCCGGATGCCGCCGTCGTGCGTCTCGAGCACAACTACCGTTCGAGTGCGCCCATCGTCGAGACGGCCAATCGGCTGATGCGCGGGCGTCCCGGCGCGCTCACGCTGCGCACGAGGGATCCGCACGACGACGTGCCCGCGCGCTCCAACGATGCGCGCACGGGCGGTTCGGCGAGTGCGGCGGGGGTCGCGCCGGATCCCCAGCCGACTGTCGCGGGCTACGAGACGGACGCAGCAGAGGCCGCAGCGGTCGCCGCCGAGCTGAGCGCGCGCATCCAGCAGGGCGCGAAGCCGCAGCAGTTCGCGCTCCTGTACCGCGTGAACGCCCAGGCCGCACCGCTGGAGGCCGCTCTGAACGCTGCGGGCGTCGCGTACCAGGTGCGCGGCGGAGCTCGCTTCTTCGACCTGCCGGAGGTGCGGCAAGCCGTCATGACGCTGCGGGCCGCATCGCTCACGGTGACGGACGAGCCTCTGTTCCAGTCGGTGAGCGACGTGCTGCGATCCCTCGGCTGGACCCTGGAGCCGCCGCAGGCGGCAGGAAGCGTGCGGGATCGCTGGGAGTCGCTCAACGCGATCATGGGGCTTCTCGACGACGTGCCGCCTGGCACGACGTTCCGGCAGTTCACCGAGGATCTTCTGGCGCGTCAGGCCGCGCAGCACGAGCCCACG
The DNA here is from genome assembly GCF_012985205.1 of Planctomonas sp. JC2975. NCBI lineage: Bacteria > Bacillati > Actinomycetota > Actinomycetes > Micrococcales > Microbacteriaceae > Planctomonas > Planctomonas sp. JC2975. The sequence continues at coordinate 1,002,333 of NZ_JABEKS010000001.1, read as the reverse complement.
ATCGCGGCGGTCACACTGTGCACCCTCCATGCCGCGAAGGGGCTCGAGTGGGACGACGTGCACATCGTCGGCCTCGGCGACGGCCTGGTGCCCATCGGATACGCCCGAACGCCCACCGCCGTCGACGAGGAGCGCCGACTGCTCTACGTGGGCGTCACGCGTGCGAGGCGCCGACTGGCTCTGAGCTGGTCCGCGAACGCTGCCGGGCCACGAGAGCCGTCACGTTTTCTGGAAGAGCTCGGCATCCGCACAGAGCGTGCCGAGCATGCGTCCGTGTCGTGACCTCGCCGTCGGGGCGCATGCGGATGCTCGTTGCAGCGTGCGCGCGAGTTCCCGTGCGCACGCGGTCGTCCACCCAGCGCGCAGCCTGAGCCGCCACCTGCGCGGCCAGCAGAGGCGGCTCGGGGGCCGTCGGATGCACGGCGAGTTGCGCAGCGATCGCCGGCCAGGCCGGGTCGGCATCCGTGCGTGCCAGCGACACGCAGCGCAGACATGGTCCCTCGGAGTCCACGAAGGGACCGAGCTCCGCTCCGTCGTCGCCGAACACCACCGGCAGGTGCGGCACGTCGCGTCGCAACCACGGTCCGTGACGCCACGGAGGGATCACGTAGGAGCCGAACACCACGACAGCGGCGAGATCGCCTGCGGTGGCGTCGCTACCGGCGGCGACGACATCCGCGGTCACGACCCGATGGCCCGCCTCGCGGAGCAGTCGGTGCAGGCGCTCGGCCGTCGGTCCATCGCCGTCGATCGCGACCGCAGTCGCCGACGATCGTGACGGGGGAAGCAGTGCGTCGCTGACGGCGGAGAGCAGCTCGTCGACCTCTCGGGTCGATACGGCGTCCACCTCGAGAGCGGATCGCGGCGCTCCTGTGACAAGCGTCGCGAGCATCCGCTGGGTCGACAGGGTCGGCTCGTGGAACACGCACACCACGCGATCCACACCGAGCTGCAGTGTGCTCGTGTCGCGCCAGACGAGAGGTACCGCAGGATCGAGACGACGGATCATGCGCGCCATCATGCTCGCGACGACCGACGTCGCGACGGCGTTGTCCACAGCGCACCAGGCCTGAGCCCGATGCGCGACAGGGTGGGCTAGGTCAGCCTGGGTGGCCGACTCGGCGGGCCTCGACCGGAAGCCGCTCGGTCAGACGGGGCGAGGCCCTTCGTCGTCCCGACCGCTGTCCGGATCGTCACCGTCGTCACCGCCGGACGATTCCCCCGTGCCTCCGAAGTCCTCGCCGCTCAGCATGGCGGCGATCGCCTCGTCGAGCTCGTCGAACTCCGGTTCCTGACCGGCAGCGGATGCCGTCAGCCGCGCCACGAGAGCGCTCGGGTCGTCGACGTCCTCCGACGTCGGCAGCAGGTCGGGGTGCGACCACAGGCGGTCCCGCTCGTCGTCGCCGACGGCATCCGTCACCTGAGACCACATCGCTGCGGCCTCCCGCAGCCGTCGGGGACGCAGTTCCAGGCCGACCAGTGTGGCGAACGCCGACTCCGCCGGACCGCCGGCTGCGCGGCGGCGACGCACGGTTTCGGCGACGGCGTCGGACTTCGGAAGCCGAGCAGTGGCCTTGGCGGTCACCACGTCGACCCATCCCTCGATGAGGGCGAGCAGCGTCTCGAGCCGGCTCAGCGCGGCCTGCTGGGCCTCCGTCTTCGGAGGGATGAGCGCACCGCTCACCATGGCCTCGCGGAGCTCCTCAGGATTCGAGGGATCGAAGCTCTCGGCGAGCTCCTGCATGCGGTCGGTGTCGATCGTGACGCCGCGGGCGAATTCGGTGATCGCGGTGATGAGCCGCAGTCGCAGCCACTTGGCGTGACGGGACAGCCTGGCGTGCGCCAGCTCGCGCACGGCGAGGTAGATCGCGACCTGATCGGTCGGGATGTCGAGCCCTTCTCCGAACGCGGCGACGTTCTGCGGCAGGAGTGCGGCCGTGCCGTCCTTGAGCAGTGGGATTCCGATGTCTCCACCGGAGACCACCTCGGCCGACAGCTGACCGACGACCTGCCCGAGCTGGATGGCGAACAGGGTGCCACCGACGGCACGCACCACGTGGCCTGCGTTCTGGAGCATGCCGCGCATCTCGTCGGGCGCCTGCTCCTGCATGACCTGGGTGAGGGCATCCGAGATGCTCGTCGCAACGGGCTCGGCCAGCTGGGTCCACACCGGCATCGTGTCTTTGACCCACTGACGACGGCTCAACAGCACGGGAGTCGTCGTCAGTTCGGAGATGCTGGTCACCTCGTCGAGCCAGAGGGCCGCAACGTTGAACGCCTGGTCGAGAGAGGCGCGCTCAGCGGGCGTCGTGTCGACGGACTCCTTCGAGGCGAGAGTCGTGCCCTGCTCGAGAGCGATGTCCCAGTTGATGCCGTCCGACGGGGAGTGCAGAGCGCTCTGCAACTGACCCATCAGCGCCTGGATGCTCGCGGCGTCGCCGGGCAGGCCCGCCGCGCCGGCGAGCTGGCTGGGGTCGAACGACGCGCCGTTGCCGGAGAGGAACTGGCGCAGCATGTCCCGCAGCTCATCGTCGGAGTCGTCCCGGTCGTCATCGGACATGCGATGCCTCTTCTCGTCGATCCGCTGTGTCGTCGGAGTGCGTCTATGAGTCGTCGACGGCAGTGAATGCGGTCATGGCGCCGACGCACATTCAACGCTAGCCCGGCGCACAGCGGTCGTAGGTGGGAAATCGCCTACGCTGGGCTCGTCCGCCGTCCGCCTGTCGCGAACAGGAGCCTTCAGGGTGTCGCTTTTCTCCGATGACGCTTCCGCGTCGGGTTCCCGGTCGGAAGGCGATCGCGCGAACGGTGGCGGAGCGGATGACGGCGGCACGGTCGCATCCGAATCCCGCGTCCCTCGGTCGCGTCGCATCGGCGCCGCGCTCGTGGTCGTCTCGTTCGTGCTGCTCCTCGTCATGGCTCTGTCGCCAGTGCCCTACGTGATCCAGGCGCCAGGACCCGTCTTCAACACGCTCGGGTACAACCACCCGGTCGGCACGACCCCGACCAACGCGGACGAGAAGAAGCCGCTCATCGTCGTGAGCGGCCACAAGACGTATCCCACCAAGGGGTCGCTCGACCTGCTCACCGTGTCGGAGATCGGCAACCCCGACCAGCTGCCCAACTGGGGCGAGGTGATCACGGCGTGGTTCTCGGCCTCGAGAGCTGTCCTCCCGGTCGACGTGGCGTATCCGCCCGGGCAGAACGTGCAGCAGCAGGATGCCGAGAACGCGCAGCTCATGACGGACTCGCAGAAGGACGCCGTGGCGGCCGCCCTCAACGAGCTCGGCTACGACTTCCCGCAGCGCATCGTCGTGCAGCAGGTGGTGGACGGACCGGCGAAGGGGATCCTCGAGGTCGGCGACGTGATCGTGGCCGTCAACGGCATCGACGTGAAGGGCGTGCAGTCCCTGCGCGATCAGCTCGAGAAGAACGGCGCGGGAACGCCGGCATCGATCACGATCGAGCGGGACAAGAAGCAGCAGGTCGTCTCGGTGACGCCGGAGAAGGAGGCAGGTGCTGTGGTGATCGGCATCGGCGCGTCGATGGACTACGACTTCCCGTTCAAGGTCACGATCCAGCTGGACAACGTCGGCGGTCCCAGCGCCGGGCAGATGTTCGCCCTGGGCATCATGGACAAGCTCACCCCCGGATCGCTCAACGGCGGCGCACGCGTCGCAGGCACGGGAACGATCGACAACGAGGGCAACATCGGCGCTATCGGCGGCATCCGGCAGAAGATGTACGCCGCTCGAGCGGCGGGTGCGACGGTCTTCCTCGCACCCACGTCGAACTGCGACGAGGTGACGGGCCACGTCCCATCCGGCCTGCACGTCTATTCCGTCACGACGCTCGACGATTCGCTGAAGGTCCTGGATGCCGTGCGGACCGGCGGCAGTACGGCCGACTTGCCGACCTGCCCGGCGTCGTGAAAGACCGAAGTGGCCACTACCTACCCCGCCAGTGCACCTGCCGCGACGCTGGCTTCGCGGCATGGGCCGACAGGGCCTTCGCTCATAGCTCCAGCGCGCAGCGCCCTCCCAGGTGGCGTTCGACAGACACCCGAGTTAGCCGCCCTAGGATGGGTTCCTAGCGCCCGAGCGGACGATGCCACGTCCGCAACGCCCCCCGAAGAGGATCATTCGTGACATCCGCTGAAGTACGCCACCCCGGCCGACGTCGCCGCGCGGCGATCTGGATCACCATCGGCATCGTGGCCGTGCTCGTCATCGCGTTCTTCATCTTCGCGAGCCTCTACACCGATGTGCTGTGGTTCCAGCAGGCCGGCTACCTCAACGTGCTGACCACTCAGTGGCTCGCCGGTGGGGCGATGTTCCTGATCGGGTTCCTGGCCATGGCGGTGCCGCTCTGGCTCTGCATGTTCCTCGCCTACCGGCTGCGTCCGGTCTACGCGAAGCTCGACTCGGGTGTTGGCCGCTACCAGCAGGTGGTCGAGCCGCTGCGCAGGCTGGCGACCTACGGCATCCCGATCGTCTTCGGACTCTTCGCCGGGGCCGCGGCGGCGAGCCGCTGGCAGACCGCGGCCCTCTGGCTGAATGGGGTGCCATCCGGCACGAAGGATCCGCAGTTCCACCTGGACACGTCGTTCTACATGTTCGCGCTGCCCTGGTACCGCAGCGTCGTCGCGTTCATGTCGGCGGTCGTCATCATCTCCCTGCTCGCGACCATCGCGACCGCCTACCTCTACGGGTCGGTGCGCGTGAACGGCCGCGAGGTGCGCATCTCCAGGGCCGCCCGCGTGCAGATCGCCGTGCTCGCCGCCGTGTACCTGCTGCTGCAGGCGGTCAGCATCTGGCTGGATCGCTACGCCTCGCTCACGGATTCCTCCGTCGGCGGCCGCGTGAACGGCGCCGCATACACCGACGTCACGGCCACCATCCCCGGGCGCGCCATCCTGGCCGGTATCGCCGTGCTGGTCGCTCTGCTCTTCGTGCTGACGGCGTTCGTCGGCCGCTGGCGGTATCCGTTGGTCGGCACGGCGCTGCTCATCGTTTCGGCCATCATCGTCGGCGTCATCTACCCGTGGGGCGTGCAGAAGCTGGTCGTCGCCCCGAGCGAGAAGACGCTCGAGTCCAGCTACATCCAGCGGTCCATCGATTCGACGCGGCAGGCGTTCGGCATCGACAAGGTGAAGACCAGTACGTACGACGCGAAGACCGATGCGAAGCAGGGTGCGCTGCGCAACGACGCGGAGACGACGGCGAGCATCCGCATACTCGACCCGGCCGTGGTGTCGGATGCGTTCGCCCAGCTGCAGCAGTTCCGCCAGTACTACGGATTCGCGTCCGATCTCGACGTCGACCGCTACACGATCGATGGCAAGGAGCAGGACAGCGTCGTTGCCGTGCGCGAGCTGCGCCAGTCCGGACTCGGCAACTCCGGCAAGTACAACGAGACGTTCGTCTACACGCACGGATACGGCCTGGTCGCCGCGTACGGCAACCAGCGGCAATCGGATGGCGAGCCCGACTTCTTCGAGTCGGGCATCCCCACCTCCGGGAAGCTCGGCGACTATCAGCCTCGGGTCTACTTCGGCGAGGAGTCGCCCAAGTACTCGATCGTTGGCGCCCCGTCCGGATCGAAGCCCGTCGAGCTCGACTACCCGGCCGGATCCGGAGGACAGCAGGCGACGTACACCACGTACAACGGCAACGGCGGCCCGAAGCTGGACAACCTGTTCACCCGTCTGGCGTACGCGATCAAGTTCCAGGACGAGCAGATCGTGCTCTCGGATGCCGTCAACAACGACTCGCAGATCCTGTACAACCGCAACCCGATCTCGCGGGTGCAGCAGGTTGCGCCGTACCTCACGCTGGACAGCGATCCGTATCCGTCCGTCGTGGACGGGCACATCGTTTGGATCATCGACGGCTACACGACGAGCGACCAGTATCCGTACTCGCAGGAGGTCTCCTACAGCAGCGCGACCTCGGATTCCCAGACCGCCACAGCCAACACGTACGGCATGGACAACGTCAACTACATCCGCAACTCGGTGAAGGCGACGGTCGACGCGTACACCGGCAAGGTCACGCTCTACGCGTGGGATGCGTCGGACCCGGTGCTGAAGACGTGGCAGAAGGTGTTCCCGAACACGGTGAAGCCGATGAGCCAGATGAGCGGCGCTCTTATGAGCCACGTCCGCTACCCGGCCGACCTCTTCAAGGTGCAGCGCGACGTGCTCGCTCAGTACCACGTGACTGATCCCGGCGCATTCTTCTCCGGCACGGATGCCTGGCAGGTGCCGCCGGATCCGAACAGCTCAGAGGCGACAGCCCTGCAACCCCCGTACTACCTGACGATGCAGATGCCGGGGCAGTCGGATCCGCAGTTCTCGCTGTACACCACGTTCATCCCGCAGTCGACCAGTGCGTCGAACCGCAGCATCCTCAAGGGCTATCTCGCCGTCGACTCGAACGCGGGGAACAAGACTGGCTCGAAGGCCTCCGACTACGGCACCCTGAGACTTCTGCGTCTGCCATCGCAAGACACGATTCCGGGGCCGGGCTCTGTCCAGAACAGCTTCGACTCGGACACGAGCGTGTCGCAGGCGCTCAACCTGCTGCGCACCGGATCCACGAAGGTGATCAACGGCAATCTGCTGACGCTGCCCGTCGGCGGCGGCCTTCTGTACGTGGAACCCGTCTACATCCAGTCGAGCGGCTCGACCAGCTACCCGCTCCTGCAGAAGGTGCTCGTGTCGTTCGGCGACAAGATCGCGTTCGAGGACACGCTCGACGGCGCGCTCGACGTGCTGTTCGGCGGCAATTCCGGCGCGCCGGCCGGTGACACGGGAACCACGGACAACGGAACGAGCGGCGCGACGGGCGCCACGTCGCCCGGAACGGGATCCGGGTCGCCTGCGACGGGCGGTGGCACCTCGGACGAGGAGCAGACCCTGCAGAACGCCTTGAACGACGCGAAGGTGGCGCTGGCCAACAGGGACGCGGCGCTCAAGGCGGGGGACTGGGCGACGTACGGCGCCGAGGACACCCGGCTGAAGAAGGACCTGGCCGACGCCCTGGCGGCTTCGCAGGCGATCGCCGCACAGAGCGGCTCATCGACCGGCGGCTCCAAGTAACGGGCTGACGCCGCCCCGCGCTCGGTAGCCTGGCGGCATGACCGCTTCGCTGCCGGACGCGACGACGTCCGTGTCCCACTTCTCATCGCCGTTCGACCTGACGGGCTCGGCCGTGCTCGTCACCGGCGCCCGACGGGGCCTTGGTCGAGCCATCGCGCTCGAGTTCGCGCGGGCCGGTGCCGACGTCGCGATCGGGCTGCGCGACGTCTCGGATGACGCGGGGCTGGCATCCGAGATCGAGGCGCTCGGGCGCCGTGCGCTGCCCGTGCGACTCGACGCGACGGACCTCGAAGGCGGACGGACCGCCATCGACAGGGCGGTCGAGGAGTTCGGGCGGCTCGACACGCTCGTCAACAATGCCGGCGGCGGGATCATGGGCGCGGCGATCGACGTGACGGAGTACGACTTCGACCGGGTCTGGGCGCTGAACACGAAGTCCACCTACTTCCTGTCTCAGCACGCCGCTCGGCACATGCGGGATGCCGGCGGCGGCTCCATCGTCAACGTCGCGTCGCAGGCGGGGCTGGTCGCCCTTCCCGGCGAGTCGGCGTACTGCGTGGCGAAGGCGGCTGTCGTGCACATGACCCGATGCCATGCCGTGGAGTGGGGCGGATACGGGATCCGCGTCAACGCGCTGGCCCCGACCTTCATCGAGACCGACGGCACGCAGGCGGCACTGTCGGACCCCGAGTTCCGAGCCGACACCCTCGAGCGGATCGCCGGGCTCCACCGCATCGGGGTTCCGCGGGAGGTGTCGGGCGCGGCGGTCTTCCTGGCCTCGCCCGCGGCATCCCTCGTCACAGGGCAGACGCTGGCCATAGACGGCGGATGGACCGCACGGTGACCTTCCTCGCACGGCTCTTGCCTTAGGCAACCGTGTTCGCGTCGCTCAACGGTTCTTCCTCGGCTCGGCCATGCGAGCGAGCTCGCGCGGCTCTCGCCTCAGGCGACCGTGTGCACGCGGGCGAGGAACTCGCGGGTCTCCGGGTGCTGCGGATCGTCGAACACCTGCTCCGGCGGCCCCTGCTCGATCAGCACGCCGCCCTTGAGGAACACGACGAGATCTGCTGCACGTCGCGCGAACGACATCTCGTGCGTGGCCATGACCATCGTGGATCCTGATGCCTTCAGCTCCGTCACGAGATCGAGCACCTCGCCGACGAGCTGAGGGTCGAGGGCGCTGGTGATCTCGTCCAGGAGCAGCAGCTCGGGATTGCTGGCGATGGCGCGCACGATGGCGACCCGCTGCTGCTGCCCACCGGAGAGCCGGTCAGGATAGGCCTTGAGCTTGTCGCCGAGACCGATGCGACCGAGGAGCTCGACGGCGACCTGCTCCGCCTGGTCCTTCGCCATCTTGTGCACCTTGCGATTCGCCAGGGTCACGTTGTCGAGAACGGTGAGATGCGGAAAGAGGTTGAACTGCTGGAAGACGACGCCGATGCGCGCGCGCGTCTTGTCCACGTCGACACGTGGATCGCTGATGTCCTCACCGTGCAGGAAGATCTGGCCGTCGTCGATCTGCTCCAGGAGGTTCGCGGTCTTCAGCAGCGTGGATTTGCCGGATCCGCTCGCACCGATGAGCACCACCACCTCGTGCCTGTTCACGTCGAGGTCGATGCCGCGCAGCACGACGTTCTCACCGAACGCCTTGTACACGCGACGCATGCTGAGCACCGAGGCAGCGGATGCGTCGTCCGCGAAGCTCGCTGAGGGAGTCGTCATCCGCTCGCTCACACCACACCGCCCGTCTGCTCGCGCCTCTGCGCTCGTGCCGTGTACCAGTCCGTGAGACGGATCATGGGCCAGCTGATCAACACGAAGAGAAGGCCTGCCACGACGTACGCGGTGAAGTTGTAGGTCTCGGCGACGTTGATCTGCGCCGCGCGCACGGCATCCACGGCGCCCAGTACGGAGATGAGGCCTACGTCCTTCTGCATCGACACGAAGTCGTTCATGAGCGCAGGCGTCACCTTGCGGATGCCCTGCGGGAACACCACGAGCCGCAGCGTCTGCGTGTGCGTGAGCCCGAGCGAGCGCGCCGCGAAGCGCTGAGACGGATGCACTGCCTCCATGCCTGCGCGGAGCACCTCTGCCACATACGCGGAGTAGCACAGCACCAGCGCGATCGTGCCCCACACCTCCGCCGGCACTCGCGGGAACACCCCAAGCGCAGGGATCCCGAATCCCACGAGGTACAGCACGATGAGGACCGGAAGCCCACGGAACAGGTCGGTGTACGCCGTTGCGAGGAACCGGAGTGGGAACCAGACCGGCGCACGCAGCGAGCGGATGGCAGCGAGCAGCGTTGCGAAGATCGCCACGCCGATCGCGGCGAAGAACAGCACCTGGATGTTCGTCCACAGACCCAGCAACACGCTCGGCAGCGCCTGCCACGCCGTCTTCGGATCGAAGAAGGACTGTTGCACGAGCGCCCAGCCGGGCGTGTTGACCACGGCGAACCAGACGACGACCGCGAACGCCACGGTGCTCACCAGGGCGATGACCACGGATCGGGTCGACTGCCGTTTGCGGAACCTCGAGCGGTCGAGCGCGACGGCGCTCGGCGCATGCGCGACCGTGGCCGATCCGTCCCCGCCGAGGGTCGCATCGGACACCGACGTGGGATTCATCGTCGATGGATCGGGTGCAGATGGCGAAGCAGGCACAGCTGGGACGGTATCGCCTACTTGAACGTGGGCACGTTCACGGAGTCGGACAGCCACTTCTTTTCGAGCGCGGCCAGGGTGCCGTCCTCGCGCAGCGCGTCGACCGCGGCGGTGACCTTCTTCGTGATCGGCGAGTTCTTCGCCAGCACGAGGCCGTAGTCGTCACCGCCGTCGGTGTCGGAGAACTGTCCGACGATCGTGGCGTTCTTCAGCTGGGCGCTCGTGATGTAGAACGCGGCAGGCAGGTCGACGGCGATCGCGTCGATCTGCTTGCTCTTGAGCGCCTGAACGGCGTCATCTTCGGAGTTGAACACGGCGGGTGATCCGCCAACCTCCTTGATGAGCACGTCGTAGCTGGTGGTTCCGGCAGGCACGCCGATCTTGTACGGCTTGAGGTCGGCGGCGCTGGTCGCTGACGCCACCGGGGTGCCCTTGTACGCAACGACCGCCTGCGTCGTCGTGTAGTACGGCGAGGAGAAGTCAACGGCCTTCTTGCGCTGGTCGGTGATGCTGAACTGCTGCAGGTTGAAGTCGAAGTCCTTCGGGCCAGGGGCGACCGCCTGATCGAAACCGGTGCGCGTCCAGGTGACCTCGTCCTTCGAGAAGCCGAGCTTCTTCGCCACCGCGTACGCGACCGCCGATTCGAAGCCTTGACCCGACTGCGGCTTGTTGTCGATGACCCACGGGGAGTACGCGGGCTGGCCGGTCGCGACCGTGAGCTTGCCCGCAGTGATGGTTTCCAGGCCGTGCGTGGTCGTGGTGGTGGCCGAGCTGCAGGCGCTCAGTGCGACGAGCGCTGCCGCGGCGACGACCGCGCCGAGGACGATGCGGCGCGGAGCGCGCGGGGAACGAGGGGTGCGGGACACGGGTGGCCTTCCGGGAAAAGGAGAAGAGAGGGGCCGCGTGCTGTCGCGCTCCTCTCTGATGCACGGCGATTTTACGAGAGTCACCTGGGAGACCGGGAATCGGTTACGCCGGGTGAAGCCGGGCCGACGGAGGCCGGGGTGCGCGGGTTCGTTCCGACCGACTCAACCAGCGGTCGAACTCAGCTTCCAGTCGTCGAAGCTGAACTCGGGCGAGACCAGGCAGCTGACGAGAGTCTCGCCCGCCGCGGGCAGCGTTCGCTGCCACACCCCGGCCGGGACGACGGCCTGCGCCCGGTCGCCGGCGAGGATGTCGGGGCCGAGCATCGAGGTCGTGCCTTCGACCGGCGCATCACCGGTTCCGCCGAGCCGGAGGCCGAGCCTGCCCGGCCCGTGCCAGAGCCAGATCTCGTCGGACTGCACAACGTGCCACGCCGACGACTCGCCGTCCTCGAGCAGGTAGTGGATGAGGGATGCCGCAGCCCGCTCGCCTCTCGGCAGCTCGACCGAGACGGGCGATGTCCAGGTGCGGCGGAACCATCCGCCCTCGGGGTGCCGCTCGAGGTCGAGCCGCTCCGCGAGTGCCGGCCGGATCCGGTCTTCGGATACGGACCTCTGAACGTCGGAACTGCTCATCGTCGCCTCACTTCGTCGGAATCCTCATCGGCGGGCGCCTCGTGCAGCTCCGGCCTGGACCATCGATGGCGTCCGTCGACGTAGGTGGCCGCGCAACGCCCGGTGCCGGCCTCGATGAGCTCGGCCGTGGCATCCGGAACGGTCGTGACGGGCACGTCGAAGAACGCGAGGTCGGCCACGGCGCCGACGCCGAACTGTCCGAGGCGGCGGGGGCCGACGTCGAGGCCGAGCGCGCGGGCACCGCCCAACGTCGCCGCACCCAGCAGCCGGGCGTGCAGGTCGTCGCCACGGTAGCCCTGCGCCCTGGCCAGCCGGTGCAACGCGGCGACGTCGGCCATGAGATCGAGCGAAGGACTCGACGAGAGCGAGTCCGTTCCGACGGCGATGGCGTTGCCCTCGGCGAGGTAGTCGGCGACGGGTGGCGGCTCCAGCCCGATGACGTCGTTCGACCGAGGGCACAGAGCGACGCTCGTACCGCGCAGGCGCAGGAGGCGGCGATCCTGTTCGGTCATGTAAACGCCGTGCGCGATATGGCAGTCCGGCCCGAGCACGCCGAGCTGGTCGACGAACTCGGTCGCACTCGTGCCGAACCCGAGCTCGCGGAGGGCACGGAAGCTCTGCACGCCGGCGAAGCGCCAGTTCTCGTGACGCTCACCGTCGTCGTCGGCGATCCGCTCGCCCTCGAACTGCGATTCCCCGAGATGGATGTGCAGTCGCAGCCCGCGCTCGCGAACGATGTCGGGGATCTCGTGCAGCGGAACGGTGTCGAGCGAGTACGGTGCGTGCGGCGAGAGTCCGGATCCAGGCGTCGTGGGGATCCGGTCGAGCTCGGCCTGCACCTGGTCGCGTCCGTAGTCGCGCCACTGCTGGTCCTCCCAGCTCATCACCTCCCAGTACGCGATGCCGTGCAGGCCAGTGTCGTGGAGCACGGCGGCGGCTTCGAGGTCGGTGACCACGTCGGCGGCGGCGGTGACGCCGGAGGCGAGGAGGCGGCCCGCGCCGGCCACAGCATCCGCCCGCCAGTCGTGCGGATGCTCGTAGAGCGCGTCGAATGCGCGGGCCCAGTCCTCGAAGCCGCGATACCTGCCCTGGCCGACGTCGGCCATGCCGGTGTACTGCAGGTGGGTGTGCGCATTGACCAGGCCGGGCGCGAGGATGCCGTCCGCGTGCGTCTCGCGGAACTCCTCGCCGCGTTCCCTCAGTGCGCCGAGCACCCATGGTCGATCGCCGACGTGCAGGATGCGCCCGTCGCGCACCGCAATCGCGCCGTCCAGGATGGGCGGGGCGGTCACCGGCAGCACCAGGGATGCCGAGAAGACGTGGATGCTGCTCACGAGGCCGCTCCTTCACCGCACGGACCGGCGGGCAGCTGACCGGCGCGCCGGTGCGGCAGGGCACGCCGCGCGATCTCGCGGTCGGCTTCGACCGGGAGCGGCATCAGCTCCGGCGGCAGGTCACGGCCCGTGAGCAGTGTGCGCAGCGCCTGCAACTGCGCGGCGAACGAAAGATCCATGATCTCGATCGGGTTGCCTTCGCCTGCCGTGATGTTCACGCACTCGCCATCGTCGACGACGGTCACGACGCGCCCGTCGTCGAACGTGAAGGTCTCGACGTGATCCCCGGCTCGCGCCGTGTGCGCCGACCGGCGAAGGCGGTCCACCTCGATCTCGTCATCCACGCCTCCGGCGACGGCCAGGACGGCCTCGTCCAGCAGCCGCACGAGCTCGGCCGTGATCGTGCGGGCGACCCCCGTCGCGGAGAAGACGATGTCGGCGCCGGGCAGGATCTCCGCTGCCGCACCCGTCGAATATCCCGCGTACCGAGCCTCGAGTTCCGCGCGGGGGTCCACGTCGGCCACACGCACCCGTGCGCCCAGCGCCCTCGCGAATTGCGCGACGCCCTGCCCGACGGGTCCGAAGCCGAGCACCGCCACCACGGCGTCGTCGAACGAGTCCGTCGCAGGAACGAGACCCGCAACGGATTCGAGGGTGTCGGCGAGCGCGAACACGCAGGACTGCCCTGTTCCGTAACGGTTGTCGAAGCGGGTCTTGGTGACGGCGTCGTTCACCGCGACGACGGGCATGCGGAGTCCGTCGCCGAGCGCGCGGATCGCGCGCACCCCGCTGGTCGTCTCCTCCGCTGCACCGATCATGCGGGTGACGAGTTCCGGCCGGGCCTTGTGCGCGAGCCGGATGACGTGCGCGCCGTCGTCGATGAGCACGTCGGGATCCGTGTCGAGCAGTCGAAGTGCGAGGGTGCGGTCCGTTGCGGCGTCACCGCGCGCATCCGCGAACACCGGGATGCCCAGTTCACCCAGGTGGGCGGCAACGGGTTCGTCCGTCTCGTAGCGATGCGAGAAGACGTGCACGTCGGCGCCGGCGTCGCGCAGCGCGAGCGCCAGGACGGCCGTCTTCGGCTCCAGCACCATGGAGACCGCGATCCGCCGCCCGTTGAGCAGCTCGTCGCGCTTCAGATCCGCCGCGAAGGACGCGGTGAGCGGCATGTGTGCGCCCGCCCAGGCGATCCGGCCGGGTGCCGCCGGGAGCGGAGCCTGGGCGGGAAGCGACGGGAACGCGGGCACGACGTCGATCCCGTCGAGACGGAGGATGCCGTCCCTGGTGGAAGGGGCGGCGCG